>JANXMB010000169.1 GCA_025354865.1 Acetobacteraceae bacterium | reverse complement strand
CAACAGATCGCCGACCGCCCGGTGTTGATCCATGTCGTGACGCAAAAGGGCAAGGGTTATGGCCCGGCGGAGGACGCGGCCGACAAGCACCACGCCGTCGCCAAGTTCGACGTCATCACCGGTCGCCAGGACAAGCCGGCCCAGACCAATGCGCCGACCTACACCAAGGTCTTCGCGCAGGAATTGATCAAACAGGCCGAGCGCGACGACAAGATCGTCGCCATCACCGCCGCCATGCCGTCGGCGGCGAGGCCGGCGGCGAAGGTGACGGCGTGTTGCTCGGCGATCCCGACATCGAAAATGCGGCTCGGGAAGGCTTTGGCGAAGCGGTCGAGCCCGGTGCCGGACGGCATTGCGGCGGTGACGGCGACGATGGCGGGATCGCGCGTGGCCTCGGCGATGAGGGCATCGGCGAAGACGCGGGTGTAGGTTGGCGGCCCGGGAGCGGCTTTGGCCTGCTCGCCGGTGATGACGTTGAATTTGCTTACCGCGTGGAGCTTGTCGGCGGAGGCTTCGGCGGGGGGGTAGCCCTTGCCCTTCTGGGTGATGACGTGAAGCAGGATGGGGCCGGCATGGCCGGAATCGGGCTCCTCGGCCTCGCGCAGATTGCGCAGGATGGGGAGGAGATGATCGAGGTTGTGACCGTCGATGGGCCCGACGTAGTAGAAGCCGAGTTCCTCGAACAAGGTGCCGCCGGTCAACATGCCGCGGGCGTATTCCTCGGCACGGCGGGCGGTGCGCTCGATACCCTTGGGGAAGCGGCGGGCCATGCGGGCGGCGAGTTCGCGCAGGCTGAGGAAGGAGTTGGAGGACAGCAGGCGCGAAAGGTAAGCGCTCATGGCCCCGACCGGGGGGGCGATCGACATGTCGTTGTCGTTGAGGATGACGATCAGGCGGGATTTGAGGGCGCCGGCGTTGTTCATCGCCTCGTAGGCCATGCCGGCGGACATCGCGCCGTCGCCGATGACGGCGATGACGTGGCGGTCGTCCTTGATGCCGCGGGCGTTCTTGAGGTCGCGCGCGACGGCCATGCCGAGGCCGGCGGAAATCGAGGTGGAAGAATGGGCGGCGCCGAAGGGGTCGTATTCGCTTTCCGCGCGGCGGGTGAAGCCGGACAACCCGCCGCCCTGGCGCAGCGTGCGGATGCGCTCACGCCGCCCGGTGAGGATTTTGTGCGGGTAGGTCTGGTGCCCGACATCCCAGATCAGCCGGTCGGACGGCGTGTCGAACACCGCGTGCAGTGCGACGGTGAGTTCGACCACGCCAAGCGAGGCGCCGAGATGCCCGCCGGTGGTGGACACCGTGTCGATGGTCTCGGCGCGCAAATCGGCCGCGAGCAGCTTGAGCTGATCGACCGAGAAATTGCGCAGATCCTGCGGGATCGACACCCGGTCCAGCATCGGGGTCGCGGGACGGGGCGGTTTAGAGCCAGGCGGCAGCTGGACATTCATGGTTTCAGGTCCGGCGTGCGACAACGTAAGCGGCAAGCTGGCGCAGATGTTCGCCCCGCTCACCGAAACTGTCCAGATGGCGCGCGGCTTGGCTGGCCAGCATCTCGGCCTGCGCACGCGCCCGTTCGATGCCCAGAATGCCGACCAGCGTTGCCTTGCCCGCCGCCGCATCCTTGCCGGTGGCCTTGCCGGTCTCCTCGGCGGTGCCCTCGGCATCCAGCAAATCGTCGGCAATCTGGAACGCGGCACCGATATCGCGCCCGTACGCCGCCAGCATATGGCGTTGCAACGGCGCGGCGCGGCCCAGGATGGCCCCAGCCTCGGCGCTGTATTGAATGAGCCGCCCGGTTTTTAGTGCCTGCAACCGAATGATCTGCTCGGCCGACAAATCCTGGCCCTCCGCCAAGATATCAATCATTTGCCCGCCGCACATGCCGCGCAGACCAGCGGCCAGGGCGAGGCTCGCGACCAGTTCGCAGCGCGCTTCCGGGTTGGAGTGGGTGTCGTGCTCGGCCAGCACCTCGAACGCGCGGGCTTGCAGCGCATCGCCAGCCAGAATGGCGGTGGCTTCGTCGAACGCCTTGTGCGTGCTGGGTTTGCCGCGCCGCAGGTCGTCGTCGTCCATGGCCGGCAGGTCGTCATGCACCAGCGAATAGGCATGCAACATTTCGATCGCGGCACCCACGCGAGCCGCGCAGCGGCGGTCGACCTTGAACAGCGACGCCGCTTCCATCGCCAGAAACGCCCGCAGTCGCTTGCCGCCGCCGAGCGTGGCATATCGCATCGCCTCGCCGAGCCGCGCCTCGCCGCCGTCGGGGACTGGCAGCAAATCGTCGAGCGCCGTTTCCACCTCGGCGGCGGTGTCGCGCATCGCCTGGGTCAGGGTTGTCTTGCCCGCTGCCGCGCCCACGACTGAGGTCATATCCAATGCGTCCCCGATGCGCCGGCCAGCAATACCGCACTCCGGCGAGGTCCGCCCGGGTGCGTCCGGCCGTCACCATCGCTTGCCTTCGCGCCCGCCGCAGCGCAACCCCCCTGACGCCGAAACGCAGGTGAAGCTTGCGTCATGCGCGCCGCAAAACCTACCCGGGCAGGGTGAAACGTGCGATAGCCCGCGCTTGCCAGGGCCAGTCTCGACCCTATTTCGACACGACATCCCGTAGGAGCCGGCATGGCAGTCCCTCTCAATCAGGCGTTCGGCGTCGGCGCGTACGTGGTCAAGCAGCATATGGCCGGGCGCAAGCGCTACCCGCTGGTGCTGATGCTGGAGCCGTTGTTCCGCTGCAATCTGGCCTGCAATGGCTGCGGCAAGATCGACTATCCGGCGGAAATCCTGGGCCAGCGGCTGTCGCTGGCGCAGTGCCTGGAGGCGGTGGACGAATGCGGCGCGCCGGTGGTGGCCATCGCCGGCGGCGAGCCGCTGCTGCACAAGGAAATGCCGCAAATCGTCGAGCAGATTCTGGCCAGAGGCAAGTTCATCTACCTGTGCACCAATGCGCTGCTGCTGGAAAAGCAACTCGACAAGTTCAAACCGCACAAGAACTTCGCCTGGGACGTGCATCTGGACGGCGACCAGGAGATGCACGACCACGCGGTGAGCCAATCGGGCGTCTACACGCGCGCCATCGCCGCGATCAAAGCGGCCAAGGCGCGCGGCTTCCGGGTGTGCATCAACACCACGCTGTTCGACGGCGCCAAGGCCGAGCGCGTGGCGGCGTTCATGGACGATGTCACCAAGATCGGTATCGACGGGGTGATGATCTCGCCCGGCTATGCCTATGAACGCGCACCGGATCAGGCGCATTTCCTCAATCGCGGCAAGACCAAGGAATTGTTCCGCGACATCTTCCGCCGTGGCAAGGGGCGTGGCTGGAAGTTCAACCAGTCGTCGCTGTTCCTGGATTTCCTGGCGGGCAACCAGCGCTATACCTGCACGCCGTGGGGCAAGCCGACGCGCAACGTGTTCGGCTGGCAGCGGCCCTGCTACTTGCTCGGCGAGGGCTACGCCAAAACCTTCACCGAATTGATGGCGACCACCGACTGGGACAAATACGGCACCGGCAACTACGAGAAATGCGCCGATTGCATGGTGCATAGCGGCTACGAGGCAACTGCGGTGATGGACGCGGTGAAGCGGCCGTGGAAGATCGCCGCCGTGGCGCTGCGCGGGCCGCGCACCGAAGGGCCGATGGCGCCGGAAATCCCGCTGGATGGCCAGCGCCCGGCCGATTTCGTGTTCAGCCGCCACGTGCAGCAGATGATGGACCAGCTAAAGCACAAGCCTGCCCCGGTGCGCGACCTGACCGGCGCGGCGGATTAACGCCGCCCGCGCCGCCGCCGCCGCCCGCGCCAGTTCGATCAGCGCGGGCAGTTGCGCCGGGCGGCGCAGAATGCTGGCCGCCACAAGCCACGGCTGGATGCGGCCTTGCGGGTTCAGCGCCAGCAATGCGGCCGGCGGCAGATCGAAGTCCGCCGGGTCGCACACCGCGCGCAACACCGCGAACGGCAGACCGTGGCGGGCGGCAACCTCGGCGACCGCGCCGCTTTCCAGATCGATGGCGGTGGCGGCGGTGGCGCCGAACAGCGCCGCCTTGGCCGCCGCCGTGCTGGCGATGGCCGTGCCGGAATACAAATATTCGCAGGTTACCTGACCGAGCGCGCTGGTGAGAGCGCGGTCGGCGGCATAGTGGAGAGGCGGCGCGTTGGGAGCAGCGGCCAGCACGCCTGCGGGCACCACCAGCCCGCCCGCCCGCAATGCCGGATGCAACCCGCCGCAGAGCCCAAAGCTCACCAGCGCCGTTGCCCCGCCGGCCACCAGCCGCTCGGCCGCCGCTGCGGCACCGGCCGGCAGTCCGCCGCCGGCCGCCACCTGCCCAAGCGGCGCGGCAATCCGCGCCTCCGCCCGCAGGCCAGTGACAACTCCACAGCGAAGCGGTGCGCACCATGGCGGGACGGGCATGGCCAGGACTGTGGCCCGCCACCGCAATATGCTCAACTGCCGCAAACGCAGGAGCGCGGACATGGACGTTGGACTGAGGGGCAAACGGGCACTGGTGTGCGCCGCCAGCAAGGGGCTTGGCCGGGCTTGCGCGATGGCACTGGCCCGCGAGGGTGCCGCCGTCACCATCACAGCGCGCACCGCTGAAACGCTGGAAGCCACCGCCGCCGACATCCGCGCCGCCACCGGCGTCAGCGTCACCACGGTGGCGGGCGACATCACCACCGAGGCGGGGCGCGCCGCCGCCCTGGCCGCCTGCCCGGACCCGGACATCCTGATCAACAACGCGGGCGGCCCGCCGCCGGGCGACTTCCGCGACTGGGACCGCGACATCTGGATCAAGGCGCTCGACGCCAACATGCTGACGCCGATCTTCCTGATCCGTTCGGTGGTAGACGGCATGATCGCCCGCAAGTTCGGCCGCATCGTCAACATCACCTCGGGGTCGGTGAAGTCGCCGATCCCCACGTTGGGCATGTCCAACGGGGCCCGCGCCGGGCTGACCGGGTTCGTCGCCGGGCTGTCGCGGCAGGTGGCGCGGCATAACGTGACCATCAACAATCTGCTGCCCGGCCCGTTCCTGACCGACCGGCTGCGCGGCAACGCCGCCGCCGCCGCTGCCGAGGCGGGCAAGCCGGTGGACGAGTTGCTCGCTGAACGGGCCCGGAGCAGCCCGGCCGGGCGGGTCGGCGACCCGGCGGAATTCGGCGACGCCTGCGTGTTCCTGTGCAGCGCCAACGCCGGGTTCATCGTCGGGCAAAACCTGTTGCTGGACGGCGGCGCGTTCAACGCCACGATGGGTTGATCGCGATGCCGACGCGGCGCGCCGTGCTGACGGGCGGCGCGCTGCTGGCGGCGGGATTGCGCCCGGCCCGTGCCAATGAAGCACGCGATACGCTGCGGATTTCCTGGCGCGATGCGGTGGACACGCTCGATCCGTATCGCAACCAACTCCGCACCGGCCTGGTGTTGGCGCACCACATCTGGGACTGTCTGGCCGACCGCGACCCGCAAACCCTGCAAATCCGCCCGCTGCTGGCCACTGGCTGGACCCAGACGGACGACACCACGCTGGATTTCACGCTGCGCGACGGGGTGCGCTTTCACGATGGTGCGGCATTCGGCGCCGAGGATGTGGCGGCGACGGTGCAACTGGTGACGGGCGGCAATGTCGCGGTGCCCAGCCTGTATTCCTGGATCGCTGGGGCGGAGGTGCTGGACCGCTTGCAGGTGCGCCTGAAATTGCACCAGCCGTTCCCGGCGGCGCTGGACTATTTGGCGATGGTGCTGCCGATCCTGCCGCGCAGCGCCCGCCCGGCGGACGACACGCCGAACGGCACCGGCCCGTATCGCGTGACGGCGCGCGACGGCCACGGCGGACTAACGCTGGAACGCTTCGACGGCTATTTTGCCGATGGGCCGAAACCGCGCCCGGCCATTGGCCGGATTGCCATTCGCGCGGTGGCCGACGCGCAGGCCGCGTTTACCGACCTGCTGTCCGATGCCGCCGACTGGGTATGGCAACTCGGCCCCGACCAGTTCGACGCCTTGCAGCATCAACCCGGCTTGCAGGCGGTGCGCACCGAGTCGATGCGGCTCGGCTATCTGTCGATGGACGCCGCCGGGCGGTCGATGCCCGATGGGCCGCTGACCAAGCTGGCGGTGCGGCAGGCAATTTTGCACGCGCTTGACCGTACGGCGATTGCCAAACGGCTCGGCAGCGTCGCCACCCGGGTGCCGGACACGCCCTGCTACCCCACCCAATTCGGCTGCGACGCCGCCGCCGCCGTGCGCTACCCATACGATCCGGCGCGCGCCAAGGCGCTGCTGGCCGAAGGCGGCTATCCCGACGGCTTCAAGACCGATCTGGTGTCGTATGCGCTGCCGGAAGATGGGCAGGCGGTGCGCGGCTATCTGCAAGCGGTGGGCATCGACGCTGCATTGACGCAATTGCCCGCCGCCGAGGCGCTCACCCTGGTAGCCGCCGGGCAAGCACCGCTGCTGCTTGGCCATTGGGGCAGCTATTCGATCAACGACGTCGCGGCGTTCCTGCCGCAATTCTTCGGCGGCGGGCCGCTGGATCAGGCGCAGCGGCCAGACCTCAAGGCGTTGCTGGCGCAGGCCGGGCGCAGCGGCGATGCCGACCAGCGGCGCGGATTGTATAGCCAAGCCATCCGCACGATCACCGCCGAGGCGCTGTGGACCCCCACGCACACCTACGCAGCGACGTACGGCTTCATCAAATCGCTGAATTTCAAGCCATTTCCCGATGAATTGCCGCGTTTCTATCTGTCCAGCTTCAGGTAAACAATTCGTCAGACTGGCACTTGGCGGATACACCCATGCATGTTAAGCGCCACTGATGCGCAAATTGCTCTTGCTTGGCTCGTTCGTGCTCGCTGTGCTCGCCGCCCGCCCGCCCGATGTTCAGGCGGCCGATATCTGCACCTCGATGTTGATGCCGGTGGTGCAACTGAAGCAAGTGGCGCGCGGCTTTGGCCATATCTCCGGCGGCTTTCACGCTGGCGTCGATCTAACGGCCCCGTACGGCTCGCCGGTGCGCGCGGCATCGAACGGGGTTGTGGTGTTCGCCGGGCGCTACTTTGGTTACGGCAACATGATTGATGTGCGTACCGGCAACGGCATCGTGACGCGCTACGCCCATTTGTCGGCCTTCGCCCGCAACCTGCGGGTTGGCAGCCTGGTGTTCACTGGCGCGCCGCTGGGCGCCATCGGCACCAGCGGCCACGCGCACGGCCCGCATCTGCATTTCGAGGTGCGGATGAATGGCGTCGCGGTCGACCCGAAGCCGTATTTGGCGCTGGGTCCGTGCATCGTCGGCCCGTCGGTGACCATCGAAGAAGCCCACGCTCCGGACACGGCGCGGACCATTCGCCGCCGTCACTGATACTAAATCTCGTGGGAGAGAACCCATGATCCATTGAATCGTCATCGCCGGGCTTGACCCGGCGATCCATGCCAACGCTCGGTGTTAGACGCGAGATGCTCTGTGCGGCGCCATGGATTGCCGGG
>JANXMB010000157.1 GCA_025354865.1 Acetobacteraceae bacterium | reverse complement strand
TTGTTCAGCGCGTCCCACACGATCTGCTGCGGCGCCGGGATGCGCCGCTCCCCCGTCATGTCCATTCGGTTTTCCGCCAGTGTTGCGAACGGCAAGGTAGCGGCGGGGTGGGGGATCGGCAAGGCGAGTGTCCCTCGCCGCGCCTCCTGCACCCGCTGTCTGTTCTTTCCGCCGCTGTTCCGCTATCCCGCTGGAGAAAAGGAGCCTGCCCATGACCTACCTCGTCGCCGACGACCTTCCTGCTGCCCCCGCCGGGGAGCGGTTTCGCGCTTTGCTGAACCGGCCCGGCATTTTGCAGATGCCCGGCGCCCATAACGGCCAGGCGGCGTTGCAGGCCAAGGCGGCCGGGTTCGACGCGTTGTATTTGTCCGGCGCGGCGATGACCGCATCGATGGGCATTCCCGATGTCGGCATGATCACGGTGGACGAGGTGTGCTTCTTCATCCGCCAGATCGCCCGAGCCTCGGCTTTGCCGCTGTTGGCGGATGGGGATACTGGGTATGGGGAGGCGCTGAATGTCATGCACATGGTGCGCAGCTTCGAGGACGCGGGCGCTGCCGCCGTGCATATCGAGGATCAGTTGCTGCCGAAAAAATGCGGCCATCTGAACGACAAGAAGCTGGCCGATCCGCACGACATGGCGGCCAAGATCGCCGCTGCCCGCAAGGCTCGGCGGCACCTTTATATCATCGCCCGCACCGACGCCGCTGCCTCGGAGGGCATCGACGGTTCGGTTGGCCGCGCCAAGCTGTTTCTGGAAGCCGGCGCCGACGCGGTGTTCCCCGAAGCGCTGACCACGGCCGAAATGTTCAAGGAAGTCGCCGCCCGACTGCCCGGCGTGCCGTTGTTGGCCAACATGACCGAATTCGGCCGCACGCCGTTCTTCACCGCGTCCGAGTTCCAGGCGATGGGCTACAAGATGGTGATCTGGCCGGTCAGCAGCCTGCGCGTTGCCAACAAGGCCACGGACGAGCTTTACAAGGCCATCGCGCGCGACGGCGGCACCCACGCCATGATCGATCGGATGCAAACCCGCGCGGAACTGTATGCGACGATCGGTTACCACGATTATGAGGCGCTGGACGCCTCGATTGTGACGACGGTCGTGCCGCAGGCCATGGCGCAACGCGCATGAACCGGCGCGCGCTGCTTGCCAGCCTGATCGCCGTGCCCATTGCGCATGCCGGGGTGCGCGCCTGGGCGCAGCGACAGGAGCCGACGGCCCCCCAGCCCACTTTGCCGACCGAGAAGCTGACGATCGCCACCAAAGGCGGCAAATCGCATGTCTTCACCGTAGAAATGGCGCTGACCCCCGAGCAGCAGGAGGTCGGGGAAATGTTCCGCCCGACGGTGCCGGAGGATGGCGGCATGCTGTTCGACTGGGGCAGCCCGCACGACTCGCAGATGTGGATGAAGAACACCCTGGCTTCCCTGGATATGGTGTTCGTCAACGCCGACGGCACGATCCGCTCGATTGCCGAGAACACGGTGCCGCGCAGCCTTGCCACGGTGGATAGCCGGGGGCCGGTGCGGGCGACGTTGGAACTGGCGCCGGGGGTGACGGCGAAGCTGGACATCCGGGTCGGCGACAAGGTGCTGCATCGGATCTTTGGCACCCAACCCTGACCGGCGGCGCGATGCGCCCTTGCACCGGAACGCCTAGCCCCATAGTTTCCGGTCACGTCCGGTCGGGGTGTGGCGCAGCCTGGTAGCGCGCCTGTTTTGGGTACAGGAGGTCGTGGGTTCGAGTCCCGCCGCCCCGACCACTTTCTTTCGGAGTCCTCCATGCGCGCCCGCATCTATTTGCCGCCTAAAAACGCCATGCAATCCGGCCGGGCGAAAACGCACGAGTGGGTCTTGGAATTCGTATCGGATACGGCGAAGCGCGCGGATGGCCTGATGGGCTGGATCGGCGGCGCCGACACGCAGACGCAGGTCAGGCTGACCTTCCCCAGCCAGCAGGAGGCGGAAGCCTACGCCCGCAAGCACGACATCGCCTTCGACGTCGAACTGCCGCAGGCCCGTCGCATCAAGCCCAAGGCATACGCCGATAATTTTCACTTCGCCCGCGCGGAAAACTGGACCCATTGATGGCAGCCTCATCGATGCCCCCCTGGGCAGTCCCGGCGTCGGCCTGATCCGCGTACGATGGCGGTCTATACCGAAGTGACCGACGATGCGCTGACCGCCTTCCTGGGCGGCTACGACATCGGCACCGCCGTCGCCTTTCGCGGCATCGCCGAGGGGGTGGAGAACTCCAACTACTCCCTGCGCACCACGACCGGCGATTTCATCCTTACCCTGTACGAAAAGCGGGTCGATCCGGCCGAGTTGCCGTGGTTCCTGGGCTTGATGGAACATCTGGCGCGGCGCGGGGTGGTTTGCCCGCAGCCGGTGCGCGGCCGAGACGGCGAAGCGCTGCGGCAATTGGCGGGGCGGCATGCGTCCGTCACCACGTTCCTGCCCGGCGTCTGGCCGCGCCGGGTGCGGGTGGAGCATTGCGGGCCGGTGGGTGCGGCTTTGGCCACCCTGCATTTGGCGGGTGCGGATTACGCGACATCCCGCCCGAACGCCCTCGGCCCGACCGGCTGGTCGCCGCTGCTCGAACGGTCCAGGGATCGCGCCGATCAGGTGCAACCGGGTTTGGCGACGGCGTTGGATGCGGCGCTGTCGGGCATTCTGGCCGCGTGGCCTGCCGGATTGCCGGTCGGGCATATCCACGCCGACATGTTCCCCGATAACGTGTTTTTCCTGAACAACGCGCTGTCCGGGGTGATCGACTTCTATTTCGCCGCCACCGACATCCTGGCCTACGACGTTGCCATCTGCCTGAACGCCTGGTGTTTCGAGCAAGATTTCTCCTTCAACGTCACCAAGGCTCGGGCATTGCTGACCGCCTACCAGACGATCCGGCCGTTGTCGGATGCCGAGCGGGCGGCGCTACCGGTGCTGTGCCAGGGGGCGGCGATTCGATTTCTGCTGACGCGGCTGTTCGATTGGCTCAACACCCCGGACGGCGCGCTGGTCACCCGCAAGGACCCGCTGGAATACCTGCGTCGGTTGCGCTTCCACCTGAGCGCCCGCGACGTCCACGCGTACGGCATCTGAAGGCGATCCCCATGGCCCGCGTCCGCTCCATCCCGTCGTCGGAACTGCCCGCCGATCTTGCCGCGATTTACGATCGGTTCGCCGGGGCGTACGGTCCGTTCGGCAATCAGGCGGCGGTGTTTGCGCATGTGCCGGCGGCGCTGCGGCACCTGATGTCGATGCTGATGGAACTGCGCGCTGCCGCGACCCTGCCGAAACGCTATCTGGAACTGGCGATCGTGGTCGTGTCGCGGCTGAACGAATGCCATTACTGCGTGGCGCACCATAAGCCGTTCCTGGCGATCGAGGGCATTTCCCCCGACGGCATCGATGCGGTGATGGAATGGCAGAACCACCCCGAACTGACCGAGGTGGACAAGCTGGTCGTCGAATACACCATCGCGGCGTGGACCGACCCGCATCGGTTGCGCGATCGTATGTTCGATCGGCTGCGGGCGCATTTTTCCGAGGCGCAGATCGTGGAATTGACCCTGCGCCTGACATTGTGCGGCTTTTTCAACAAGTTCAACGACGCCTTGGGCATCGAGGAAGAGCCGGAGCTTGCCCATGTCTGACGAGGGCGTCGTCGAAATCTGGACCGATGGCGGGTGCAAGCCCAACCCCGGTGCCGGCGGTTGGGGCGCGATCCTGTGCTTCAAGGACGTGCGCAAGGAACTCTCGGGCGCGGCGCTGGAAACCACCAACAATCGCATGGAACTGACCGCTGCGGCGGAGGCGTTGGAATCCCTCAAGCGCCCCTGCAATGTCCGGCTGCACACCGATAGCGAGTATCTGAAAAACGGCATTACTCGTTGGATGACCGGCTGGGTCCGCAAGAACTGGCGCAACGCGGCCGGCGATCCGGTGAAGAACATGGACCTGTGGCAGCGCATTCTCGACGCCGCGAAGACCCATCGGGTGGAGTGGCTGTGGGTGCGATCGCATGTCGGCATCGAACTGAACGAGCGCGCCGACACCCTCGCCACCGAAGCCCGCGACGCCGCCGTCGCTGCGGTTCGACTGCGCAAATAGTGGTCCGATCCTAACGCTTGGGTCCCAAACGTTAGGTGAATCGGCCCACCCAATCGCGGCCTAGCGCCTTGGTGCCTCGGCCGTTGGTGGCCATCGGACGGGACATAGTGGCATAGTCCGGCGACCGCTGCCGAGGAACGCGCCATGAAAATAATCGCCGTCGAAACCAGCCTTACGACCATTCCGTTCGACATGGGCGCCAAACCGGTGACCTTCGGCGGGGTCGGCTGGCAATATATGCACACATTCTGGATCCGGATCGTCACCGACGCCGGCATCGAAGGCTGGGGGGAGGGTTTCGGCCACGCCTGCGTCGCCGCCACCAAAACCGCGTTCGATACCCAGATCGCACCGGCGATCCTCGGCCAGGATGCGCGCGACATCGCCGGAATCCGAGCGCGACTGTCGAAAACATTGCATCTGTTCGGGCGCAACGGGCCGCACATCTTCGGCCTGTCCGGTCTGGACATCGCGCTATGGGATATCGCCGGCAAGGCCGCGAACATGCCGCTGTGGCGCCTGTGGGGCGGTACGCCGAAGGACTCGCTGCCAACCTATGCCAGCCTGCTGCGCTACGGCGCCCCGGATCTGGTCGCCGCTGCCTGCAAGCGCGCCGTCGCCCAGGGCTACCGCGATATCAAGCTGCACGAGATCGAATATCCGATGATCGCCGCCGCGCGGGAGGCGATTGGCCCCGATGTCCGGCTGATGGTGGACTGCAACTGCCCCTGGACCGTACTCCAAGCCTCCGACATGGCTCGGCAGCTACGCGACCTCGACCTGACCTGGCTGGAGGAGCCGGTCTGGCCGCCGGAAGATCACGCCGGGCTGGCGCAAGTGCGGACCGAGGGAATTCCCATCTCCGCCGGGGAAAACGCGGGTGGGTTGAACGACTTCAAGCACCAGTTCGAAGAAGGCGCGCTGGATATCGCGCAGCCCAGCGTCACGAAGATCGGCGGTCCATCCGCGATGATGGAGATCGCGGCGCTGTGCAAGGCGTACGGGGTGCGTCTGGTGCCGCATAATGCGTATTTCGGCGCCGGCTATCTGGCATCGCTGAACCTGAATGTCGCCATCGCGCCGGACGCGCCGTTCGAGCGACTGTTCCTCGATCTGGAGGCCAGCCCCTACCACGATACCGTGGTGGCGGAAAACGGGCGGTCCAAGGTGCCGACCGGCCCCGGCCTCGGGCGGGATCCCGATGCGGCGGTGCTGGCGAAGTATCGCGTCGGGGAAACGACTTTGCACAAATCTTGAGCGCAGCGGCCGAGAACAGGAGCTTACCATGAAAATTACACGCCTGCGCACGGAAGTCGTGCATCTGCCGATCGATCCGCCGATCCCGACCGCGATCCTGGGGTGGATACGATCGGCGGATTGCGTGCTGACCTTCCTCGACACCGACGAAGGGATTACCGGCGAGGGTCTGGTGTTTTCCGTCAACAACCGCCGCCTGTCGGTCATCCACGAGATGATCCGCCAGTTGGAGGATGTGGTGGTCGGCATGGACCCTCGGGTTGGCGGCAGTTTGAATGCCCGAGCATGGAAGGAGTTGAACTTCCTGGGTTACGAGGGGGTGTCGATCGTCGGATTGGCGGCGGTGGACAATGCGATGTGGGACCTGCGCGGCAAGGCGGCCGGGCTGAACGTGGCGCACCTGATCGGCGCCTGTCGCACCGCCCAGCCGACCTATGCCAGCGGCGGGCTGTGGTTAGGGTCCTCGATCGACGACTTGCAGAAAGAAGCGGCCGGCTTCGTCAAGCGCGGCTTCAAAGCAATGAAAACCCGGGTCGGCCCGACCGATCCGGAGAAAATGGTCGAACGGGTGGCGGCGGTGCGCGAAGCCATCGGCCCCGATATCGGCCTGATGGTCGATGCCAACCAGCAAATGAGCGTCAAGCAGGCGATCCGGATCGGCCGCATGATGGAGGATCTCAATCTGACATGGTTCGAGGAGCCGGTCATCTGCCATGACCACGAGGGGGAGGCGCAGATTGCCGCCGCGCTGGACACGCCTATCGCCTCCGGCGAGACCGTCTACACCCATCGCGGCATTCACCGCATGCTGGAGGCTCGGTCTGCCGACATTCTGATGCCGGATTTGCAGCGCATGGGCGGCCCGACCGAGTTCCTGAAGGCCGGCCATCTGTGCGAGGCGTACCACATTCCCTGCGCGTCGCATCTGTTCCCGGAAATGAGCCTGCCGCTGCTGGCCAGCCTGCCGGGCGGCTACTACCTGGAACACATGCCGTGGTTCGAGTCCCTGTATAAGGAGCATATCGAGCTGGATGCCAACGGCGATGCGATCGTGCCGGACCGTCCGGGCTGGGGCTTTGCGTTCGATCCGGCCGCGATTGCGCGGTTCAAGGATTGATACGGGGTCGGGTTGCTGCCGAGCGCGGGGTGAGAGTCGGAAAACTTTACACCCTACGGTGGCGCTCCGACCCTTTCGGCGCGTAGACGGGGCTGTCAGTGGCCCGATTATCTGCGCAAACGCGTCGATTGCCGGCTGGGACGGGGGGTGCGCCGCATCCCATGACATGACTCAATGCGAAAAATTGAAACGGGGCCATGCGATTGCTGCGGCAGCGCGAAAACGACGATCGCGGTGTCGGGAAAGTTTACACCTCCGATTCTTTCCAGCCATCGAAGAACCCCAAACGATTGATTTAGCGCACATTTGTAAACTGGCACGGCGATTGCTTATGGAATACCAGATAGGCCCTTGGCAACGGGGGTTAGTTGCTTCGGATCGTTAAGACAGCCTGGGAACCAAAACGATGAGCTTCTTTAATATTGGTCGTACTATTGCTGCCGTGGCAGTCGCCACTGCCTGTTATGCAACCTCGGCGACGGCGGGTGTGGTCAGCTATTCGGGCGTTTATCCCGGCTCCCCGACCCCGACGAGCAAAGCCAATACCGACTGGAATAACGGCACGCAGACAATCGGCCTGCAGAAATTCGACACCAGCCTGGGCACCCTGACCAGCGCGACGATCACCTTGCATGGCGTGATCGATACTTCGGGCAGTGTGCAGAACAACAGCGCCTCGGATGTGGTGGTGAATTTCTACACCGAAAACCTGCTGATCAGCATTCTGAAGCCGAGCTTCACCGGCCCATTCACCCCGACCGGGGTGCTCGGCCAAGTTTTGACCTCGGTCAACCCGAATATCGTAGATCTGAACAACGTCGTGATCGCCACCAGCGGTTCGGTGGCGTACAGCGGCCTCAATGTCGGCGTGACTAGCTCGGCGTTCAGCATCGCAAGCGGTCAGTTCTCGCTGTACGAAGCAGCTGGCGGTGGCAGCCTGTTCCTGCCGCTTTACACCCGCACCCAGTCGCTGACGGATATCTCCGGTGGCACTCTGACGCTGGTGCAGGCGACCTCGGCCTATGCAGATGCGACGATCGTCTACAATTACACCGATCCGGCGCCGGCGCCGGAACCCGCATCCTTGGCCCTGCTGGGCGTCGGGATCGCCGGCCTGGGCATGCTGCGCCGCCAGGCCCGCAAGTCCGCCTAACGGACAGCGCCATCGCGCTCGACTCCCAGGCCGAGCGCATCGGTCCACATAAAACCCGGTCACCGCAGTGGCCGGGTTTTTGCGTTGCGCGCACACCGGGTGCCATGCGGCTGCTCGGCCTCGCGCCCCATTTGCAGCGTGTAAAATTTTCCGACAAACCCCGGCCAGACGCAGCGAGATCGGGCGATGTCGCACTGCAATAGGAATGACTGCCTGACCACGCGTGCGTTGCACACCTGGATTGTGAAAAATGGGGAAATCTTGGAAAAATCTGTCTTTCGTTAATGGTTTATTAACCGATACCGGGTTAGACAGGCGCATGCGGTCAATTTTACTCGTTTTGTTCTCCCTCGTCCCCTTCGCAGCCCAGGCACAGTCCCTCTGCGGCCAGTTCGGCATGCCGGCACCCGCCCTGAAATACATCTCCCGCGGGTTCGCCAATGGCCACACCGGCCTGGACATGATGGCGCCCGAAGGCTCCCCCATCCGCGCCGCCGCCGGTGGCACCGTCGTCTTCGCCGGGGTCTATTTCGCCTACGGCAACATCGTCGATATCCAGCACGCCGACGGGGTCGTCACCCGCTACGCCCATATGCAAGGCTTCGCGCAAGGCATCGCCCCCGGACGCCCGGTCGCGGCCGGCGAGGTCATCGGCAAGGTCGGCCATACCGGGCACGCCCACGGCTCGCACGTGCATTTCGAGGTGCGCCTGCACGGCCGCCCCGTCGATCCCAAGCCCTTCCTCGCACTCGCTGCCTGCTCGGGTATGCCGACCGTCGAACCGATCGAAGAAGCCCGCCTGCACGAACCCCGCGCGCAACGGCAAAAGCCTCGTCGCTGAGGCGTTCGGGCGGGTTCTGCCAAAGCGCGATGACCGCAGGTGGAATCACCGAAGGTCTGAATCGCGCGACCCAACAAAAAATTAGATCGCGCATCGCGTTCTAACGCGCACCGTGCAAGCGGCGGTCCAGTGCCAGCAGGGCTAAATTCACCACCGCCGCGAAGCCCGCCAGCAGCAGCGTCAGCGCCATGATGTCGTTCACATGGTTCAGGCCGATCGCATTCATCAGCAAAAACCCCAGCCCGTTCTTCGACCCGAACATCTCGCTCAAGAGCACGCCCAGCATGGTGGCGGCGAAACCGATGCGCAGGCCGGTGAACACCTCGGGGATCGCGGCGGGCAATGCGATATGCCAAATCGTCTGCACCACGATCAGCCGCAGGACACGCCCCGAGCGCAGGAAGATGGGCTTGATCGCGCGGACGGCGTTCATGGTGAACAGGATGATCGGCAGGATCCCGTGCATCGCCGCGAACACCACCACCGACGCCTGCCCGATGCCGCAGACCATCAGCACCACGGGGTAGAACACGATCTTCGGCACCGCGTAGAAGCCCATGATCACGGGCTCCATCACTTCCCCCGCCAGCCGGTTCAGCCCCAACAAAGCCCCGAACGCCAGCCCCAGCACAACCTCGAACCCAATCGCCAGCCCCAGCGCTCGGAATGAACTGGCGACGTTGGGCCAGAATTCCGCATCCGCCAGCATGCCCCAGGCATTGGCGACCGTGATCAGCGGCGGCGACAGGGCGATGGCACCGACGATCGCATACAACGCCTGCCAAACAGTCAGCACCACAAGCAGCAGGATCAGGCTGTCGGTGGTGCGGCGATGGAGGGTCATCGGGAAATCCGGCGTTGCAACCGCCGCTCCCACCCCAGCAGCACGGTGTTGACGGTGCCGACCACGATCGTAACCAACAGGATCAGCGCATACATCCGCTCGTTATCGAAGCCGTTGAAGGCGAAGGCGATCTGGTAGCCGACGCCGCTGCCGGACAGAATGAATTCGGCGCCGAGCACACCGACGAAGGCGTAGGCGATGGCGAGCTTGACCCCGGTGAACAGATGCGGGGCGGCGGCGGGCAGGACGATGCGGAAGATGGTCTCGACCGCGCCCAGGCGGTGCATCCGTGCGGTGCGGAGCAGCACATTCGGCACCCGATCCAGCCCGTTCATGGTGCTGGTCATCATGGCGATGAAGGCGAACATGAAGCCGATGACCACGATGGGGATGCGGTTCATGCCGAAGAACACGATGAACATGGGATAGAAGATGAATGTCGGCACCGAATAATAGGTGGCCAGCAGCGGTTCGGTTGCCACCCGCGCGCGCGGCCAGGCTCGGAGCAGGCAGCCCAGAAGGAAGCCGGCGCACACCGACAAGGTGGCGGCGCAGGCGATTCCGGTCAGGGTGGTTGCGACTTCCTGCCGCATATCCGCCATCCCGGCGACCGCAATCAGACCGCGCAGCATCTCGGTCGGCGGCACAATGGTCAGCGGGGAGATGGCGCCGAGCCGACAGGCGGCCTCCAACCCGAGAAGGGACGCGAGCAGAAGGGCGATGCGGATCGCGGTTGCCGGCTTCACGGCGATTTACCCCGGAGGTCGGCGGGCAAATAGGATTCATCGACGATGGCGTGCACGTCGATCTTGCCATCCACCATGCCGTTCAAGCGGGAGGCGTGGATCATGTTCTCGATCCCCGGGTAATGGATATTGCCCTCCCCGAAGTAGGGGACGCCTTCGACCGCGCCTTCGTCGATGAGTTGGTGCAGCGCTTCCTCCACCACGGCCGGGGTCAGCTTGAACACCTTGCCGATGATGGCCGCCGATTCCGCCCGATGTGCGATCATGTAAGCCACCGCCAACCGCCGCCCGGCGATGATTCCGCGCACCAGTTCGGGGTTTTGCCGCGCCTTGGATCGCAGCACGACGCCGACGGTGTTGCAGATGGGCGGCAGGCTGTCCTTGCCGCGCGCCACCACCCGGTATTTGCCGGGGTTGGACAGGATGGCCGGCAGGGTGCCGACGGTGGCATCGACGCCTTTGTTCTCCAGCGCGGTCAGCCCCGGCCCGAACCCGCCGGTCGCGAGCAAAACGACCTCCCCGGGTTTGTAGCCGGCGCGGTCCATCATCCAGATTTCGAACGCCTGGGTGGTGGATTGCGCGGTGGAAAACCCGACCCGCTTGCCTTTCAGGTCGGCGATGGAGGCAAGCGGCGAGTCCGCCATCGCCACGATCGCGAAGCTTGCGGCACTCAGCACGTTGTCGGACACGATGGCGAGGTCGGCGCCCTTCTGGATCGCGGCGATGACCGGGGGTAGCGCGGTTTCGACGTAGGGCAATTCGCCCGCGAGCAGATTGCGCACGTCGCCGCCGCCACCGTTCGATCCGATGACGGCGGATATATTGGCGCCGGCTTGCTGGAAGAATTTCTTATCCAGCGCGACGGCGTAGGGGAACGCGTTGACGGCATTGCCGTATTGGGCGACGGCGATTTCTTCCGCCCGCGCCGGCAGGGCCAGCAGACAGAGCCATACCAGGAATAGCCGCACTGTTTCCCCCCGGGCGTTGTTCGGTCGGACGCTTCGGACCTCTGGCGGTTACATCTGCGATCGCCGCGTTTTATGACGCCAGTTCGTGCATTTCCTTATACAGATCGGCCTTACCCTCGAACCCGATGCCGGGCAAATCCGGCAGCCGCACGATGCTGTTTTCCACCCGGGTTCCGTCTGGGAAGCCGCCATAGGGTTGGAACACGTCGGGGTAGCTTTCGTTGCCGCCCAGGCCCAGGCCAGCGGCGATATTCAGCGACATCTGGTGCCCGCCATGCGGAACGCAGCGCTTCCAGGACCAGCCGGCGTCCTTCAGCATGATCAATGTGCGCTGGTATTCGCAGAGGCCGTACGACAGCGCGCAATCGAATTGCAGCCAATCCCGATCCGGACGCATGCCGCCGTGCCGGATCAGATTGCGCGCGTCCTGGTGGCTGAACAGGTTTTCCCCGGTTGCCATCGGGGCCGGGTAGAATTCGGCCAGCGCGGCCTGAAGCTGGTAGTCCAGCGGGTCGCCGGCTTCCTCGTACCAGAACAGCGGATATTGCCGCAGCATCTTGGCATAGGCGATGGCGGTTTCTAGATCGAACCGACCGTTGGCATCCACCGCCAGTTGCGCCTTGCCGTCCAGTTCGAGCAGAACGGCTTCGATACGACGGGCGTCTTCGGCGAGGCTTTCGCCACCGATTTTCATTTTGACCACGGTATAGCCGCGATCCAGGTAGCTGCGCATTTCCCCGCGCAGGGCGGAATCGTCCTTGCCTGGATAATAATAGCCGCCCGCCGCGTAAACGAAGATATCGGGGTTGGCCACCAGCCCGTGGCGCTCGGCCAACAAACGGAACAGCGGCTTGCCGGCGATCTTGGCCACCGCGTCCCACACCGCCATGTCGATGGTGCCCACCGCCACCGATCGATCCCCGTGCCCGCCGGGTTTTTCGTTGGTCATCATGGTTTTCCAGACCTTGTCCGGGTCCAGATTTTCGCCCGTTGCATCCAACAGAGTGCCCGGTTCGGCTTCCAGAATGCGTGGCGCGAAGCGTTCGCGGATCAGGCCACCCTGCCCGTACCGCCCGTTGGAGTTGAAGCCGTAGCCCACCACACGCTTGCCGTCGCGCTCCACGTTCGTCACCACCGCAACGAGCGACGACGTCATTTTGGAAAAGTCGATATAGGCGTTGCGGATCGGCGAACTGATCGGCTTGGTGACTTCGCGCACATCGACGATGCGGATGGGCATGGTTTGGGAATCCCAATACGGAGGTTGCTGCCTAGTGGTCCGATCCTAACGCTTGAGTCCCAAGCGTTAGGTGAATCGGCCCACCAAATCAAAGCCTAGTGGTCAGAATCTGACGGTTCTTTTCGTCGGATTCTGACCACTAGCGCGACATTATCGCCATGACCGGCGCGCGCCCACTGTTCTTCTGCGGTTCTATGTCGGTGGAGCGGCTTCGGGATCGCCGATCCGGGCGCGCCACGCGGCCTCGGTCAAGGTTTCGATGCCCAGTTCCGCCGCCTTCCGCGCTTTGGACCCGGCATCGGCGCCGACCACCACGATATCGGTCTTTTTCGATACGCTGTCGGTCACTTTCGCCCCCAGCGATTCGGCGCGCGCCTTGGCTTCCTGCCGGGTCATGGTTTCCAAGGTGCCAGTGAAGACCACGGTTTTACCGGCAACGGGACTGTCCGCGACCTCGGCCGCTGCGGCATCCTCGATCGTCAGTTCCGCCGCCAGGGCATCGACGATCGCGACATTGCGGTCTTCGGCGAAGAAATCCGCCAGTTCCTCGGCGATGGTGGGGCCGATGCCCAGGATGCTGCCGAGGGTCAGACGTTCGTCGGACCCAACGATCTTGGCCGCGACCATCTGCGCGCGCCAGTTCGCATAGTTCGTGTAGTGCCGAGCCAGAAGCTTTGCATTGGATTCGCCGATGCGCCGAATACCGAGGGCGAAGATAAACCGCTCCAGCGCGATCGTGCGCCGGGCATGGATCGCTTTCGACAGATTCCTGGCCGATAGCTTGCCCCAATCCTTGCGCACGGCGATGTCGGCTTCGCGTTCCGGCAGGCGGAACAGGTCGGCCGGGCCGTGCAACCAGCCCTCGGCATAGAATTCCTGGATGGTTTTCTCGCCCAGCCCATCGATGTCGAAGGCGTTGCGGGACACGAAATGGATCAGCCGTTCGACCCGCTGGGCCGGGCAGATCAGGCCGCCGGTACAGCGGCGCACGACCTCGTTCGGGGGGCGGACGGCGTGGCTGCCGCAAGCCGGGCAGACGTCGGGATAGACGTAGGCGACTTCCCCGCGCGGTTTGTCCGTTACGACTTCGACAATTTGCGGGATCACGTCGCCGGCGCGCTGCACCACCACGGTATCGCCGATGCGCAGGCCTTTGCGGGCAATTTCGTCCTCATTGTGCAATGTTGCCCGAGCGACGAGGACGCCGCCGACGTTGATTGGTTCGAGTTCGGCAACGGGTGTCAGGGCGCCGGTGCGGCCGACCTGGATGCGGATGTCGCGCAGCACGGTCGTTGCTTGTTCGGCGGGGAATTTCCAGGCAATTGCCCAGCGCGGCGCTCGGCCGACAAAGCCCAACCGACGTTGCAAGGCCAAATCGTCGATCTTGTAGACCACACCGTCGATATCGTAGGGCAGGCTGGATCGTTGCGCCCCGATTTGGTCCTGGAATGCCGCCGCCTGGGTTTCGGAGTCCAACCGGCGCGACAGCGGATTGACCGCAAAACCCCAGCCCCGCAGCCGGTCGAGGTAGCCGAAATGGGTTTCCGCCACCGGCTCGCTGCTGTCGCCCATCGCGTACGCGAACAGCGACAGGCGCCGACTTGCGGTGATGCGCGGATCCAGTTGCCGCAACCCACCCGCCGCCGCATTGCGCGGATTGGCGAACAATTTCTGCTCGGCTGCCGCCTGTGCCGCATTCAGCGCGAGGAAATCGGCCTTGGTCATGAAGACTTCGCCGCGAATTTCGATCGAGGCAGGGGCGTCGCCTTCCAATCGTTGCGGTACCGCCGCGCCCATGGTGCGCAGGTTGGCGGTCACGTCCTCCCCCTCCGTCCCATCGCCACGGGTTGCGCCGCGCACGAAGACGCCGTTTTCGTAGGTCAGACCGATCGACAGGCCGTCAATTTTCGGTTCGGCAACGAACACCAAGGGCGCGGTCAGGCCCAGGAAGCGGCGCGCGCGATCGCAGAACGCCGCGAATTCGGTGGCGTCGAAGGCATTGTCCAGCGACAGCATCGGCACTTTGTGGCGCAGCTTGGCAAAGCCGGCCTCGGCCGCGCCGCCAACCCGGTTCGTTGGCGAATCGGATCGCACAAGGGCGGGGAACCGCGCTTCGATTGCGGCGTTGCGGCGGCGTAACGCATCGTAGTCGGCGTCGGCGATTTCCGGAGCATCGTTCTGATGATACAACCGATCATGATAGGCGATTTCCATCGCCAGCCGCGCGAGTTCGCCCCGCGCCTCGGCTTCGGACAGATCGGGGATGCCGGGTTCGGTCATGGCTGGGTCAGTTCCCGTTCGGGTCGGGTGCCGAACGAACGCCGAGCAGATCGTCGGCGGCGGCGCGGGCGGCGGCGGTGATGGTTTCGCCGGCCAGCATGCGGGCGATTTCCTCGCGCCGTTCCGCGACCGTCAGGATGGCAACATGGGTCGCGGTGCGGTTGCCGACGGCCGCCTTGGCGACCCGAAGATGGGAAACGCCGCGCGCCGCGACCTGGGGACTATGGGTCACGACCAGCACCTGCACGCCCTCCGCGACGCGGGCGAGGCGTTCGCCCACGGCTGCGGCGGTGGCACCGCCGATGCCGGAATCGACCTCGTCGAACACCAAAGTCGGCACCACGGACCCGGCGGACAGCACGACTTTCAACGCCAGCATCAGGCGCGACATTTCGCCGCCGGATGCGACGCGAGCCAGCGGTCCCGGTTCCTGGCCCGGGTTCGTCGCGATCAAAAACCGCACGGAGTCGGTGCCGCCGGATCCCCATTCCGCTTCGGGGACCGGCGCGACTTCGGCATGGAAACGGGCTTTATCCAGGCGCAGCGGGGGCAGTTCCTTGGCCACTTCCTGGTCCAATCGGGTCGATGCCGCCTGCCGCGCTTTCGACACCGCCTCGGCCGCCGCGACATAGCGGGCGCGGCCGTCGCGGGCGGCTTGTTCCAGTTCCGCGACCTCGGCCTCACCGGAGGTCAGGGCCGCCAACCGGTCGCATAAGCGGTCGAGCAAGGCGGGCAGTTCGACGACCGGCACGGCGTGTTTGCGGGCGGCGGCGCGCAGGGCGAACAGGCGTTCCTCGGCCTGTTCCAACTGCCGGGGATCGGCGTCCGCTTCGTTGGCCAGCCGCGTCAGCAGGGTTTCGGCTTCTGCCAATGCTTCCTCCGCCCGGTCCAGCGCCGCCATGGCTTCGGCGGCGGGATTGATCGCGTCGGGTTGGTTGTTCGGCACCAGCCGCTGCAAGGCGCGGGATGCGGAGCGCAGCGCCGAGGCCGGCCCGCTGTTGCGCCGATCTTTCGGGGTGAGTTCGGACAGGGCCGACGCAATCGCCTCTGCCCGCCGCTCCCCCTGTTGCAAGCGCTGGCGTTCGGCGGCCAACCGATCCTCCTCCCCTTCCTGCGGGGCGAGGGTGGCGAGTTCGTCCACCGCGTGACGCAGCCATTCTTCGTCGCGCGCGGCGGTTTCGATGGCAGCGCGAGCGGCTTGCAGGCGAATAAGGCTGTCGCGCCAGCCGCGCCAGGCGGCAGCGACGGCGGCGCGGACGGGTTGCGGCACGCTGAACCGATCCAGGAATCCGGCATGGCTGGCGGGATCGGCCAGCCCCATCTGTTCGTGCTGGCCCTGCACCTCCACCAGCATCGCGCCGATCCGGCGCAGCAGCGCGACGCCCACGGGTTGGTCGTTCACGAAGGCGCGGGATCGTCCGTCTTTGCCGACGATGCGGCGCAAGACGACCTCGTCCTCGGCGGCGAGGCCTTGTTCGACGAGCAGGGCCTGCACCGGATGGCCCGGCGGGGGTGCGAAGCCGGCGGTCACCGACGCTTGTTCGGTGCCAGCGCGCACCAGACCGGCATCGGCTCGGGCGCCGAGCGCAAGGCCGAGACTATCGAGGAGGATGGATTTGCCGGCACCGGTTTCGCCGGTCAGCACGGTCAGCCCGGCGTCGAACGACAGGTCGAGGCGTTCGATCAGCACCACGTCCCGTATCGACAGCGCGGTAAGCATGCGGCGACCGCGCCGTTCCGGTCAGAAGACCGAGTGCCAGGCACGGGAGATAAAGCCGGGCCGGCTGGCGGGGGGCAGATCGTCGGCTGCGGTCAGCGCCTTGTCGCCGACCAGCGCCGCATAGCTGTCGGTATACCATTCGCTGCCGGGGTAGTTGTGACCCAGCACGGCGGCGGTTTTACGCGCTTCTTCCTTCAGGCCGAGGGCGAGGTAAATCTCGGTCAGGCGATGCAGCGCCTCGGCGGCATGGTTGGTGGTTTGAAATTCGTCCACGACCTTCTGGAAGCGACCCAAAGCGGCTTGATACAGATGCTGCTTTTGGTACCAGCGCCCGACCTCCATCTCCTTGCCGGCGAGGCGCTGCATCGCCTGACCGAGATTTACCTCGCCCTCGGCCTGAAGGAAGAAGCGCGTAAAACCGCCGCCGTGCTGGGTCACAACTACCCCGGCAG
>JANXMB010000024.1 GCA_025354865.1 Acetobacteraceae bacterium | reverse complement strand
GCGATCGACTGGGACGCGACGCTGGCGTTTCGTGAGCATCTTTGGTCCCTCGGCTTCGGCGTGGCCGAAGCCATGGACACTGCCCAGCGCGGATTGGGCTTGCCGTGGCCGCTGGCTGCCGAACTGATCAGCCGCGCGTGTTCGGCGTCGCAGGGCCGCTTGATTGCGTGCGGCGCCGGCACCGATCAACTCGACAACCCGGCCGCGACGCTCGGCGATGTGGTGCATGCTTATGAAGTGCAAATGGATCATGTCGAGCGGGCAGGCGGGCGCATCATCTTGATGGCGAGCCGTGCGCTGTGCCGCGTGGCCACCAATGCCGACGATTATTTGCGCGTCTACGCCCATCTGATTGGGCAGGCTCGCGACAAGGTTATCCTGCATTGGCTGGGCGACGCGTTCGATCCCGCGCTCAGCGGCTACTGGGGCAGCCGCAACGTAACACTAGCGACCAATACGTTTCTCGCCCTGGTCGAAGCGCACGCCGCGCGCGTCGATGGGGTGAAAGTGTCGCTGCTCGACGCCGCGCACGAGGTCGGGTTGCGAGCCAGGATGCCGGACGGAGTCAAGGTCTATACTGGCGACGATTTCAACTACCCTGAGTTGATTGAGGGCGATGGCGTCCGGCACTCGCACGCCCTGTTGGGGATCTTCGACGCCATCGCGCCGATCGCTTCCGCCGCGTTGATGCGTCTGGCCGCTGGCGACGTGGCGGACTATCGGGCGCTGCTGGCGCCAACCGTCCCACTATCACGCCGCATCTTTGAAGCACCGACGCAGTATTACAAGTCGGGCATCGTGTTCCTCGCGTGGCACAATGGCTTCCAAAGCCATTTCACCATGATCGGCGGTCTGCAGTCGGCACGCGGTATCGTCCACTATGCAGATGTGTTCCGGCTCGCCGACGCGGCCGGGTTGCTGCGCGACCCGGACCACGCTGCCGCGCGGATGCGGGCGCTGTGTCAAACCGCTGGGGTTCAGTGACGCCAGACCGACAGCGGCAATCAGACAGGTAATTGAAACAATGGCGCTGGGCGCGCCAAACCGCTTCGGCCGTGCTGAAACTTGGCGTGCAGGGATAGCGCATGGCTGGGCCGGGAATGCTAGGCTGTTCGCGAGCGCGCGGCACAGCGTGCAGCATGCGGGAGAATTCTGATGAGCCGGATCGAGCGCGTCGAACTCAGCCTATTTCAGTTCGAGATTGATGGACTGGGGCTGCCTGCCCACGGCGCCGCAGGCGTCGGCAATATTGTCGCGCGCGAAGGGGCGCGGCTGCCGGCGCAGCGTTGGGCGATTCGGATTGAAACGGATGAAGGCGCGCGCGGCGAGTACGTGACCCACTGGGTTGGCACGCCGTCGTCATTCGCGCAGGCGTTGATGCTGGCGCCGCATCTGCTTGGCCGCGACCCGGATCAGCGCGAGGGCATCTGGCAGGACTTGCGGCGGGAAGTGCGCGCATACGATCATATGGGGCACGGCCCCATCGACATCGCGCTGTGGGACTTGGCCGGGCGGCGGCGTGACGTGCCGGTGGCGCGTTTGCTTGGCGGTTTTCGCAGCCGGCTGCCGACTTATGCCAGCACCTACCACGGCCAGGACGCGCCCGGCGGACTGCACAGCCCGGCGGCGTTTGCCGATTATGCGCGCCAATGTCAGGCGCTCGGGTTTGCCGCGTTCAAAATTCACGGCTGGCACGACGGCGATATCAAGCGCGAGGCGGCCAACGTGCTAGGCGTGCGCGCGGCGGTGGGCGAGGGCTATCCACTGATGCTCGATCCAGCCTCGCAACTGCGCACCTGGATGGATGCGCTGTATGTTGGCCGCGCGTGCGATGAGGCGAAGTATTTCTGGTACGAAGACCCGTACCGCGACACAGGCGGCGCGATTGAAGGTCACAAACGCCTGCGCGAGCGGCTGGCCACGCCGTTGCTGGTTTGCGAGCATGTGCGGGGTCTGGAGGCCAAGGCGGCGTTTTTGATTGCCGGGGGCGGCGATATCATTCATGCCGATCCAGAATACGATATGGGCATCACTGGGGCGATCAAGATCGCCCATTTGTGCCAGTCACTTGGCCTGGACGTGCAATACCACGCGTGCGGCCCGGCGCACCGGGCCGTGATGGCGGCGACGCCAAACACGCATTACTATGAAATGGCGCTGATTGGCCCCAAAATGGCCAATGTTATACCGCCGGTTTATCAGTGCGGATACTCGGATGACATTGATGGCTTGGCAGCAGATGGAACGGTTGGGGTGCCGGACGGCCCGGGCTTGGGCGTGACCTATGATTGGGACTTCATCGAACGGCATCGCGTGCAACATCACGTGCTCGCGCGATAGCAGATAGGGCGGCCCTGAGGAGGGTCAGTGCCGCACGCTGATGCTCCCCGGTGCTGCCAGCTATATCTGACTTATGTTAATATTCGCTGCATAAATTCGAGCATCGATGTGTCAGTTCTTTCTGACGCAGTGGAAGTAATTCTGATTGTCGCGCGCCATCCAGTGCCCATGAGACAAAAGGCGCACGCGCCTCACCGCGCGTTGAATTCGTTGACCGCGCCGTACATTGCGACGATGTTTTGCGCCGGTACATTGGCCATGACGTTGTGCACCTGCTGGAACACGAAGCCGCCACCGGGGGCGAGGATGCGGCACTGCTCGTGCACATGGGCGCGGATTTCCTCCGGCGTTCCGTCCGGCAGCACGCGCTGTGTGTCGCAGCCGCCGCCCCAGAACGTCAGGTCGTGGCCGAAATCACGCTTCAATCCTTCGGCGTCCATGCCACGGCAACTGATTTGCACCGGGTTGATCGCGTCCAGCCCCGCCTCGATCATGTCGGGCAGCAACGCGCGCACCGCACCGCAGCAGTGCAGCATCACCTTCACCGGCGCCAACTGTTTGGTGCGCGCCCAGAGCGCCGCATGCCGCGGCTTAAAGAATTCGCGGTACATGCGCGGCGACATCAGCGAACTCGTCTGCGCGCCGAGGTCGTCGCTGAACAGTACGATATCCACGCTATCGCCCAGGGCCGGCAGGATGCGCTCCAGCCGGCGCATGTACAGTTCCACCAGCGCGTCGAGGAAGCGGTGCACCCGCGGCGGGTCGCTGGCTAGCAACGCCAGGAAATTATCCATCCGATACAGGATCTGCCCGGTTTCCAGCAGGCTGCCGCCGAACAGGTAGACGATGGCGCGGTCGGTTGAGGCGCGCAGCCGGCGCGCACCTTCGGCCAGCGCTTCTGGGGTCGGCGCGGCGGGGCCGGGCGGCGAGGGCATGCCCGTCCACATGTGCTCAGCCTCCAGCGCCTCGATCTGCGAAAGATCTTCCTCACCGTCGAGGAACGGCCAGTAGGTCTGGTCGAATGTGACCGAGAGCGTGGGCATGCGGGCCATCACGCGCCCGTTGGGTGAGCGCACTTGCCAGCCGCCGTCCTCGTGCCGTTCGGTGTTCACCCACGCAGGCATCCGGCAGGCCGTGCCGTCGGGCAATGTCCAAGGCTTCCACCAACGGTCCTCGGCGCAGAAGGCTCGGCCAAGTTCAATCGTGTCGACACCGAGCCGGTCCAGAACGTCATCGTGGCAAATCGCCAATTGCTGCACCGAATCGTAAACGTCGACACTGCGTGGCGGCAGCCCAAGCGCCTCCCGTAGCTTGGGGTAGGCAATGGCCGCGATGCCGGCCGAGCGGTGCCCGGAAAGATCGATTGGCACGCGGTCCGGCTCGCGATGGTTGAGTGCGGCCATGACACGCTCACGGGAGGTCATCATCCGGCGGCATTCCAGGGGTTGCAGCGCAAGGCCCACAGCAGAAGCGCCCGGGCAGGGGCGATGCAACCTTCCGGGAGGTTATTCCGGCTGTGCCCATTCGGCAAGCTGGCCGATGGCCAGCCACGGAGCACACCGGGGCTGAGCGTGGTGAATACAGCCTGGAATAGGAGCGATGAAACGAGCATCGCTGGCACGGCGGCTGGCGGAGAGGGTGTCCGATCAAAATTTAGAAAAACAGCCAAATAATCGGTGAATTCAGAGAATAACCCACAATCCGAGTTCCGTTGCACCTCATTCCGGTCGGCTGGGCGGCATCACAGCAGCGCCGGTAATATCACCGGATGAACTCGCTTCGTCGAGCGCAACGTTGTCGAGCACCGGGCAGCGGTATCCACTGATAGGCTTTCGGATATTGCATTTAGGGATCACCCGCCGACTTGCTGTCGCACCTCGCACTAGGCTCCAAACTCAATCAGGGGCT
>JANXMB010000145.1 GCA_025354865.1 Acetobacteraceae bacterium | reverse complement strand
TGTGGCGGAAGCCGCCTTCGACTGCCAGGACGAGCTGCGCGCCAACATCGCCGCCTACCGCCGGTCCCGCGATTTCCTGCTTGGGGCGCTGCCGGAAGCCGGCTTCGATCGCCTCAGCCCGGCCGAGGGGGCGTTCTATTTGTTCGCCGATATCTCCGACCGATCGAACGACAGCATGGCGTTCTGTGCGCGGATTCTGGCCGAAACCGGCGTTGCGGTGACGCCTGGGGTCGATTTCGATCGCACCCGAGGCAACCGGTTCCTGCGCTTCAGCTATTGCGGCCCGGAAGCCGACATGCGGGAGGCTGCGGCGCGTCTGAAGGCTTGGCGTTAGGCCGAGCGGCGCGCCCTACTTCCGGCGGGCCAGGATTCCGGCCAGCGATATCAGGCAAAAACCGCCCACCATGAAGGCCGTCCGTGCCCCCGCCATGTGCAGGATCGCCCCGAACACCACCGGCCCCGCTGTCTGCCCCAGGAAGAAATGGAACGCATGCAGCGCCACGGCGGTGCCTCGGGCGCGGGGGGCGACCTCGGTCACGCGGGTCTGGATGGAGTTGTGGATCATGAACATGCCCGTCCCCAACGCGCCACCGCTGGCGATGAACAGATGCGCCGTCGGGGCAAAGGCAAAGATCGTGTACGATAGCAGGCACAGACAGCCGCCCAGCATCACCATCCGGTTCTGGCCGATGCTCCGCAGCACCAGTTTTGCGATCGCGGTGTAGAACAATCCGCCGGCCCCGAACGCCGCGACGGCCAACCCGGCCTCGGCGGTGCCGCCAATGCCCCGATCGCCCAGTTCCAGCGCGAAATAGGGGAAGGAGCCGAACACGAACCCGCCCTCCACCGCGACCGAGGCGTAGAGCACACGAGCCGCGGGCAGGCGGAGAATGTGGAGGTAGCTGCGGGCGGCGCCCCAGGGGTCGAAGCGGTTGCGCGGTTCGGCCGGGAAGCCCCGACCGCCGAGGGTGAGGGTGACGAACCCGACCGCTGCCGCCGCGCTGGCGGCCAGCATCACCCCGCGCCAGCCGATATAGGGTTCCAACAACGCCGCCGCGCTGCCACCGGCGATCTGGCCGGCGATGGCACAGGCCACCAGCCGCGACAGGGCGACCTGCCGGCTATCCGCCGGGGCGGTGTCGCTGACCAGCGCGATCGCCAAAGGCGTCAGCCCCCCGGCCGCGAGCCCGGTCAATGCGCGCAACACTGTCAGCGTGCCCAGGTCCGGCGCGGCGGCACAGGCGATCAGCAGAAGGCAGAGCAGCCCGACGGCGACCGTCATCACCCGCCGTTTGCCCAGGGCGTCGCCGACCGGTCCCAGAATGGGTTGGATCAGCGCGAAGGGCAGGGCGAAGGCGCTGGCCAACAGCGCCGTGCGCGCGGCTGTCCCGCCGAGGTCCTGCGCCAGCACAGCGACCAGCGGGTCGGTCAAACGGGTCACCAACGCACCGGAAAACACGGTGAGGGCGAGTAAAGCGATCAGTCGCCCAACAGCGGATTCGAATATCATGCGGCGCGGTGTGGCCGGAACCGGCGGCGGGAGCAACGCATGCCGGCCCGATAGCGCCCATGCGCAAAGCACGGGTCCGCTGCGAAACGTCCGAAATGTCGCATTTCTGGGTAAACTGGCCCTGGATAAACTGGCTCGGGCGGTAGGATTCGAACCTACGACCGATCGGTTAACAGCCGATTGCTCTACCGCTGAGCTACACCCGAACAGACGCGAGGCGGTTGCTGTCTCGCGAGGCCGGTTGTTTAAAGGTGGCCGTGCCGTCGGTCAACTGCTTGTCATGCACTTCTCACACGCCTCGGACCCTGCTATCAGAATTCCAGTGTGGCCGTCTGGCGGAATGGTAGACGCAAGCGACTCAAAATCGCTCGCTCGAAAGGGCATCCCGGTTCGAGTCCGGGGACGGCCACCACCTTCTGCAAATTTTCGAACGACCGGCGCAATCCCGCCAGAGCTCGGCGACCGCCCGCTACTGAATCGTCGGGCAGCGGAACTCCGCCAGCAGCGGGCTGGCGAACGGGTTCGGATTCGCCCGCAGCTCGAATCGGGCCGATTGCTCCCCGGCGCCGAATTGCAGCGTCGTCCGCTCCCCCGCCGAAATCGCCTGCGCCCGCCCGATCAGGCGGAAAAGCGACCACGGACCCGGGTCCTCCAACGGTTGAGTGCCGGCGATCGTCAGCCGAGCCGGGGTGCCGACCGGCCAGGACAAGGCCGCAGGGCGGGGCTGAACGCCGCGTGCCGACACGATTTTGGCGCCGCCATACTCCAGCGTGCCAGAGCCGATTTCGGCCGGAGTCAGATCGAACCGCACCATCGGTTGCGGGCTGCCATTCGGAAAAAACAGGTCTCGGATCCCCGCGGCGCGTTGGAACTGGGCCAAGCTCTCCGCCGACATCGGGGCGGCGACGTTATCGACCGTCTTCGCCTTCCACGGCCGCACGGCGGTATCGACATAGGGTTTCAACTGGGTGTTGAAAAACGCATCGATGGCGCCGCCCGGACCCATCAGGCGGGTGAAATCCTCGATCGGCACGTCGGTGGAGGCGCCGAGCGCGAAGGGGTAGCGGTTGGAGGTCACGGTCTGGCACAGCGCTGCCGGCCCGCCGCCCGCGTTCCAGGCGGCGATCGTGGCACCGCGCGGGCCGCCGTCGCGCAGCGCCGCGCCGCCGGTTGCCAGCGTAATCAGCCATCGGGCCAGCGGTTGCGGCTGCCGTACCGAATCCATCTTCAACACCGCTGCCGGATCCTGCCCCGCATCCGCCGCCGCTCGGGTTGTGCTCGCCGCCTGTTTCGCCAATTGCTGCTGCAAATTGCTCAGCGGCCGCAGCACCAGATCGATCGGTGCCGCGCCGCCATCGCCGGCGACCCCGCGCAGCAACTGGTAGCGTTGATCCACGGCGCGCAGGGCCTCGGTCGCCGGGCCGGGCGGTGCGCCGGTTGCCGGGGCCAGTTGGGCCGCCGCCGCCACCAGGATTTTGCGGATCGGCGAATAGGCCGACGCCAGAATGAACAAATCCTGCGCCGCCTGCGTCAGGTTGCGCGGCGGCAACGGGTCGAGGTCGGCGAACAATCCGTCCCACACGACGGCGTATTCGGCGGCGTAGAGGGCCGCGACCTCGGCATCCAGGGATCGCCGAGCCGGGCTGTCGGCCGGGAGCGCTTGGCCGAGCACCCAGCCCTCGTCGGCGGTTTCGCGGGCGATGCGGGGCAGCAGGGGAAGGATGGAGTCGCGGAAGCCGGCGGGGGTGAACAGGCCGGGCACCCCGTCGTCCAACCCGCGCCCCGATAGCCGCCCGAACAGCAGCGCCCCCGCCGGACCCAGCGCGTCGCTCGGCTTCCAGGTTGGCGTCGGATGGGCGGTGGCGGCCTGTTTCAGGCGCAAATACGCCCGCTGTGCCAAAGGCGCCCGACCGATCGCCGCACGCGCCTGCGCCACCAACGGCCCGTCCAATGCGATGGCGGGCAATGGTTCCTTGACCAGCGCGTCCAGATGGCGGCCAAGCGCGGCGCGGAGGGGGGCGCCCTCGGTGCCGGGGTACGCGGTGGCCCAGTCGCGGCCGAACCAGTCTTTCAGCGCCACCGGATCGAGCGGCCCGGCACCGCCTAGCATCAGATAGATCCGGGTGGTGTCGTAAAGTGCGTTGGGGTCGCTCAGGGCGCCGCGCAGCCGGGTTTCGGCCCGCCAGACCAGTCGCGGGAACAATCCGAATTCGAGCGTATGGCGATAATAGGCCGCCTGCACGGCGCCGAGTTTGCCGTCCTGCGCCAGACCGATCGGGTCCCGCCCGACCGGTTCCGCCGGCTGCGCTGCGGCGTCGAGCCACGGCGCGATACGGGCAAAATCGGCGTCCGCGACGGGATCGAGCGGCAACCCCGCCGCCAGCTTCTGTCGGTCCGCCACGCTCTGTTCCGCCCGTTCGATCGCCGCCTGATTGGTCGTGCGCTCGGCGAATAGCCAACCGGCGCCGGCCAAAGCGAACAGCCCGCAGGCCGCGAAACCGGCCAGTCGCAGTTGCTTGCGCCGCTTGTCCGAACCGGGCTTGCGGGAGACCAGCATCGCCTCCCGAAAGACGACGTCGCGCAGCAGGCCGGCGAGGAAATAGGACCGCCCGGCTTCCGGTCGCAGCCGGCTGGCGCGGCGCTGATCCAGGCCGAAGGATCGCGACATCGAGCCGATCAGCCGATCGATCGGCGTGCCCTCCTGCGTGCCGGACGTCAGATAGGCGCCGCGCAGCATCGGCGCTTTGCCGCTGGCATCGGCTCCGAGGGCATCGGCTCCAAAGGCTTGGGCCACGAAGGCTTGCAACCGCGGCAGCACGCTGGCGACCTGGGCCGGGAAGCCGGCGATCGCCGCGCGCCGATCCGGGTCGAGTTCGGCATCCAGCCGCTGGTAAACCCGCCGGTTGAGCCGTTCGAGCAACGGCGCCAGCCCCGCCGCGATGTCGGGCGCCGCACCCAGCGGCAAGGTGGTGCCCCAGATCTGCTCCCGCCCAATGCGGTCGAGGTCGGCGAAGAACTCGGTGAAACCGCTCAGCAGATCGGCCTTGGTGAACACGACATACACCGGCAAATGCCGGCCGAGACGTGATTCCAGCTCATCGATGCGGGCGCGGATGGTGCGGGCGTGGGTGTCGAGGATGGCGGTGTTGTCGGTCGCCACGTCCTCCATCGCGATGGCGACGATGACCCCGTTCAGCGGCTGTTTCGGGCGGGTCTTGCGCAGCAGCGACAGGAAGGCGTCCCAGCCGGCCTTGTCGACGGTGGCATCGCTGTCCTGGGTCGTGTAGCGGCCGGCGGTATCGATCAACACCGCGTCCTCGGTGAACCACCAATCGCACAGCCTTGTGCCGCCGACGCCGGCGATCGCGCCGGCACCGATGTCGTTCGCCAGCGGAAATTTCAGGCCGGCATTCAGCAGCGCCGTGGTTTTGCCCGAACCGGGCGGGCCGATGATCGCGTACCATGGCTGTTCGTACAAATAGCCGCGATGGCCCTTCACCGCCCGCAGTTTGGCCAGTGCGGTGGCGAGTTTGGCGCCCACGGCGGCGGCTTCCTCGCTGGCGGCGCCGGTCACCCCCTGGGTCAGTTCGCTGTCCTGGCGGGCGCGGCGCCAATCCAGCAACAGATTGCCCACCGCCCATGCCAGCACGATGCCGATCAGCACGATCGCGCGCATCGGGTCCGATTCCAACGGCGCCAGCAGCGGCCCCATCGTCCAGACGATGCCGCAGAGCATCTGCACGCCGACCAGGGACGCGACCCAGCGCATGACGTCTGGCTTCAGCTTCATGGCCGCACCGTCACCACGATATCGATCCGTCGGTTCTTCTCCCGCCCCTCGGCGGACGCGTTCGGCGCCACCGGATCGGCTTCCGCCCGGCCCTCGGCAACGATGCGATCGGGGTCCGCCAGTTTCGCCGCCAGCGCCGCCCGCATGGCCTTCGCCCGCGCCGTCGAAAGCGCAAAATTCGACGGAAACGCCATCGAGCGCTCGGCTTGCGTATCGGTATAACCAAGGACGCGGATGGCGCCAGCTTCGGCTTGCAGGGTTTGCAGCGCCTGCACCAGCCGATCCGGCAGGGCACCGGTCGCCAACGTGGCGTTGGTCTGCGGGAACAACGCCTTGGCTTGGATACGCAGGGTGGTGGCGCCGCCGCCCGACAGAACCTCGATCTCCGGCAAATCCGCAAGTGCGGCGCGCAACCGATCGCCAAGGCCGGGGGTCGCGGGCGGTGGCGGTGGAGGTGGCGGCGGGGTGGCCGGCGGTCGCACCAAGGCCGGCATGGCGGCCGGCGGCGCGGCAAGGGCGGCCCGATACAGCGTGTCGGACGCGCCGTTCAGCCCGGTGAGGCACCAGACATACAACCCGACAACCAGCCCGATCGCCGCGCTGGCGCCGACCCAGATCGGCACGCCGCTGCGTTCGGGCTCGAAATGCGCATCGACGCCGGTCGCATCGGGGGCCAGCGCGGCGTCGGACGGCGGGGCGGTTTTTTCGATCAGCTCGAACACATGGTGGCGCACCCGTTCGAGCTGCGCGCGCCCGTCCGGCATATCCCGGTACGGTCCCATCATGCCCAGCGACAGGCAGACGAACATGGTTTCGACGACCGGGAGCGATTCGGGCAGCGAGTCCCGCAGCGTGCGCAACTGCTCGAAAAATCCCCGCCCGGCGTTTTCGTCCTGGTGCAACGCCTTGCACAGCGGCTCATCGTGCCAGCGACCCTGGCTGCCCCAGGGCATGTTCAGCACGACATCGTCCAAGGTCGCGCACAGGGCGTAATGCGCCATGCGGATATGCAGCGGCGGCACCCCGCCTTCCCGCGCGCGGCGTTCGAATTGGCGCAATTCCCGCCATGTCCGCTCCCGGATATCGCCGGGATCGGGGGCCGTGGCAGTGTTGCGCAGATGTGCCAGCAGATGCAGCAGCGGTTCGGCTGCGGCCGCGAGCGGTTCGGCACTGGCCGCCGCCAATGCGGCCCCATCCCGCTCGGCTGCGGGAGGCGGCGGCGGGGCGGTCGGCCTCGGCTGCACCGGCGGGTTCGGCTGTGCGGGCGCGGCCGGTTGAGTCCGAACGGCGGGTGTGTTCGGATGCGCCGCACGGCGGGCGCCGCCGGGCGTCGGGCGGATAATGGTGCGGTCGCTGTCGTGGTCGCCCGCATCGTCGTTTGGGTTCTCGGTCATTCGGGCGCTCCCAGACGGAGTGCAAGAGCGCGATGACCGAAGGTGGAATCACCGGAGGTCTGAATCGCGCGAACAAACAATAGGCTAGATCGTCATGCGTGAGCGCGCGCACGCATGACGATCTAGCATCCGTCTCGGGGCCGTTCAACGCCGGTTCGAGAAGCAAATCCAGAGGAGAGGTCCCGCCCATGGCATTGGTTCCATCCCCGACCGTCCTCAGTCTGGACGAAATGGGCCGAATCGCGCCGCCGATCGTGCAAAGCGTGGGGCGCGGCGGGGTGAACCGGCCGGGTGACGTTTTCGTGATCCAATCGTTGCTCAACGACCGGCTGCCGAAGCCGCATGCCGAGGTGCCGGTCACCGGCCAGGCCGATTTCGGCACCGTGCTGGCGATCGAGGCCTATCAGGCTGTGGTGCAACACATGTACCCCCCGACCGGCCGGGTCGATCCGGCCAGCGCCACCTATTACGCCCTGGCCGCCCGGCCGATGATCGATGAGGCATCCTTGCGCGGCGCCGGCCATTTCGGCGTGGTGCCGCCCGACGTGGTCGATGCGGCCGTGGCGTCGCGCACGAAATGGAGCGTGCCGGCGTCCATCACCCTGGCGCAATGGGTGGTGGAAAGCGCCTGGGGCGCCGCGATGCCGCCCGACAGCAACAACCCGTTCGGCATCAAAGCCGGCCCGAACGACCCGGCGGTGGAGGCGCAGACGCGCGAAGTCGTGTCCGGCAAGGACATTGTGATCGCCGCGAAGTTCCGCAAATTCGCCTCCATGAGCGAGGCGTTCGATCTGCATGGCAAGCTGCTCGCGACCAATCCGGTCTATGGACCGGCGATGGAAAAGAAGAACGACCCCGAGGCGTTTGCCGACGCGCTGACCGGGGTTTACGCAACCGATCCGCTCTATGGGGCCACGCTGAAGTATGTGATCAAGACCTATAATTTCTCGATCAACGATAAATAGACGCGCTTCGGCAATCCTCAGGCCATGCCGGTCGCCAGACCCTCCAGCGCCGCCGGGGCGCGGATGGCGATTTCGGTGGACGACGGGATCTCGATAAAGCCGTCAGAGCGCAGCTTGGTCAGGGTGCGGCTGACGGTCTCGATCGTCAGGCCCAGGTAATCTGCGATATCGCCGCGCGACATCGGCAGCGCGAAGCGGTTGCGCGACGATTGGCACAGGACGCCTTGCCGGCTTTGCAGCATCAGGAACGACGCCAGCCGCTCCCGCGCGGTTTTCCGCCCAAGCAGCAGCATTTGGTCCTGCGCGGCCACGAGTTCGGTGGACGCGACGGCCAGCAGCCGTTTTTCCATCGCCGGGTAGTCGTCCAGCAGGGTGCGCACCCGGGCGCGGGAGAATTTGCAGAATCGGACGCAATCGATCGCCTCGGCGCTGAAGGCGTAGGTTTCGGATACCGCTAGACCGAGGAAATGCCCCACCCCGGCGAACCCGGTGATCTGCCGTCGCCCGTCCGGCAGCAGCTTGTACATCCGCACCGTGCCGGCCGAGATATTGAAGAAATGCGTCGCCGGGTCGCCTTCCTGGATGAACGTCGTTCCCGGTTCGGCGTGGGTGACCATTGCGATCGCCGCGAGGCGGGAGATCTCGCTGTCCGGCACCGCGTTGCAGACGCTGTGCGGCCTGGCGTCGCAGTTGGCGCAGACATTGGCCGACCCGAGCGGATCGATCGCCACCGGACGGGTGGAAGACGCGTACATCGGAAAACCCTTTCTCTCATCGACTCCTCCAGCGTTTTGGGACTCGCGCTCGTTCTTCGGCGCTATCGCTGGCGTCTTGGATCGGTAGATCGGTTCGATATCGGTGGCATTGATCTGCATCAAGGTTGCCGGGCGGTATCGGTTGCAGCCTGCGGTTTATCGTCCCAGGCTTATCGCTCATGTCCAATCTGACCGTCGAACATCTTTCCCCCGATCGAATGCGCGCGGCGTTTCCCTTGATCCGGGAGGCGTTGCCGACCCTCGACCTTGCGGGGTGGCTGCGTTTCGCCAAACAGACCGCCGCCGCGCGCCGGGCGGGCCGAGCGGGGATTGTTGCGGCGCGACGCACCAGCCGCCCGTACCCGTGCGGGTTGTTCTGTTACCGCGTCGATCGGGATGTCGTGCAGGGGCGGGTGTCGATCGCCGAGCACTTCGTGGCCGTCGATTTGCTGGAACCGGCGGCGGTGTTGGCGGTGCTGGTGGCCGAACTCGATCGGCTCGGTTCTACCTTGGGTTGCGCGGCGGTGCGCAGCTTGGTGCATGGAACGGCGGCGGATGTGGCGGGCGGGCTTGCCAAGGCCGGCCACACGGCGGCGGGAACGCTGTTGTTCAAACCGCTGATGGGGGCCAACGCGGCCTGAGGCGGATTGGCGGGACGCGCCCGGTGGTATCGGCTGGCGCGAAACCCCATTAGTCTGCGTCGCGCGCGACGCTGGGTTTTTGTGAGGGGCAGGTATGAAGATCGAACACGGCCGGCATCGCCGATTGCCCGTGCTGGCGGGGCGGATCGCGCATCGACGCACGCCGAAAGCGGCGTCGAAAAAGGGCTGGCTGGCGGCATTGGGGCCGGGGTTGATCACCGGCGCCT
>JANXMB010000135.1 GCA_025354865.1 Acetobacteraceae bacterium | reverse complement strand
CAGCACTACCCGCCGAATTGCGGCAGCATGCTGAACCCGCGCTCCAAATCGGCGATCAAGTCCGCCGGTTCTTCCAGCCCGACATGCAAACGCACCGTCTGGCCGCCGAAATCGCCGCTGCCCGCCGTGCGGGTGATGAAGCCGTTGGTCGGCAGGATCAGGCTTTCGTAGCCGCCCCAAGACGCGCCGATGCCGAACAGTTCAAGCTGGCTCACCATCGCGTGCACCGCCGCCTGCGAAATATCGTGGCGCAGCACGATGCCGAACAGGCTGCACGCGCCGGTGAAATCGCGCTGCCAGAACTCGTGGCCGGGGCAGGACGGCAGCGCCGGGTGCAGCACGCGCGCCACTTCCGGGCGGCTGGCCAGCCAGCTTGCCACGATCAGCGATGATTCCTGCTGGCGGTCCATCCGCACCGCCATGGTGCGCACGCCGCGCAGCGCCAGCCAGCAATCGTCCGGGCTGGCGTATTGGCCAAGTGCGAGCGTGGTCAGCCGCACCTTTTCCCAGTCCTCGGGCGTATTGGTGACGATGCTGCCCAGCAATACGTCGGAATGGCCCACCACATACTTGGTCAGCGCCTGGATCGACACGTCCACGCCATGCTCGAACGGCTGGAAGTGGTGAATGCCCCAGGTATTGTCCATCAATACCTTCACGCCATGCTGCCGCGCCACGGCCGCGAGGCCGGGCACGTCCTGCACCTCGAAGGTATGGCTGCCGGGGCTTTCCAGATACAGCACCTTGGTATTCGGCCGGATCAATGCTTCCAACGCCTGCGGCGTGGCCATCGGGTCATAATATGTGGTTTGCACACCGAATTGCTTCAGCACGCCATTGGCAAACGTGCGCGCCGGGCCGTACACCGAATCAGGCAGCAGCAAATGCTCGCCCGCCGCCAGATAGGCCAGTAACGGCGTGGTCACGGCGGCCAGCCCGGAGGAGACGATCTGGCAGCGCGCGCCGCCTTCGATCTCGGCGATGATATCTTCCAGCGGGTAGTGCGTCGGCGTGCCCATCACGCCGTACAGCAATTTCTGTTCCAGCCGTTGCGCCGCGCCGAAGCGGCGTTCGTCCATGTTCGGATACAGCACCGTCGAGCCGCGATGCACCGGCGGATTGACAAATCCGTAAGCCCGCGTGCCTGCGCGGCCCGCGTGCGACAGCCTGGTGTGCCAATCGTGCTTTTTGTGGTCGCCGGTCATATGCGCAGGATCCATCCCAATAGAATTCAGCAAATCATTGCCACCCCGGCCTGCGCCGGAATGACATGTATCAGGTCTCCACTGGCGTATCGCGGCGCCCGCCCCATTCGGTCCAACTGCCGTCATACACCGCACCCTGCGGCAGCCCGGCCAGCGCCATGGCCAGCGTAATCACCGTGGCGGTCACGCCCGAGCCGCAACTGGTCACCACCGGGCGGGTCCCATCCACCCCAGCGGCGGCGAGGCGGGCGCGCAGCGCATCCGGCGGCAGCATGGTCAATTCCGGCGTGAGCAACTCGGTGATCGGCAGGCTGGCAGCCCCCGGAATATGCCCGCCGCGCATTCCGGCGCGCGGCTCGGGCACGGTGGCGTTGAAGCGCCCGGCGGCGCGGGCATCCAGCACCAATTCGGCCTGCGTGGCCACATTGCCCAGCATGTCGCCGATGCCGCGCAGGCGGCCGGCGCGAAAATCCGGCCGGAAGCTGACAGGCGCGGGTGCTGCCGCCTCACCGGTCGCCACCGCGCGATCCTCGCGCCGCCATTTCGGCAGCCCGCCATCCAGCACGGCGGCGCGGTCATGGCCGAACAGCCCCATCAGCCACCAGCCGCGCGCGGCGGAGAAAATGCCGCGCTGGTCGTAGAACACGCAGAAACTGTCGTTGCCGATGCCCAATGCGCCCGCCAGCTTGGCGAAACGCCCGGCGCTGGGCACCATGTGCGGCAGATCGGTATCCGGGTCGGCGAACGCATTGATATCGAAAAACCGCGCGCCGGGAATGTGTGCGGCGGCAAATTCGGCCCGCGCGTTCTTGTTTTCGTTCGGCAGATACAGCGTGGCGTCAAGTATCACCACATCCGCGCCGCCCAGATGCTGCGCCAGCCATTCGGTGCTGACCAACGGACTGCTCATACTGCGCCCCCATCCGCCAGCGCGATGGCAATGCGCCGGTTCTGCTTGCCCTTGTTCTCGATCTTCAACACCCGGACCGGCCCAATTTCGCCGGTGCGCGCCACATGGGTGCCGCCGCACGGCTGCAAATCCACCGGGGTTTCGCCGTCGCCGACGCGCACCAGCCGTAGCCGCCCGGAACCGCGCGGCGGCTTCACCGACAGCGTGCGGACCAGTTCGGGGTTGGTGTCCAGCACGCTTTCGTCCACCCATGTCAGGCTCACCGGATGGTCGGCAGCGATCAGCGCGTTCAGCCCGGCCTCGATGGTATCCTTCGGCGGCGGGTCGGACAGGTCGAAATCCAGCCGCGACTTGTCCGCGCCGATCTGCCCGCCGGTGACGGCCGCCCCCGGAAGTACGGCGCATAACAAGTGCAACGCCGTATGCATCCGCATATGCGCGTGGCGGCGCAGCCAATCCACGTCGGCCTCCACCGTCGCACCGGCTGGCGGCAGCGCAGCCCCGGCCCCTGGCACATGCAGCACCGTGCCGCCTTCGCCCTTCAGCGTGTCGGCCACCGGCATCTCGCCGCCATCCCAGCGCAACACGCCGTAGTCACCCGGCTGGCCACCGGCGCGGGCGTAGAAGATGGTGCGGTCCAGCACCACGCCTTCCGGCGCGCTGGCGACCACGGTGGCGGACACACGGCGCAGCGAGGCGTCGTCCTGATACAGCAATTCGGTCATGCGGTGCCCCATTCCTGCTGCAATGTCTGGCGGTTGGCGGCCAGCCAGAACAGCGCCAGCGACGTGATAACGTTGGGAAATTCCCCGGCGAACGCGGCAGCGATGGCCCGCCCGGCGGGCCAGCGGCGGATGCGAATGTCCTCGTGCTCGTGGTCCAGCCCGGCCATGCCCAGGATGCCGTCCGCGCCGCCCTCGGGGGCGGTGATCTCGCCGGCATACACATGCACCCGCTCGTCCATGCCGCCCGGCGAGAGCAGGAAATCGCCGATGCGGGCCAGACGGCGCGGCGTGATGGCCATTTCCTCCTCGGCCTCGCGCACCAGCGTTACCGCCGGGTCCTCGCCGGGGTCGCACAGCCCGGCGGGGATTTCCACCATCACCGGGTCCAGGCCCGCCGCGAGGGCGGGCAGGCGGAATTGCTCGATCAGCACCACCGCGTCGGCCACCGGATCGTACGGCAGCAAGGCCGCCGCCTGGCCGCGCCGCCACAATTCCCACGTCCGCAAGCCCGACATGGCGCCGTCGAAGCGGCGGTTGCGGAACTGGATGCGTTGCAGCGCGAAGCGGCCGTTCCAGACGGTTGCGTCGGACTCGACCGCGACATCGGGGTGGACGGGAATGGGGGCGGGGCCGGTCATGCGCGCGCACCCTACGCGGCGCGTGCGCCAGCTTCCAGGGGGCTTGCGCGGGGTGCCCATGCGGGAGAACAAGCGGGCTTTCATCTTCAGGCTGACCGCGCATGACCGATGCCCCGACTGGCCCGCTCAAAGGCCTCCGCGTTCTCGACCTTACCCGCGTGCTCGCCGGGCCGACCTGCGCGCAGATGCTGGGCGATCTGGGGGCCGAGATCATCAAAATCGAGAAGCCCGGCAGCGGCGACGACACGCGCGGCTTCGCGCCGCCGTATATGAACAACTCCAAGGAAAGTGCGTATTTCGTCGGCGTCAACCGCAACAAGCAATCGGTCACCATCGACATCGCCCAGCCCGAGGGGCAGGCACTGGTGCTGCGGCTGCTGGAAAGCTGCGATATCCTGGCCGAGAACTTCAAGGTGGGCGCGCTGGCCAAATACGGCCTGGGCTACGCGCAACTGCACGAAAAATTCCCGCGCCTGATCTATTGCTCGATCACCGGCTTCGGCCAGACCGGCCCGTATGCGCCGCGCCCCGGCTATGACAGCCTGATCCAGGCGATGGGCGGCGTGATGAGCCTGACCGGCGAGCCGGATGCGCTGCCGCAGAAGGTTGGCGTGCCGGTGGCCGACGTGTTCGCCGGGCTGTACGGCTGCATCGGCATCCTGGCCGCACTGCACCACCAGCAGGCCACCGGACAAGGGCAACACATCGATATCGGTATGCTGGATACCTCGGTGGCGTGGCTGGCCAATCAGGGCATGAACTATCTGGCCACCGGCCAGAACCCGCCGCGGCTGGGCAGCCAGCACCCGAATATTGTGCCGTATCAGACCTTTGCGACCGAGGACGGCCACGTCGTGCTGTCGGTCGCCAACGACCCGACGTTCCGCCGGTTCTGCGAAGCGTTCGGGCTGGACGAGGTGGCCGCCGACGAGCGCTTCGCCACCAACGCCGGGCGCGTGGTGAACAAGGCGGCGCTGCTGGCGATCCTCGACAAACTGATGGCCAGCCACCCGACCGCATGGTGGGTCGACCGGCTGGAGGCGCTGAAAATCGGCTGCGGCCCGATCAACAAATTGTCCGACGTGTTCGCCGACCCGCAGGTGCAGGCGCGCGGCATGGTGCTGGAACTGCCGCACCCGCCGAGCGAAGGCGGGGTGGCCAAAGTGATCGCCAACCCGGTGCGGCTGTCCGAAACCCCGGTCAACTACCGCATCTCACCGCCCACGCTGGGGCAGCAGACCGAGCAGGTATTGACCGGGATTTTGGGGC
>JANXMB010000132.1 GCA_025354865.1 Acetobacteraceae bacterium | reverse complement strand
GCGCACGCCCAAGGCGCTGGTCGGGCCGGAACTCGGCCAGCCCGCGTTGAGTTTCCAGGCCTGGTACGAAGCCCGCCACGGACAGGCGGCCTATGCCGCGATCGATCGCATCCCGCGCACCGACTGGGCGGCGTATTTGTCTTGGTACAAAACGTTCCTGGGGATCGAGGTCCGTTACAACACGCAATTGAACCGGATCGAGCCGGCGGGCGATCGTTTCCGCCTGCATCTATCGACTGGGATCGAAACAACCCGCAAAGTGGTGCTGGTCAACGGCGTCGGCGGCAATGGCGGGCCGTATTATCCGCCGGCGTTGGCCGCGTTGCCGGCGTCGCATCGGGCGCATACCGCCGATCGGATCGATTTCGCGGCCCTGCGCGGCAAGACGGTGGCGGTGGTCGGCGCTGCGGCCTCGGCTTTCGATGTCGCCGGGGTGGCGCTGGAGCAGGGCGCGGGTGCGGTGCATCTATACGCTCGCCGCGACCATATCGCTTCGGTTCCGATCGGTCGCACGCGCGGCTTCCCCGGCGCCTATGACAATTATCGTTCCTTGCCCGATGCTGTGCGCTGGCAGCAGGCCGTGCGGTTCCAGCGCGTCGGCTCGACCCCGACGATCGATGCGATCGCCCGCGCCGTCGCGTTCCCCAATTTCCATCTGCATCTGTCCGCGCCCTGGACGGCGGCTCGGATGGACGGCGAGCAGATCGTTGCGCAAGCTGGCGGCGCGGAGATCCGTTGCGATTTTGCGATTGCCGGCACCGGCTATTTCCAGGACCCCAATCGGCGCCCGGAACTGGCGGATTTCGCGTCCGAGATCGCCCTCTGGCGCGATCGTTACACCCCGCCGGAATCGGAAAGAAACGATTTCCTCGGCACCCATCCGTATTTGGGGGAGGGGCATGTGTATCTGGAGAAGATCGCGGGCCGAGCATCGTTTCTTGCCAACATCCATGTGCACAACCCCGCCGGGTTCGTCAGCTTCGGTGTCCCGGTCGGCGATGTGCCCAGCATGAAACGCGACATTCCCGCAACGACCGCACGGATAAGCCGCGATCTCCTGCTCGCCGACATCGATCTCCATACGAAACGCATGCTGGGCGATGTCCCGCCCGACTTCGAACCGAGCGTCTATGCGGCGGCGATCGGCCGGGGTTAGGGAAGGGCGGTTAGGTCGCTACTGGTCGAAATCAGCCGGGCGATGCCGTCTGACTTCGACCACTAGCCCTTGTTTTTGTGGGCCGATTCACCTGACTGCATAGGACGCTTCCGTCAGGATCGGACCACTAGCTCCCCCTCGGCCCGCAACATCCGCACCGCCTCGCGGAACGCGGCGGCCGTGTGCGCCACGTCGTCCGCCGTGTGCGTCGCCGAAACGAAGCCGCCGATCCGCCCGTTGGTGTCCACCCCGTTGACCAGCAACGCCAGCCGCAGCTTGTGCGACAAAACCGCCGGTTGCGATTTCAACACCGCCATCGGTTGCGTCTCCGGCACGAATGCACCCGGTTGCACCGTGACCCCCGGCGCTCCCAGGAAGGTGTGAAACCCCGAGAACGTGCCATACATGCCCCAGCCCACGGCTTCCTCGGCGAACACCGCGTTGACCGCATCGCGCAGCGCGGCACCGATGGCGGCGGCCGCTTCGGCTGCGTCGGTCTCGGCGATCGTGGTCAAGGCGGCGGTGCCGGCAGCGGCGGAGATCGGATTGGCGTTGAACGTGCCCTGATGCTGGATTTTCTCCTGGCCGGTGCGCGCCGCCACGGCGAAATCGAGCCGATCCAGCACGTCCTTCCGCCCTGCCACCGCCGCACCGGGCAGCCCGCCGGCCAGGATCTTGGCGAAGCTGCACAGATCCGGCCGCACCCCGTACGCCGCCTGCGCCCCGCCTTTGCTGGCTCGGAATCCGGTCACAACCTCATCCATAATCAGCAGAGTGCCGGCTTCCTCGGTCAGGCGGCGCAGTTCGTGCAAGAAGGCAGCGTCGATCGGCACCTGCCCGAACGAGGACCCCGTCGGTTCCAGAATCGCCGCCGCGATGTCGCCGCGCGCCAAAGCCGCCTTCAATGCGGGCAGATCGTTGGGCGGAATTAGGATGGATTGCGCTGCGACCTCGGCCAGGACGCCGGGCGTGGCCGATCCGTCGTAATGGTTGGTGTAGCCGGCCGCCATGTGGTCGTGCCAGCCGTGGAAATGGCCCTGAAACCGCAGCAGCACCGGCCGGCCGGTGAAAGCGCGCGACAGCCGCACCGCCATCAACGTCGCCTCGGTCCCCGAGGAGGTGAAGCGCACCCGCTCCGCCGACGGCACCAACCGCTGCACCGCGCGCGCCCAGGCCAGTTCGCGCGGGTGGGAGGCACCGAAATGCGTGCCCTCGGCCAAGGCCGCCGCCACCGCCGCCGTCACCGCAGGGTGCCCGTGGCCTAGCAGCAGCGCGCCGTGGCCGCCGTAGTAATCGACGTAGCGATTGCCATCCACATCCCATTTATGCGGCCCCGCCGCGCGGGCGACGTAGACGCCATACGGCTCCAGATGCCGGGAATCGTGGGTGATGCCGCTGGGGAACAGGGAGGCGGCTTCCCGAGCGAGGGCTGCCGATCCGGGGGTGCGGGCGCGGTAGGCCGACAGGACGGCGGAGTTGCTCAAGGTGTCGTTCATCGCGGTTCTCTATACTGGAACGGGTTGGGTCATGCGCAGGAAGCTAACCCCGCAGGCGACGCCGGAGAAGGCCGCGCCGACCAGCAGCGCCAGACCGACGCCGGCGGCGATGTCGCCATGGGTGAAGCCGAAGATCAGCGCCACGGTGACGCCGCCGACTGTCTGCCCGGTCAGCCTGGCAGTGGACAACATGCCGCTGGCGGCGCCGCTGCGGTGGCGCGGGGCGGCGGCGATGATGGTGCGGTTGTTCGGCGACTGGAAAAAGCCGAAGCCGATGCCGCAAATCGTCAGCCGCCAGACCACGTCGGCAAAGGCAGCATCCGGCGGCAGGCCGCGCGCCAACAGCAACCCCACCGTCAGCACCGCCAGACCCAGCCCGCCCAGCAACCCGGCGGAGTATTTGTCGGACAGCCGCCCGGCCAGCGGTGCGACGATCATCACGATCGCCGGCCAGGGGGTGATCAGCAGCCCCACATGCGATTGGGAAAACCCGCCGGCCACCTGGAAATAGAACGGCAGCGCCACGTAAGCGATAGTTTGTGCCGCATACGAACAGACCGAGGTCCCGACCGACAGCGCGAAAATCGGCAGCCGGAACAAATCGACCGGCAGCATCGGCTCCGCCCGCGTGCGTTGCAGCCGCACGAAGACCACGGCAGCGGTCAGGCCGACCGCTAACTCCAGCGCCACCGTCAGCCGGTCCGCCCCGTGCCCCAACCCGTCGAGGCCCAGCAGAATCAGCCCGAATGTCAGCGCGTTCAGCCCGGCGCTGAGGAAGTCGAACCGCTGCCCCGATCGCGGCGTCTGCGGCAGCGACCGCAGCGCCAGAAACACCGCCAGCAGCCCGAACGGCGCGTTGAACAGAAACAGCCAATGCCACGACGAGAACGCCAGAATAAGCGCGGCCAGCGACGGGCCGGACGCCGACGACACCGCCACAATCAGCCCCATCATCGCAATCCCCCGGCCCAGCTGTGCTCGGGGGAATATGAACCGCACGAGCGCGGTATTCACACTCATGACGCCGGCCGCGCCGACCCCTTGGGCAATCCGAGCGGCAACGAGCAATGGCAATGTGTCGGCGAGACCGCAGGCGAGGGACGCGACCGTGAAGATCGCCAACCCCCAGAGATAGACGAATTTATAGCCCTTGATGTCGCCGAGGGACGACAACGGCAGCAGGCTGACCGTCACCGCCAACTGGTAGGCGTTGACCACCCAGATGGAGGCCGAAGGGCTCGCTTGCAGCTCCTGCGCCATGGTCGGCAGCGCGATATTGGCGATCGCGGTGGACAGGACGGAGATGCTGACGGCGATGACAATGGTAACAATGGCGCGCCGCCGCGCCTGGGGGGGAAGTCCGTCCGGCTCGTCCATCGTGGTTCCACAGGTCTGGACGCGCGTTGAAGCACGAAACCCCGATTGCCGGCCAGTCCCTGCCCGCAGGGCAGTTGTCGTGGTGTCGCTGCCCGCAGGGCAGTTGCCGTGGTGTCGCTGCCCGCAGGGCAGTTGTCGTGGTGTCGCTGCCAGATTACGGGAGAGGAAACCGCCGAGGTGAAAGCCCGCCCATGACCAATGCCATGAAAACCGCCCTCCATGCCGGGAAGCCCGCGCTGGGTTGCTCGCTGATGTTCCCCGCCCCGCAATTGGTGGAGATGCTGGGCCACGCCGGCTTCGATTGGGTGCTGCTGGATTGCGAGCACGGGTCCCTGAGCCTCGCCGACGTCGAAATCATGGCGATGGCCGCCGATGC
>JANXMB010000014.1 GCA_025354865.1 Acetobacteraceae bacterium | reverse complement strand
GACTGGCGGAGAGGCAGGGATTCGAACCCTGGGTACCCATAGGGTACAACGGTTTTCGAGACCGCCCCGATCGACCGCTCTGGCACCTCTCCGCGGGTGGCCGGCTTATAGGCGGGTCGGCGCCGCGCCGCAACCCGGCGTTTCGCCTCGCCCAGAGTTTGGCTGCCGGTGAAATCGCCCACCCTAATGATGGTGCACCGCCGACAGCGCCGCGTGCGGCACGCCGACGGCTACGATCGTCATCATGCCGCGATCCTCATGCGCCAGAATGTGGCAGTGCAGCACATAGGTCCCGGCGAAATCCACGAACCGGCTGCGCATCTTGAAATGCCCGCCGATCGTGTACGCCGTGCCGCCGACGGTCACCGAGCGGCCGGAGGGGATGGCGAAAACGTCCCACCAAACGAGGTTGGTTTTCGGCGGCGGCGGTCCGCAGGGTTTCCAGGTCTCCGGCTTGGTCGGGTCCAGGTAGCACTGCGCCGGGTCGAGCTTCGTCGCACTGTCGAACACGTAGCGGTAAGCCGGGCCGTTCGCGGTGACGACCACCTGGTTGGGGTCGAACACCTCGGTCACCTGGAACGGGTTGATATGGATGTGGAAGGGATGGTCGATCGGTTGGAAGGTCGTGGTGTTCACGATCGTCCATTCCTCGGCCGTGTTCAGTTGGCCGACCTCGATCCAGGTGGACGGGTCGGTATCGCTGAACTGGAACCCATTAATGGTTTGCTGCTTGCCGCTGCCCGGCCCGCCGGTATTGAACGTCACCGTCCTGGTGTGGCCCGCGACCTCCTGGTCCGAGATATCGGCCAGATAGGCGGGCATGGGCGCAAGGCGGTCTTTCGGCACGAACGCCATCGACGGCCCTTTGCCCGATACCTCCACCCACACCAGCGGGACCGGCGGCGGCAGCGTGCTGGGGTAGCCGATCGCTTGACCGTCCGGCACGAGGTTAATTTCCGCGCCCGCGACATTGGGTTGCACGATGACCGGCGACAGCGGCGCGTGCGGCTTATCTGGCGCCCGCACCAGCAGATCGACCCGGTTGCCCGACGCGATCCGCAACGGGCGGTTCTGGCTCTTCTCGTAATTGTCCGGCGCAAGCTGCACCCCGTCCTGCGCCAATTGCCGCCACGTAAACCCCTCGGGCAAATAGGGCACATACATCGCGCTGCGGGGCGAGGAATTCACAATCCGCCACATCTGCACTTCCCCGGGATACATGTGCATCTTCGGCTGCAGGCGTCCGTTGACCGAGAAATCCGGCCCTTTGTCGGTGCGCCCGTTCTGCGGATGTTCGAGGTTGGGTGTCCCACCGATCTGGTTCACCACCAACAACGGTTGGCTCCGCGTCCACTGCGGCACCGCTTGGTAATACTTATTCAGCGCGTCGTCGTATTCGCCCTCGATCACGAAGGCGCCGCTCATGCCGTTCGACACGTCGATGGCGGTGGAGCCGTGTTTGTGCGCGTGGTACCAATGGGTGCCGGGGGATTGGCCCATTTGCAGCGTCGGCTTGCCGGGCACGGTCGGGGCGGGCCAGGTGGCAGCGGTGTAGTGCGGCAATTGGAAGCAATAGGGGAAGGCCCCCATGTAATATTGCGGCCATTGCCCCGCCGCGATCGCAGCCGCGTTGGATTTCCACAGTTGTTGATCGTTCTGCGCGTCGTAGGCCGACAGCAACGCCTGCTGCTGGGCGGTGAAGGACGCCGGCAGGTCGGCCCAGACTTTCGGCCATTCCGACAGCACATCCTGCTTCAACTCCGACTCGCATTTGGCGAAAAACGCATCGAAGGCGGGTTTGACGCTCGCGGCGGTCACGTTGCCCGCGCCGGCCTGAGCGGGGTTGGACGGTCGGACTTCGATCAGCACGTTGTCGCCGGTGCTGTTGGGGTTGGTGTGGGTGCCGTGAAAATGGAGGTTGCCGGTGCTGGACCCGTGGAAACAATCGGGGAATTTGTCCTTGCCGGGATAGATGCCGGTAACCCGATCGCAGCCGGTGCCGCCCTTGACCAGATCCTGATCGATCGAGTTGCCGAAATGATTGGGATCGATCTGGTTGAGAAAGGTCAATTCGACGATGTCGCCAACCCGAGCACGCAAGGTCGGTCCGGGGAGGGGATCGGGCAGTGCGCCGGGCAGCGGCGCGACCGATCCGGCGTTGTACACCCGCACATATTGCGGGAAGCAGGTATCGGCGGTGCGTTGGCTCAGATCGCCGGGCAGGCTTTGCGGCGGGGTGCGGAAGTTCAGCCTCTGCTCCCGATCGTTCAGCAGAATGGTGCCGCGCAGGCGGCCGCCGCTGGCCGCGATTTCCGGGATTTTGACCAGATCCTGCTGGATGGGGATGCAATCGACCGGCGCGGCGATCGCCGGGGCGACCTGCAACGCAACCGATGCCACCAGCGCGAGGAGGCACCAACGGCCCATTTCGAACCAACGCGACATCGTTTGCCCTTTCCTGTAACGCGCTGCGACCGAGGGGATGCGATCGGCGCGCGCTGAATGGTTATGCTATCGAGCAGATCGACACGGCATCGCGACGGCCGTGCCGAGAGGAACTAAGGCGTGGGGATCGGGACGATGCGGATCGTCCCCCGTTCGTTCGGATGCAGCAGGCAACAATAATGGACCAGTATCGGGGTGGGGCTGTTGCCGAGTTGCACCGGATATGTCGGGCGAGAGGACTGGGCCGGCGGGATCGGGTCGGACATGTAACCGGGGGTGGCATCCGGCGGATCGACTGCCGGGACCGGCACATAATTGGCATCGGTGGGCCAGGGCCGGTGGGTGGTGCCTGTGGTGTTGTTCCAGGAGACGGTATCGCCGTCCCAGGCTTCCAGCGTCGCGCCCGTTGCCGCATCTTGCGGTTGGAACGCGGCGTCCCCCGCCGGTTTGGCGGGATCGACGGGCACGATACGGATCGACCAATCTGGCATCGAACGCAATCCCCTCGTAATCTGGCCAAATGAATATTGTTTCTTTCAGGAACTGTCAAGCGAGATCGCCGCGCGCGAGACAAACGACCGGGGGAGCGCGCTTCGGGCCCGCGGCCGGCGCCGGCCAGGGTTTCATTGACACTGGCGCGCCGGGCGGGAATGCTCCTGCCATGACCGTCAGTACCTGCCCTGGCAGCATCCCGGCCCTAACAACCGCCCGAACGTCTGGCCCTCGCGCAAGCGGTCGGCCGGTTGGTATTCTTTTGCTTCCGCACCCAGCCGCCACGTCGGCGGTGGAATTTTCGTTCGCCGAGCAACCACTCCTGTGACGGGGTCTGCCATGTCCGCACCGATCGTTCGCAAACTGCATCCGGCCCTCGGCGCGGCGGTCACCGGCATCGATATGCGCGTGCCGCCCGACGCCGATTTGTTACGACAACTCCACGCGATCTGGATGGAGCATCTCGTTCTGGTGTTTCCCGATCAAAACATTACCGATGCGCAGCATGTGGCGTTTTCACGAGCATGGGGCGGCTTGGAAGTGCATCATCAGAAGATCATTCGGTCGCGGTTCCTGCCGGAAATTTTCCGCGTCGCCAATGTCGGGGAGGATGGCACCCTTTTGCCGCCCGAGCATCCGACGGTGCGTCAGGTGTCTTTGGCGCAATTCTGGCATACCGACAGCAGTTTTCGCGAAAAACCCTCCATCGGCTCCATCCTTCACGGTCTCGAAATCGTCCGCTCGGGGGGCGAAACCCATTTCGCCAACATGTATGCGGTGTACGATGCGTTGCCGGAATCGTTGAAACGCCGCATCCGGGGGCGCCGGGCACTGCACGATTTCGGCCACCTGCACAAACTCGCGCAATTGCAGCCACTGACCGAGGCGGAAAGGCACGCCATGCCGCCGATCTGGCAGCCGCTGGTGCGCGTCCATCCCGAAACCGGCCGGACGTCGCTTTACATCAGCCCCATCTACAACGACGAAATCGAGGGATTGCCGCAAACCGAGGCGCGGGAACTCCTGCGCGACTTGCAGGAATTCGCCGCCGAACCGCGGTTCGTCTACTGCCATCGCTGGGAACCGCACGATATCGTGCAATGGGACAATCGCTGCACCATCCATCGCGCGACGGCGTTCGATCCGACCCAGCGCCGGGCAATGCACCGGACCACGATCGCCGGCATAGCGCCCGTGCTCGCCGCTTAATCCAGCGCGACCTTCCGGGACGGAGGCGGTTAAGGCTTGTGTCGGTGGCAAGGCTGATTCAAAATCAACCGAACCCGCACGCTGTCACCGAGGATGCCGCCGCAATGTCCAACCACTACGACCTGATCCTCCGTAACGGCCAGTGCGTGCTGCCATGGGGCATCCACCCGGCCGATATCGGTGTGCGCAACGGCCGCATCCAGGCGATCGGGATCGGCGCCGAGGCCTCGGCCGACACGGTCTTCGACGCCACCGGCCTGCATGTGCTGCCCGGCCTGATCGATCCGCATGTGCATTTCCGCGACCCCGGCGACCCCGCCGTCGAGTCGATCCCCACCGGGTCGAAAGGCGCCATCCTCGGCGGCCTGACCGCCGTATTCGACATGCCGAATACCGATCCCTCGATGGTCGATGCCGCCGGCCTCGCGTGGAAGCGCGATTATGTCGAACAAAACGCTTGGTGCGACATGGGCATCTATGTCGGCGGCACCAAGACCAATATTGGGGAACTCGGCGACCTCGAACTGACGTGCGGCTGCTGCGGGATCAAGATTTTCGCCGGCTCCTCGACTGGCAATCTAATGGTCGAGGACGATGAGAACCTGGAGAAAGTCATGCGCTCCGGCCGGCGTCGGATCGCATACCATTCGGAAGACGAATATCGGCTGCAAGCGCGCAAATCGATGTTCAAGGCCGGCGATCCGTATGCGTCGCACATGGCATGGCGGGACGAGGAAGCCGCCTTCCTCGGCACCCGCCGGTTGATGGCGCTGGCCCGCAAGACCGGCCGCCCGGCGCATATCCTGCACGTATCCACCCGGCAGGAATTCGAATATCTGCGAGATTACCGCGATCTCGTCACCACCGAGGTACTGGTGAACCACCTGACCCAGGTGGCGCCGGATTGCTACGAACGGCTGGGCGGCTTCGCGGTGATGAACCCGCCGATCCGCGGCCAAGAGCATATGGATGCCGCCTGGAAAGCGGTGAACGACGGCATGGTAGACACCATTGGGTCCGACCACGCGCCGCATGCTCGGGAGAAAAAGATGCTCCCCTGGCCGAACTGTGCATCCGGCCTGACCGGGGTGCAGACGCTGGTGCCGATCATGCTGAACCACGTCAACAACGGCAAACTATCGCTCTCGCGCATGGCCGACCTGATGTCCGCCGGCCCTGCGCGTGTCTACGGCGCGGTGAACAAGGGTCGGCTGGCGGCGGGCTACGATGCCGATTTCACCATCGTAGACATGAAGAAGCAGCGCACCATTGAGGAGAAATGGATCGTTTCTCCCAGCGGTTGGACGCCGTTCGACGGCATGGCGATCGTCGGTTGGCCGGTGGCAACCGTGGTGCGCGGCGCCATCGTCATGCGCGAGGACGAGGTGCAGGGCACGCCGACCGGCAAACTGGTGAAATTCAGGGGCTGACGCCATGATGATCTGCGACGCGCAAATCCATTTATGGGCCAAGGGTACTCCCTCGGCGCATCATCGGCAGGAACCGTTTTCCAAGGAGCAGGCGCTGGCCCTGATGGATGCCGCCGGGGTGCATCGGGCGGCGATCCATCCGGTGCTGTGGGATCCCGATTCGAACGAATTGGCGATCGAGGCGGTGCAGGCGCATCCCGACCGCTTCGCCATTATGGGCTGGTTTTACCTCGATAGACCCGAGGGCAAGCACCTGATCGAAACCTGGGCGCAGCGGCCGGGCATGAAGGGGCTGCGGTTCTATTTCAACGAGCCGCGTATGCAGTCCTGGCCGACCGACGGGACGATGGACTGGCTCTGGCCGGCGTGCGAGCGCCTGGGCCTGCCCCTGTCGCTGGCGGCGGCGAATTTCCTGCCGGTGGTCGGGCAAATCGCCGAGCGGCATCCGAACTTGAAGTTGATCGTGGATCATATGGGGGTGCCGAGGGCGACGGGCGGCGAGTCGGCCTATCGCAACATGGAACAACTATTGGCGCTGGCGAAGCATCCCAACATCGGGATCAAGGCCACGGGTCAGGCGGTGTGCTCCACCCAGGATTACCCGTTCCGCGACATCCACACCCATCTGCAAGCGGTGTTCGACGCCTTCGGGCCGCGCCGCATGTTCTGGGGCACCGACATCACCCGCCAGCACGCATCGTGGCAGCAGTGTATAACCCTGTTCACCGAGGAGTTGCCCTGGCTGAAGGGCGCCGATCTGGAACTGGTGATGGGCCGAGCGTATTGCGATTGGATCGGCTGGGCTTAACGGGTGCGGATGCGGGTTGGTGCCGGATGAGGGGATCGAACCCCCGGCCTTCGGTTTACAAAACCGCTGCACTACCGCTGTGCTAATCCGGCGCTGCGCGAGCGCGGACGCTGTTTAACGCAAAACGCCCGCCGCCGTCGAGCCTTTCGCGCCGCCCCTGCATGACCGCCCGATGACCAAGGTTTAACCCACATGACCGGCGTTTAACCGTCGCGAACGGAGAACGTTCATCCGAACGGTACCATTCTGACCTCCAGCACTCGAACTGGAGAACCACCGTGATCCCATCATTCCGCCGTATCGCTTTTGCCACCGCACTGCTGGCCGGCACCGCGTTGGGCGGTTTGTCGTCGGTGCTGGCCGCGTCGGACGCAGCGGGGCCGGTCAATCCGCCCTCCGTCGCGCTGCCGGCGCACCCGCTGGCCGATTTTTCCGCCCTGGTTACGCAGGTCAAACCCGCCGTCGTGTCTATTACTACCCGTTTCGGCGCCACCCCGGCGTCGATGGAAAGCGACGGCAGCGACCGCTTCTTCGGCCAACGTATCCCTCATCCTCGCCCCGACGCCCGCCCCGATGATCGCGCCGGCGGGGAGGCGCGGGGATCGGGCTTCATCGTTTCCCCCGACGGGATCGTCGTGACCAACAACCATGTGGTGAAGGACGCGACCAAAGTGACCGTCACCCTCGACGACGGCACTGAGCTGACAGCGAAAGTGCTGGGGCGCGATCCCCGCACCGATATCGCCGTGCTGCGCATCGAAGCCGGGCGCAAGCTCTCGTATATCGAGCTGGGTCAGTCGCGCGACGTGAAACCGGGGGAATGGGTGGTCGCCATGGGCAACCCCTTCGGCCTGGGCGGCACGGTGACCGCCGGCATCGTGTCGGCCGTCGCGCGCGATATCGGCGCCGGCCCCTACGATCGGTTCATCCAGATCGACGCACCGATCAATCAGGGCAATTCCGGTGGTCCGCTGTTTTCGCAGGACGGCAAGGTCATCGGCATGAACACCGCGATTTTCTCCCCCACTGGCGGATCGGTGGGGATCGGTTTCGCCATCCCATCGGACACGATCCGGACCGTTGCGGCGCAGTTGGAGAAATCCGGCAAGGTCGCGCGCGGCTTTATCGGGGTGGAGGCGCAGACCCTGACCGCCGCCATGGCGAAGGCGTTGCACTTGCCCGATAGCAGCGGCGCTTTGCTGGCCGGGCTGGTGCCCAAAGGCCCGGCGGCGGCGGCGGGGTTGGAGCCGGGCGACGTGGTGCAGGCCGTCGACGGACAGAAAATCGCCTCACCGAAGGAATTGGCGCTGACCATCGCGGCCGTGCCGCCGGGGCAGGAAGTGCGGCTGACGGTGATGCACGACGGCAAGCTGCGCGACATCGCCCTGAAGGTTGGACAATTGCCGGATGAGCCGCAGACCGCGTCCGAGGACCCCGCCCCTCGGACCGGCCCGCGCATCGGCCTGACGCTGGCGCCGTTGTCGCCCGAGCTGCGCGATCGGCTGGACGTCCCGGATGGCGCGTCGGGATCGGTAGTGCGCGGGGTCGAACCGGGCTCGCCAGCGGAAATTGCCGGCTTGCAACCGGGCGACGTCATCGTGTCGGTCGATCGGCAGCCGGTTGCCTCCCCGGCGGAGACGGTGAAAGCGATCCGCGGCGCGTTGGCGGGAAAGGGTCAGTCGATGGCGCTACGCATACTGCGGCATGGCGCGCCGGCCTTCGTTGGGGTGACGATCGACGCGCCGCAGTCGGAGGGTTGACTGGCGGGCGCCTGGCCCCGGTCGGGTTCGGGCGCCTAGCCTCGGCGGACTTCGGTTAGTTGTGCCAATTTTTCAACGTCGCCATATCAAGAATTGCGTTTGGGTCTATGCGAGGCGCCGAAACGCAATTTTAAGTATAGATATATAAAAAACCGAGATACGGTTTGCATATGTAAATAATACTGGCGATATTTGAATATTGTCGGTAAACAGGTCGTGATTTCACTTTGTTATTACTATGGTGCACCGCATCGTACGGGCTAGCCTCCTGCTGTCGCGCGGCTGAAGCGCAAGCACGGGGAAAACATCATGGCTTCCGTTACGGTCCTGGGGGCGCACGCCCAAACGATAACGCTTGCGTTCTCGGCTTCCGCCAATCTGGCACTGGCGAAACAATTGGCCGGCGCGATAACCACCGGCATTGCCGCGCATAGCCTGCTGCCGGCCTCCAGCCTGGATGGACCGCCGCCGCCGTTGCCGCCGGGACAATCGGGGGAATACGTCGTGCAAAGCGCCGGCGCCACCCTGCTGCCCAGCGGCTACAAGGCCGTGGTGGTCGCGGCCCCCAATAGTTTCGTGCTGGGATCGGGCGACAATGGGGCGTTGGTGCTGTCTGGCTCCGGTGGTCTGACCTTTCTGGCCCCGGCGGGATCGGGCACGGTCGTCGCTGGCGGCGGCAACAACGATATCGTGATTACACCGGGATCGACCGGCGCCTGGGCGATCGCGACCGGCGATGGCAACGATATTATCAATGCCACCGGCAACGGCAACGACACGATCGCGCCGGGCGGCGGGCACAACGGCGTGCTGTTGGGGAGTGGCAACGACCGCATCGTGTCGACCGGTTTCGACAGCATAACGGCCGGCGCGGGTTCGACCACGATCGATGCCACGGGCGCGCGCTCGTCCTACGTGCAGGGCGGATCGGGCCATTTGTTGTTTATCGGCGGCGATGGGCCGGCCACCGTGTTCGGCGGCACCGGCAGCGTCACCGTGACCGGCGATCGCGACAGCGGGCCGATGGAGGCGCATGGCGGCACCGCCGGCAACAACCTGTTGATTGCCGGCGGCGGCGCGGCGACCTTGTTCGGCGGCGGCGACGGCGACCGGTTGTTCGCCGGCGGGTCGGAGCAGGCGCTGTATGCAGGTTTGGGCAACGAGACCCTGACCGCTGCGTTGGGGTCCTGCGGCGACACGTTATACGGCGGGGCCGGTCGCGATCTGCTGATCGGTGGGTCGGGCGCCGACACCTTCGTTGCCGGGTCCGGCAGCGCCACCATGACCGGCGGTAGCCACGAGGACCTGTTCGCCTTCCTCAACGGCGCGGCCGGCGGGCGCGACCTGATCGTCAACTTCGTGTCCGGCGATCAGATCGGTCTGCAAGGCTACGGCCCGCAGGAGATACAGCAGGCCCTGCGCACGCAAACCGTCGGCCCGCAGGGCGTGACGATTACACTATCCGACCGCACGGCCATCACCTTCGCCGGCCTGAGCAGCGTACGCGCGCGCGACTTCGTCAGGCTCGACAACGGCGACGACAATGGGATCTACCACCGGTTCGGCGATTCGTGACGTTCGCGCCATGTTGCACTGCACCGTCTTGTTTGGCGCGGTCCGATGGGCTACGGAGATGGCATATTTGCTCGCTCCAGAAGGACCCATACAATGGCCCGCAACAAGATCGCCCTCATCGGCGCCGGCAACATCGGCGGCACACTCGCCCATCTGATCGGCCTGAAGGAATTGGGCGACGTCGTCATGTTCGACGTGTTCCCCGGTGTCGCCGCCGGGAAGGCGTTGGATATCATGCAATCCGGTCCGGTCGACGGGTTCGACTCGAACATGTCGGGCACCAAGGATTACGCCCAGATCGCCGGTTCGGATGTGGTGATCGTGACCGCCGGCTTCCCGCGCATGCCCGGCATGTCGCGCGACGATCTGATCGGCAAAAACGCCGGCGTGATCGCCGAAGTGGCGGAGGGCATCAAAACCCACTGCCCGGACGCGTTTGTCATCTGCATCACCAACCCGCTCGACGCGATGGTATGGGTGATGAAGGAAAAATCCGGCCTGCCCGCCAATAAAGTCGTCGGCATGGCCGGCGTGCTCGACTCCTCGCGCTTCCAACTGTTCCTGGCGCAGGAATTCGGCGTATCGGTCGAAGACGTGCGCGCCTTCGTGCTGGGCGGCCACGGCGATACCATGGTCCCGCTGACTCGCTATTCCACCGTCGCCGGCATCCCCATCCCCGACCTGATCGCCATGGGCTGGACCACGCAAGCGCGCATCGACGCGATCGTCGAGCGCACCGCCAACGGTGGCGGCGAAATCGTGAAGCTGCTGGAACGCGGTAGCGCCTTCTACGCCCCGGCCGCTTCGGCAATCGCCATGGCCGAAGCCTACCTGAAAGACAAAAAACGCGTCCTGCCCTGCGCCGCTTGGCTGACCGGCCAATACGGCATGAACGACCTCTATGTCGGCGTGCCCGTCGTCATCGGCGCCGGCGGCATCGAACGCATCGTCGAAATCCAACTGAACGAAACCGAGAAAGCCGCGTTCGACAAATCCTGCGCTGCGGTCAAAGAACTGGTCGAAGCCGCAAAATCGCTGATCGCCTGAGCGACAGCCATGAACATCCACGAATATCAGGCTAAAGAACTCCTCAAACGCAATGGCGTCGCCGTCCCGGACGGACATATCGCCTGGACCCCCGATGAGGCGGTCAAAGCAGCCGAGAAACTCCCCGGCCCGGTATTCGTGGTGAAGTCGCAAATTCATGCCGGCGGTCGCGGTGCCGGCCGATTTGCCGACGATGCCAACGGCAAGGGCGGCGTGCGGGTCGTCAAATCCCTCGAAGACGTCCGCACCGCCGCCGATGCCATGATCGGGCATACGCTAATAACCAAGCAGACCGGACCCGCCGGCCGCGTCGTCCGCCGAGTTTATATCGAAGCCGGTTGCGACATCGCCCGCGAACTTTATCTGTCCCTGCTGGTGGATCGTTCGACCGGACGTATCGTCGTCGTCGCCTCCACCGAAGGCGGCATGGACATCGAACATGTCGCCGCCGAACACCCCGAGAAAATCCAGCGCGTCGCCATCGATCCCGCGACGGGTCTGTCGGCTTTCTATGCCCGCCGCCTCGCCGACGGATTAGGACTGACCGGCGCAACCGCCGCATCCCTGGGCAAGCTCCTCAAAGCCCTCTACCAAACCTTCGTCGATCTCGACTGTTCGGTTATCGAGATCAATCCCCTGGTGGTGACCGGCAGCGGCGACGTCATCGCGCTCGACGCCAAGATCGCCTTCGACGACAATGCCCTGTTCCGGCACGAAGCGCTGGAAAAGCTGCGCGATGAGGCCGAGGAAGACCCCAAGGAACTCGAAGCCGCGCGCTACAACCTGAATTACGTCGCGCTGGACGGCAATATCGGCTGCATGGTGAACGGCGCCGGGCTGGCCATGGCGACGATGGACATCATTAAGCTGTATGGCATGGCCCCGGCCAACTTCCTCGACGTCGGCGGTGGCGCGACCAAGGAACGGGTCACGGCTGCGTTCAAGATCATCCTGTCCGACCCGAATGTCGAAGGCATCCTGGTCAACATATTCGGTGGCATCATGCGCTGCGATGTCATCGCCGAGGGCGTGGTCGCGGCGGCGCGGGAAGTGCAACTGTCCGTGCCGCTGGTCGTCCGGCTGGAAGGCACCAACGTCGAACTCGGGCGGGAAATCATGGCAAAATCCAACATGCCGATCATCGCTGCCCACAATCTCGCGGATGCCGCCGCAAAAATCGTCGCAGCCGTCAAGGATGCCGCCTGATGGCTATCCTGGTCGACGCCAACACCAAAGTCATCTGCCAGGGCTTCACCGGCCTGCAGGGCACCTACCACTCCGAACAGGCGATCGCCTACGGCACGAAGATGGTCGGCGGGGTCACGCCGGGCAAAGGCGGGTCCCGCCATCTGGACCTGCCGGTCTTCGACACCGTCTGGCAGGCGCGGGAAGCAACCGGCGCCGACGCGAGCGCGATATACGTGCCGCCACCCTTCGCCGCCGACGCGATCCTGGAAGCTATCGACGCCGGCATCGCCCTGATCGTCTGCATCACCGACGGCATCCCCGTGCTGGACATGGTGCGGGTGAAACGCGCACTGAGCGGTTCGTCCTCCCGCCTGATCGGACCGAACTGCCCCGGCGTCATCACCCCCGACGCCTGTAAGATCGGCATCATGCCCGGCCATATCCACCGCCGCGGCAGCGTTGGGATCGTCTCCCGCTCCGGCACCCTCACCTACGAAGCCGTCGCCCAGACCACCGCCGCCGGGCTCGGCCAAAGCAGTTGCGTCGGCGTCGGCGGCGATCCGGTCAAAGGCACCGATTTCGTCGAAATCCTGGAAATGTTCCTGGCCGACCCCGAAACGAAGCAAATCGTGATGATCGGCGAGATCGGCGGGCAGAGCGAGATCGAGGCCGCCGAATTCCTCGCCCGTCACAAAATCAAGAAACCCACCGTCGGCTTCATCGCCGGCGCCACCGCCCCGCCCGGCCGCCGCATGGGCCATGCCGGCGCGGTCATCGGTGGCGGCAAAGACACCGCCGCCGCGAAAATGGAGGCGATGCGCGCCGCCGGCATCCATGTCTCCGAAAGCCCGGCCGAACTCGGCACCACAATGATCGAGGTTTTGAAGAACGGCGGCCGCGCCCCCGCCCCCTAAGTCCAAACCCCTGCACGCAACGGCGAACGGTTTCTCTGTCGCTGTTAACCGTCGCTTAACCCTTTTTGCGTAGGACTGGACCCAGCCCGATCCCCGGGCCGGGAACCAGCCGGATGCACGCCAGTCCCACACAGGCGCTTTCTCCCCCCCATTTCACGCCCGGCCTGTGCCATCGGCTGTGGACATTGCTGCCACCGGTGCAACGCCGGGCGGTTCTCGCCCATGTCGCCGCCTGGCTCGCCCCCTGCCCCGCGCGTTCCGCACCGGTCCCGTACCAGGGCCTCTCGGTCGCGGGCGAATTCTCCCGCGCGTCGGGAATCGGCGAAACCGCGCGCATCATGGCGACGGTGGCGGCGCAGTTGGGGGTGCCGGTATGGCGGACCGACATTCCCCCGCCGGTCGATAGCCGGGCGGAACTGCCCCTGCCGACCGACGACATCCCACCCGCCTGTGCGCCGATGGTCGTGCACATCAATGCGCCCATGCTGCCGTTGGCGTTCCTGCGCCTGCCCCGCGCCTTGGCCAAAACCCGCCGCATCGTCGGCTATTGGGCGTGGGAGCTGCCGTCGGTCCCGCCCGACTGGCATTCCGGTATTCGCTTCGTGCACGACGTCTGGGCACCGTCGCACTTCACCGCCGCCGCGTTGGAGCCGCTGGCGCCCGGCCGGGTGCGAGTCGTGCCCCCGCCCCTCGCGGATGCACCGCCGATCCCCTCGCATCTCGACCGTTCGGCGTTCGGGTTGCCGGCCGACGCCGTGGTAACGTTGGTATCGTTCAATCTGGCATCGTCCTGCGCCCGCAAGAACCCCTTCGCCGCCATCGCCGCCTTCCGCACCGCGTTCGGCGACCGGTCCGATCGGGTATTGGTGCTGAAAATCGGTCACCCCGATCGCGCCCCGGCCGATTTCGAGCGGTTGCGCCAAGCCGCCGACGCCCCGAACATTCGGCTGGAAACCCGCATTTTGCCGACCGACGACAGCCACGCGCTGACGGCCTGCTGCGATATCGTGCTGTCATTGCATCGCAGCGAGGGCTTCGGTCTGGTACCGGCAGAAGCCATGCTGCTGGGCAAACCTGTCGTCGCCACCGGCTGGTCGGGCAATATGGACTACATGAGCGCGGACTCGGCGGCCCTGGTGGGCTACCACCTTATTCCGGTGCAAGATGAGCGTATGGTTTATCGCGACTCCGTTTGGGCCGAACCGCATATCGGGCAGGCCGCCGAGCACCTCCGCCGTCTGGCCGACGATTCCCAAGCGCGTCGAGCCTTGGGTGCTCGGGGCCAGGATCGGGCGCGCCGGGTGCTGACCCGAGCACCCCTGGCTGCGGCGCTGCGCGATATCGGGCTGCACGTTCGGATATGAACGCACCGGCACGGGTCCTGGTGTGGCAATGGGGGCGGTTCGGCGCCGGGCCACGGATTGCCGTGGCGCTGGTGGACGCACTGCGCGCCCTGCCCGGCACCACCGCGTTTCTTTCGCTATCGAACCGAGCGGAGATTGTGCAGGGGCTGGCACCGCCGCCGTGCGATTTGGTGGTCGGCACCTATAGCAGCATCGCCGGTGTTGCCGGCCGGTTCCTCCTGGCACCGTTCACCGTGCCTGCCATGGCACTCCGTCTGCGTCGTTTGGCGCCCGATCTGGCCGTTTGCGCCATGCCCGGTCCGATCGATCTGCTGATGTCGGCCGCCCTGCTTCTCGCGGGCGTCCCCTTGGCAATCCTGGTGCACGATGCCGACGCGCATCCCGGCGACGGCAGCCGGCTGCAAATGTGGCTGCAACGCCAGCTTTGCCGGTCCGCTACCATGGTCGCATCGCTGAGCACCCATGTCGGCAACCGCCTGCGCGAACAGGGGCTGATCGGCGCCCGCTCGATCGAACTGACCCTGCCGCCGATGGATTTCGCGGTCGCACCCCTGGTGCCGCACGACGGACCGCTGCGCCTGCTGCATTTCGGGCGGCTGCTGCCGTACAAGGGCCTCGATCTGCTGGCCGCCTCGCTGGCGATGATCGGTGGGCGGGACGACCTGACGGTGCGGATCGTCGGATCGGGGCCGGAAAGTGCCGAATTGGACGTGTTGCGCCGGCTGCCGAACGTGACCGTCGAAAACCGCTGGGTGCCGGAGCACGAGGTCGGTTCGCTGTTGGGATGGGCGGACGCCTTGGTGTTGCCTTACCGGGAAGCCAGCCAAAGCGGCGTCGCGGCCTCCGCCCTGGCCGCCGGCCGAGCGGTGGTGTCGACCAATGTCGGCGGATTGGCGGAACAATTGGCCGGCACCGATCGGGCCTTGCTGTGCGACCCGACGGCCGAGAGCCTGACCGACGCCATTTGCGCGCTGTTGGACGGGCAATTGCCGTTGCACGCCGCCCCCGCCGATGCCGATGCGGCATGGCGCGCGATGGCGGCGAGTTTGTTGCGTCAGGCCGCCGTTCACCTCGGCTGAATTTCCGAGCGGCGCGGACACGACACCCGTCGCGCGGCATGATAGCGTCCGGAAAACCCGGAGGAACCCACCATGTCCGTATCGGCCGATCTGCTCGCCACCGCCCTCACCTTCGTCGGCTGCGCCCTTGGCAGCACGACCGCCGTGCCGCCACCCACCGCCGCCGGCCGCCGCCGGGAGACGATCGTCGGCGGCAAGCGCATCAAAACCATCGACATCCACGCCCATTGCATCGTGCCGAAGGCGGCGGCTGTGGTGAACCACCCGCTGGAAGCGCCGGGCCTGATGATGCAGGACACCGCCCTGGCCACCCGGCTTGCGGCGATGGATGCCCAGGGGATCGACGTCGAAGCGCTCAGTATCAATCCGTTTTGGTATCGTGCGTCCAAAGACGAAGCGGCCGAATTGATTAAAATTCAGAACGAGACCCTGGTGGAATTCTGCGCCGCCAACCCCGATCGTTTCGTCGGTTTCGCCACCGCCGCGCTGCAACATCCCGAATTGGCGGCGGAGCAGGTGGAATACGCGGTCAAGACATTGGGCTTCAAAGGCGTCGGCGTCGGCGGTTCCGTTGCGGGGGAAGAACTGGCCAACCCGCGCTTCCACCCGTTCTGGGCCAAGTGCGAGGAACTGGGCGTGCTGGTGTTCATGCATCCCCTGGGTGTGCGGGAACTGGAACCCTCCGGCCGGTTGAACGGCAGCGGCCTGCTGACGAACACCATCGGCAACCCGTTGGAAACCACCATTGCGTTGTCGCATCTGATCTTCGAAGGCACGTTGGATCGTTTTCCCGGTCTGAAAATCTGCGCAGCGCACGGCGGCGGCTTCCTGCCGTCCTATGCCAATCGTTCCGATGCCGTGATTCGTTGCTTCCCCGGCCGGGTCGGGCCGTTGCCGAAAAAAGACCCCACCGCCTATCTGCGCGACGGTCAGTTATTTTTCGATACGATCGTTTTCACCCCAGAAGCCCTGCGCCATCTGATCGCCGAAACCGGCCCCGGCCAGATCGTCATCGGCACGGATTATCCGTTCCCATGGACAACGACCGAGGTCGATCTGGTGATGAACACGCCCGGACTGACCGACGATGAGCGGATCGGGATCCTCGGCGGGACGGCCGCTCGTCTGATGGGTATCCAGACCTGAAGGGGCCTCCCCCAGTTCGGGCAAGCCTATCTGCATACCGCCAAGGGAAACAACATTTTACAACCCCTTGCCGTTCGATAAAATAAGGAAAAACAATGGCATACGTCCGGCCGACCAAATCGACCCCGCCGCCGAAATACCCACAACAGGCACCGCAGCCCGCCATCGCGCCGCTGACCCCGCCGAACCTGAGCGTCGATCTGATGACGATCGAAGGCTCCGCGACCATGGGTGCGCGGTGGAAAGGCAAGGAGGCGCTGCTGGCAACCGTGCCTGCGCTGTCCGATTCCATGCCCGAATTCAAAACGACCTACGACGTCGAACCGCACGCGGAAATTCTCGGCTACGACGATTCCGGTTGGCTGGATATCGCCGCGACGGATTTGAGCGCGCGTCGCGGCGGCGGTATGGTGTCGTTCTATTGGTTTCGTATGACACTGACGATACCGGAACGGATCGGCATGTTCGAAACCGCTGAAACCAAAGCCGTTCTGACGGTCAACGTCGACGATTACGCCGAGGTCTGGGTCAACGGCGTGCTACCGCGCACCCCCGGCCGCCCTTCCCCGGCGGCCATTCAGGGGTTCAACATGCCCAACCGGTTGGTCCTGGGCGACTGCATCGCGCCAGGCGAAAAATTCGAAATCGCCATTTTCGCCATCAACGGACCGATTTCTGCGGCACCCGCGAATTTCCTATGGTTCCGCGAAGCCGAAATTGAATTCTGGAGATAGGATCATGGATCGTCTGCTTGGCAAAATTATCCTGATCAGCGGCGGCGCCCGCGGCCAAGGCGCCGCAGAAGCCCGAGCCTGTATTGCCGAAGGGGCTCGGGTTGTCATCGGGGATGTGCTCGACGATGCCGGTAGAGCGCTTGCCGCACAACTCGGCAATGGCGCTGTTTACGTCCATCACGATGTTACGAAGGAGGAAGATTGGACCGCCGCCGTTGCAGCGGCCGAAGCGATGGGCGGTCTGCACGGACTGATCAACAACGCCGGCATCTACCGCCCTGCCCGTCTGATGGAGACAGATGCCGCCTTGTTCGAAGCCCATATGCGGATCAATCAGCTTGGCCCGTTTCTGGGCATGAAGGCGGTGGTTCCGCTGATGGAAAAATCCGGTGGCGGATCGATCGCCAATATTTCCTCGACTGCGGGATTACGGGGATCGCCGGGTGCAATCGCGTACAGTGCAACGAAATGGGCATTGCGCGGCATGACCAAAGCTGCGGCGGCCGATCTCGCGCCGCGCAGGATCCGGGTGAACTCCATCCATCCCGGGCCGATCGATACGGAAATGCTATCGGTTCGGACACCGGAACAGAACGCCGCGCGATTGGAATCGGTACCCATGCGGCGGATGGGCACGGCCGAGGAGATCGCTCACCTCGCGGTGTATTTGCTATCCGACGAAAGCGGCTACGTGACGGGCGCCGAAATCGCGATCGACGGCGGCGCCACGCTGTAGGTCGCTATCCGCAACGACGGCATCGGAATTCTGCCGGGCACTTGCGATCGTGCCCGGCGGATTTCAACGTCGGGCGCCGGTGTTGCGCCGTTCTTCGTCGGCGCGCACGGTATCCAGCAGAAAATGCGGACCCAACGCATCGAGGTTGGGCGCACCGATCTGGCCCATCACCAGATCGACCTCCCGTTGCAGGATCGATACGGCCTTTTTCACGCCCTCCAGGCCGCCGGCCGTCGCACCGTACAGCGTTGCCCGACCGGTGAGTACGAAATCCGCCCCCATGCACAAAGCAGCAACGATATCAGATCCCCGCCGGATGCCGCTATCCAACAGAAGCGGTACATCCGGTCCGACAGCGGAACGGATCATCGGCAGCATATCGACCGGCGAGGGCATCGAATCCAACTGGCGCCCGCCATGGTTGGAAACCAGAATGCCGTCCACCCCCATGCCGACAGCAATGCGCGCGTCTTCGGGGTGCATGATGCCTTTGATCAGCATCTTACCCGGCCAGGCGGCACGAATAGCCTCGATATCGTCCCACACCTGGCTGGCATCCGGTGTCTGCGCCGCGAACAGATCGGCCACCTGATCCGGTGTGGAGCCCTGCGCGGCGTAACGTTGCCAGTTCCCCAGCATCGGCAGCCCGCCCTGACGATAATACTCGATCACCCAGGCCGGATGCAGCATGGCTTCCAAAATCGTCGGCAGCGTCATTTTCAGCGGTCGGACGAAGCCATTGCGTCGGTTACGCTCCCGGTTCGACGAGACCGGCACGTCGCAGGTCACGGCAATGGTCTTCAACCCCAGATCGATCGCGCGCTTCACCAGATCCAGCTGAAACGATCTATTTTTCGCCCCGTAAATTTGGTACCACAAATTATTGCCGGCGAGTTTATGCCCTGCCTCCATCGAGGCATTCGACGCGCCCGACATCATATATGGAATATTCGCTTCCTTCGCCGCCTGCGATAGAAACAGTTCCGCATCTTTCCGAAATGCGCCGGCCATGCCGGTTGGCGCGATGCCGAACGGGCTGTCGAAGGTTTGCCCCAGCATCTGCGAAACCTGCGATCGCTTGGACGTATCGACGTAGTAGCGCGGCACCAGACGCACCTCGCGAAAGGCGCTGGCATTGGTTCGTAGGCCGACCTCATCCTCGACCCCGCCTTCGATGAAATCGAACATGATCTTCGGTAGCTTGCGCTTGGCCATGCGCTTGAGGTCGTCGATATTGATCGCGCTGTCGATGCGGCTCATGGTGATGCTGTCCTGGATTAAGCTGATACGGACGATACCTATCAGCCGAAGCCGCCCGATGCCAAATGTTGGAGGAAACCATGCGGCACCTGACCGCGATTGCCCTGCTGGCAGGGCTGGCCATGCCGGCATCGGCCCAGTCGCTGTCGGTCGGGATCGGCGATGCGCCGACTAGCATCGATCCGCATTACCTCAATTCCCCGACCAATAAAAACGTTGTCTGCAACATATTCGATGCGCTCACGGACGCCGACAACACGATCGGTATCGTGCCCTCCCTGGCGGAGTCGTGGCGGCTGGTCGATGACACGACCTGGGAATTCAAGTTGCGCCACGGTATCAAATTCCACGACGGCACACCGCTTACGGCCGAGGATGTCAGGGCATCGTATGTCCGGGTGCCGAAGGTGCCGAATGCGCCGCAGCCGTTTACCACTTATATCCGGCTGGTGAAGGAAGTCCGGGTTATCGACACCAATACGGTTCGGATGATCACCAATGGCCTGGATCCGATCCTACCGAACGAAGCGGTACAGATTCGCATCGTCCAGGCCGCAAAAGCGGACGCTGCGACAGATGATTTCAACACCGGTAAGGCAGCGATCGGCACCGGCCCGATGCGCTTCGTGTCGTTCCGCCCAGGCATCGGGGTCGAGCTGGCGCGCAACGGCGCCTATTGGGGTCGCCCGCCACCATGGGATAAGGTATCATTTCGTATTATCTCCGACGGAGCCGCACGCGTGGCGGCATTGTTGGCCGGGGATGTCCAGATTATCGATTTAGTACCGAGCGACCTTTTGTCGCAACTGCGGTCCAATGACAAAATTCGGGTGGTCACGGCGGAATTGGGTCTGCGCTATATCTTTTTGGCATTAGATCAATCCCGCGACGGGCCGACGCCGTTCGTCACCGGACCGAATGGCGAAATTCTCGACAAAAACCCACTGAAAGATCTGCGCGTTCGCCGCGCGCTGTCGATCGCGATCAACCGGTCGGCCATCGTCGAACGGGTGATGGAAGGTGTGGCGACCGCAACCGGCCAAATGATGCCCGATGGCGGGGTGGGCTGGACACCGGAGATCGGGGTCCCGACATTCGATCCCGAATTGGCCAGAAGACTTCTGACGGATGCCGGATATCCGAATGGCTTGCGGGTGACGATCCACTCCACCAAAGGCCGTTACGTCAACGACTCGCGGGTCGTACAGGCCATCGCACAGATGTGGCAACGTATCGGCGTGCAAGCGAGCATCGAATTGCAGCCGTGGAGTACCTACGCTTCCCGCGTGCACAGGCGCGAATATTCGATCATGATCGGTGCCGTTGCCGCTGTAACCAGCGAAAGTTCCCAGGTGCTCCGCAGCGCCATGGGCACCTACGATCCCGCGTCGGGTTCGGGAAGTTTCAACTGGGGGCGCTATTCCAATCCAACTTTGGATGCGATGGTGCAGCGGGCAGCGAATATCGCCGATAATGCACAACGCGAGACGGTATTGCGACAGGCGATGATCCTGGGAACGAACGAGATCGCGAATATCCCGTTGCATCTGCAAAAAACCACCTGGGCGATGCACCGCAATTTGAACTATCGAGGCCGATCCGACGATCAGACACGGGTTGCAGACATCGTCGCCGTAATGAACACAACGAGGTAACGCAATGATCGAACGCGCACACGTCATCGCCGGCGGCTTCCCCCCCGGCGCGCCGGCCGGGCACGACCACGATTATGCTCGATTGCGACTGCTGACATTGCTGGCAGAGCATAATATTCCGGCTTCGGTTGCCAACGATTTTACCGATGTCGAGAAGTGGCTCCCGGTGAGCCGTCTGCTGATCACCTATGTCGCCGGCCCCTACCCCGACGCCGCCCAATCCGCCGCCATCCAAGCCTGGCTATCCTCCGGCGGCCATTGGTTCGGATTGCACGGCACCAGCGGCGGCAAAGCCCAAAGGGTGGACGGCGTGCGCAATCGCCGGACGGTGAAAACCGAACACCATGGGGTCCTGGGGAGTTTCTTTCTGACACATCCTCCGCTTTGCACGTTCAAGGTCGATGCCATAGCGGATCATCCATTAACGAAAAATGTCGCGGCATCGTTCGAGATCGAGGACGAACCCTATTTCATCGAGCTGCAACATCCCGAAACGACAACGGTGCTATTGACTGCCGATTACGGCAAAGATGGCATATGGCCGACCGTCGACGCATTGTACGGGTCGGACCCATCGCTGCTGCCAGACAGAAAAACGCGTGTGCTGGGCTATACCCGTCCGGTCGGGGCCGGCGCCGTGACCTATTTTGCGTTCGGACACTGCACCAATCCGCCGATCTATCGTGGCCCATGGGAGCATCCGGCCTTCGTGCAATTGCTGCGAAATGCCATCGACTTTCGTAGGGATGCCTGATCACCACCCATCCACGCATGGCCGTCGCTTCCCCTCCCGGACGGGCGATGGCGGCACCGACCGAAGGCCCGCCACGATCCACCGGCGGGTCTCGGCGGGGTCGATAACCTCATCCACCTCGAACAGGCTACCGGCATTCAACGCCTTTCCGCGTTCGTACAGTTCCGCAACCATTTGTTCATAAGCAGCCAGCCGTTCATCCGGATCGGCAATGGCTGCCAGTTCGCGGCGGCGACCGAGCTTGACTTGGCCTTCTAGGCCCATGCCGCCGAATTCTCCGGTGGGCCAGGCGACGGCAAACATACCGACACGCATGCCGCCCCCGGTCATTGCCAGTTTGCCCAGGCCGTAGGATTTCCGGGTCATGACGAAGAATGTTGGAATCGTCAGGTTTGCACCGACCAGATACGCCCGGCAGCAATGACGGACCAAGGCGGTTTTTTCTGCTTCCGGCCCGACCATATTACCGGGATTGTCGTTCAAAGACAGCAACGGTACATCGTGCGCATCGCAAAGTTGCATGAAGCGGGCAGCTTTGTCCGCTGCGTCGCTATCGATCGCGCCGCCCAAATGCATGGGATTGTTTGCGATGACGCCCATTGGGCGACCTTCCACCCGGATGAACGCGGTGATCATCCCCAAACCGAAACCGCGACGAATTTCCAACATGGTCCCTTCGTCGGCGATGGTCTCGACTACCGCACGCATATCGTATCCGCGCAGCCGGTTTTCCGGTACGATATGGCGCAATTTCCGTTGATCTGGGCTCGTCCAATCGGTTATCCGCCCCTGGAAATAGGATAGATAGCGTCGAGCGGTGGCAACGGCCTCGGCTTCGTCTTTCACGAGGATATCGACGACACCGTTCGGCACTTGCACCGACATCGGACCGACTTCCTCCGGTCGGTAGACACCGAGGCCGCCGCCTTCGATCATTGCAGGTCCGGCCATACCGATGGTGGAACCTTCGGTCGCGATAATGACATCGCAACAGCCCAGCAGCACCGCATTGCCAGCGAAACAACGACCGGACGCGATACCGATCAAGGGAACCAACCCGGATAGCCGCGGAAGGCGATGGAACGTATCGCTAAACGATACGAGGTTGTCGGTATCGCTGCCCCGCCCGCCGCCGCCCTCGCAAAAGATAACCACCGGCAGGCGCCATTTTTCGGCCATCTCGAAAATGCGGTCCTGCTTATGGTGTCCCATATGGCCCTGGGTTCCAGCCATGACGGTATAATCGTACGAAACTACCACCGCCCGACTTTTATCTTCCGGAAACTGGGCGTTGTTGATTTGCGCAAGTCCCATGATCAGCCCATCGGCGGGCGATTCATCGATCAATTGTTCCATCGGCACCGTTCGCCGACGGGCAGACAACACCAAGGAACCGTATTCGACGAACGTATCGTCGTCGCAGAGATCGGCGATATTTTCCCGCGCGGTCCGCTGGCCGCTGGCGCGCCGGCGGGCGACAGCCTTCGGACGGGCCGCATCGGAACCGCGCGCCCGCCGAGCCAAAACCTCCGCCAGATCGGGGCGTATGTAGTCGAGGTCGATAGATTCCTGCACCCGATCGCCACTGGCGAGGTCGGATCGTTCCTCGATAAACACGAGCGGATGATCTTCGAACACCGTGTCACCGATTCCAACCGTTATCAATCGCACGATACCGGCAAAAGGGGCAGCGACGGCGTGCTGCATTTTCATCGCTTCCAGAATCAGAACGTCCTGGCCGACCTGCACCGTATCGCCTTCCGCCGCGTTCAACGCAACGATCGTGCCCTGCATGGGCGCGCGCAAGGGCACCGTGCCCTCGGGGCCGGCGATATCGTCGGCCGAGACCTCCTCCACCGGCGCCGCTGTGTCGGATTTTCCGTATAGTACGACACCCAGCGGGTCTTTCGTTTCCAATCTGGCGCCCGGGCGATGCGGGGCGGCGGTCTGGGTTTCGAAATATCGGCTGGGTCCGGTATCGGTAGCGATCAATTCGGCGACGTTTTCTTCGATGAATCGCGTGTGTACCGCGCCGGATAACACCGATTTATGACGCAGCAGCGCGCGCAGAAAACCGATATTCGTCGCGACCCCGGAAATCCGAAATTCCGCCAGCGCGCGCGCAGATTTGGCCGCAGCGGCGGCAAAATCGCCCTCCGTGTGCACGATCGTTTTTGCCAGCAGCGAGTCGAAACGCGGATTGGTCCGGTATCCCGCGTAACCGTATCCATCGACTCGAACGCCGCGACCGGTCGGGGCTTCGTAGGCGCCGATAACACCGCCGGCCGATCGCACCGAACCGTCCGGCTGCATCGTTTCAAGGTTCACGCGCGCCTGAATCGCATAGCCTCGCGGTTTCGGAATTTGGATCTGAGCCAGACCGAGGTCGGCCAGTGTCGCACCGGAGGCGAGACGTATTTGCGCCTCGACCAGATCGATACCGGTCACTTCTTCGGTGACCGTATGCTCGACCTGAAGGCGCACGTTGGCTTCGATGAAGGCGAATGCGCCGGTTTCGCAATCGACCAGAAACTCGAATGTTCCGGCATTCAAATACTGCCCCGCCGCCGCGAGACTGGTTGCCGCTGTCAGCAATTTTGCCCGTAAATCGGGGTCCAGAAAGGGGGCTGGGGCAATCTCCAGAATTTTCTGCCGTTCGCGTTGCAGGCTGCACTCGCGGTCCCAAAGATGCGAAACCGCACCGGTTCCATCGCCCAGTATCTGCACCTCGATATGCCGCGCTCGGGGAAACAATCGTTCCACGTACACATCGCCGTTGCCGAAGGCTTGCAGTGCTTCGGATTGGCAACGTTCCATCGCGGTGGCTAACGCGTCGGGATCGGTCACCGGGCGCATGCCTCGGCCACCGCCGCCGGCAATGGCCTTCACCATCACCGCCGCACCGGCACCCAATCCGACCATGAAGGCGCGGGCTTCGTCTACCGTCGTCGGTCCGGACGTACCCGGAATGATCGGCACGCCGCATTGGGCGGCAAATGTGCGGGCGCGGCTTTTATCGCCGAACAATGCCATGGTTTCCGGGCGCGGACCGATGAAAACCAAGCCGGCGTCGCAGCATAGTGCGGCGAAGTCGGCATTTTCGCTCAAAAATCCGTAGCCAGGATGGATGGCATCGCATCCCTGCGCGCGCGCTGCGGCAACGAGCGCCGCGCCGTCGAGGTACGCCGCCGCGCCCGCACCTTGCAGGGCCAGCGCAGAATCGGCCATGCGGGTGTGCAATGAATGCGCATCGTCGGTGGAATGGACAGCCAGGGTTTCGATACCCATATCCGCCGCGGTACGCGCGATGCGGATGGCGATTTCGCCTCGATTGGCGATCAGCAGCTTACGGATCATGGTGGCCTCGTTATTGCGATGCGCGGGCGGGGCCGACCAGCGTGGCGCCACCGTCCACGCCGAGCACCTGCCCCGTAATGAAACGGGCTTGATCGGACAGCAGGAAGCGCACGGCACGACCGATATCCCAACCGTTGCCCTCCCGACCCAAAACCGAGGCTTTGCGGCGGGCATCGCGCGCCTGATCGGTCATCCCACGGGCATAAACCATCGGTGTATACACCGGGCCGGGAAAGACGCAGTTCGCGCGAATGCCGTCCGGCCCGTGATCCACCGCCATGGCCTGGGTCAGCGCGATCACCGCCCCTTTCGACACGCTATAGGCAGTCAGCCCGCGCGGGCGCAGTGCGGAGATGGACGAAATCGTTGCGATCGCACCGCCATCGCCGGACGCGATCATCGACGGAATCGCATGTTTGCAGCACAGGAACATCGAATCCACGTTGACGTGCATCACACGGGTCCAGTTCTCCTCGGTCTCATCGACAACGGTTCCCTTGCTACCGATACCGACATTGTTGTCTAAACAATCCAATCGGCCCCACCGGCGGACGGCATCGGCCACCATCGCCTCGCATTCCGACGACCGGGTGACATCGTAGGACGCAGCGGCGGCGGCAGCGCCACCTTCTTCGGCGATCATCGCCACCGTCCGTTCCGCAAGCGCGACATCCTTGTCCACCACCAACACATGCGCGCCCGCCCGAGCCAACAGGATGCACGCGGCTCGGCCGTTGCCGATGCCGTCGCCGGCAGCGCCGCCGCCGGTTACAATTGCGACTTTCCCGATCAGGCCCCATTCTTCGTTCGGTGTCATATCGTTGTGTTTCCTCTTATCCGTTCAATCCATGCATGAATTCCGCCACCGCGTCGAGTTTCGGCAAGATGGCGTCGGCCGGTTCCGAGTCGAACGCGAAGACCATCCTTTCGACACCCAAAGCCCGATATCGCTCGATCGTCGCGGCATCCCGGCGAGGATGCCAAACCGTGATAGCCAGCGGGTCTCGCCCGGCTTCCTCGGTCATGCGGCGGAATTCTGGAATCATCTCGGCGACCTGCCGATAGGCGCCGCGCCTTGCCGCTTGCGGCAGCCAGCCATCGCCGTAACGGATCGCTCGGCGTGCCGAATAGGGAAACGCGCCACCGACATAGATCGGCGGATGCGGTTTCCGGAACGGTTTCGGCCAGGCCATCATCGGATCGAAATCGACGAATTCGCCGTGGTATTCGACCTCGGTCTCGGTCCCAGATCGCTTTCATCGCCTCCATATTTTCCCGCGCCCGCTTGTGCCTTGTGGCAAAGGCGGTGCCGTGGTTTTCCATCTCGTCCTGGTTCCAGCCGTTGCCGATACCAAACAGGAAGCGCCCGGCCGACACCCGATCGATCGACGCCACGAGCTTGGCCAAATCGAAGCACCGAACTTCACGACGCCCCCCTTTCCTGATTCGACGATATGATGGACCAATGTCCTGTTTCGCCATACCCTGGGCGTCTGTCCTGATCAGGAGCATCACAATGTCCGTCGAATTCATCGGCATGATCGCCGCCGAGGAGAAGTCCGAAATCCATCCCGCCAACGGGCCGACCATCCAGCCCGACTACATCGCCCGTTTCGCCCAAGCGCATGAGGCCGCCGGGTTCGAGCGGGTGCTGATCGCGCACAACTCCGCCGATGCCGATGCGGTGCTGGTCGCCACCCATGCCGCTTACGCGACCAAGACCATCAAATTCATGATCGCGCATCGCCCAGGGTTCATCGCCCCCACTTACGCGGCGCGGTTGTTCGCGACGTTCGATGTGTTTTCCGGCGGCCGGGGCGGGATCCACATCATCACCGGCGGCGACGGCGCCGAACAGCGCAAGGACGGCGATTTCCTCAACCACGAAGAACGCTACCGCCGCACCGACGAATATGTCGGGCTGATGCGGCAGGAATGGACCGCCGAGCAGCCCTTCTCCCACGAAGGCCCTTACTACAAGGTGGAAAACGCTTTTGCTCGGGTTAAGCCGCTGCAAAAGCCGCATATTCCGGTTTACTTCGGCGGGTCCTCCGATATCGCGATCGCCTTTGCCGCCAAACACGCCGACATCTATGCGTTCTGGGGCGAGACGTTGGATATGGCGCGGGAAACCATTGCCAAGGTCCGAGGCGCCTGCGCCAAGATCGGCCGCGATCCGGCCAGCATGAAATTCAGCCTCTCGTTTCGGCCGGTGCTGGGCGACACGGAAGAAGCCGCTTGGAAGCGTGCCGACACCATCATCGCGCGCATTCGCGAATTGCGCGGCCAGGGCATCGGCCGCTTCAACGCCAAGCCCGAGAGCGTCGGGTCCGCACGCCTCCTCGAAGTCGCGGCCGGCGGCAAGGTGCGGGACAAGCGGCTGTGGACGGAAGTCGCGGCGGCGGTGGGTGCAGGATCGAACACGACATCGTTGGTTGGCACAGCGGAACAAGTGGCAGAATCGTTACTGGAATACCACGCGCTCGGGATCGAAACCTTCCTGATCCGCGGCTTCGATCCGCTAACCGACGCAACCGAATACGGCCGCGCCCTGTTGCCGCTGGTGCGCGCGGCGGCAGAAAAGGCACCGTTTTCGGCCGCCGCCGAATAGTGGAGATCGATACCGTCATCATCGGCGGGGGCCAGGCCGGCCTCACGATAAGTCATGCCCTAACGCTCCGTGCCCGTCCGCATGTCGTGCTGGAGCGGGCTCGGGTGGCCGAGCGGTGGCGCACCGAGCGTTGGGATTCGTTACGGTTCCAATTTCCCAACTGGGCGATACGGCTGCCGTCGTTTGGTTATACCGGCAACGAACCGGACGTCTACGCCCATCGGGACGAGATCGTGCGCTTCATCGAAGCCTACGCACAGGCGATCGACGCCCCCGTGCGCACGGGGGTGGAGGTCCGCTCGCTTTCGGGATCGGCGACGTCGGACAGCTTCGAACTGGACACCTCGGACGGTGCCATTTTCGCACGCAATGTCGTCGTCGCCACCGGCCCCTACCAACAGCCGGCGGTCCCCGCAGCGGCGGCGGAACTCGGCGACATCGTGCAACTCACTGCCAGCAACTACCGAAATCCCGGCCAGTTGCCGCCCGGTGGTGTGTTGGTTGTGGGCGCCGGGGCGTCGGGCTGCCAGATCGCCGAGGAATTGCTGCGATCCGGCCGCGCGGTAACGCTGTCGGTCGGCGCGCATCGGCGGGTCCCGCGACGCTATCGCGGTAAGGACGTCATCTGGTGGATTTCGGCGTTGGGGATGGACGACCGCGTGGCCGACGAGCAGGAATCGCGCAAAGCCCCGCTGGTCATCAGCGGCGCCTATGGCGGTCGAACCGTCGATCTGCGGCGTTACGCGGCCGAGGGCATGCGGCTGATCGGCCGAGTACTGGGCGCCCGCGATGGGGTGCTGACGCTATCGTCGGATTTGGCGGCGATGCTGGCAGAAGGCGACGCCGCCTATGCCGGGTTCGTGCGCGCCGCCGATGCTTTCGCCGATGCGTCCATGCCGATCGAACCGCCGACGCCAGAATTTCCGGAACCTCCATTATCCCCGGCGACGCTGGACTTGGCGGCGGCGGGCATTCGTTCGGTGGTCTGGGCGACCGGTTACCGCACCGATTTCGGCTGGATCGATCTGCCGCTGTTCCAGCCGGACGGCCGCCCGCGCCATAAACGCGGCGTCACCGATGTCGCCGGTGCCTATTTCCTGGGCCTGCCGTTACTGCATAAATCCAAATCGTCGTTTCTGTCCGGTGTCGGGGAGGACGCGTCCTTCCTCGCCGAGCACATTGACTCCCACCGGCCCCGTTGTACACCCGCAGAAACCCACTGACGCCCGAGGAAACCATGACCGCAACCGGCCTGTCCCCCTCCGAGAACCGCGACCTCCGCCGGGTCGCCGGCCTGATGGTTCCCGCCAGCACCGAATATAAGGTGCCCGGCGCCGACGATCCCAAGATCGTGGCCGATATCGAACGATCGATTGGCCGCGACATGGGCGAAATCCACAACGCACTGGCCGCATTGGCCGGAATCGCCGATTTGGACGACGCGGCAGCGATGGCGAAAGCAGAAGCGTTCCGATCCGCAGGCGGCCCGGCCGTCGCCGCCTTCGAACGCTGCGTGCTGCAATGTTACTATCGCGACGATCGGGTTGTGATCTCCCTGGGTTTGGAAGCACGCCCGCCCTTCCCCAAAGGCCATGTGCTGGAACAAGGCGATTGGTCGCTGCTCGATCCCGTGCGCAAACGGGCGAAGATGTGGCGGGACGCCTAACTGTGACGCACCACGACATGGTGGATGTGCTGATCGTCGGATCGGGCGCAGCCGGCGCGGCCGTGGCATGGAGCCTAGCCGAAACCAAAATGCGCATCCTTTGCCTGGAACAAGGCGATTGGCAGAATTCCTCCACCTATCCCAGCACAGGCCGCGACTGGGAGGCTCGGCGTTGGGCCGATTTCGATATTTCGCCGAACCGACGGGCGCGCGAAACCGATTATCCGATCGACGACTCGCAATCGGCCATGAAAATCGCCAATTTCAACGGCGTCGGCGGGGGCACGGTTTTCTACACCGCGCATTGGCCGCGGATGCACCCATCGGATTTCCGGGTCAAAACGTTGGACGGGGTGGCCGACGATTGGCCGATCGATTACTGGGCGCTGGAGAAGTTCTTCGAAGAGAACGATCGCATGATGGGCGTGTCCGGCCTGGAAGGCGATCCCGGGGTTCCTCCGCGCCATCCGCCAATGCCGCCTTTGCCGCTGGGTAAAACCGGTACGCTCTACGGGCGGACAATGAACCAGCTTGGCTGGCACTGGTGGCCGTCCGATTCGACCATCGCCACCCAGGATTACGAAGGTCGTGCCAAGTGCATCAATCTGGGTCATTGCACCCCCGGTTGCGCGCAAGGTGCCAAGGCCAGCACCGATATTACCTATTGGCCGCTCGCACTCCGAGCAGGGGTCGAACTGCGCACCCGTGCTCGGGTACGTGAGATCGTTACCAATGAACAGGGTATGGCGTCCGGTGTCGTTTATTACGATGCACAGGGGGAGGAACATTTCCAACCCGCCGAGGTCGTGATCGTCGCCTGCAACGGTATCGGCACACCGCGCCTGCTGCTGAATTCGATATCGTCGCGGCACCCCAACGGGTTGGCGAATTCCAGCGGTCTGGTCGGCAAAAATCTGATGCTGCACCCCTGGCCGCAGGTGCGCGGCTACGTGCCCGAACGCAACGACGGCGATCACGCGCCGATGCTGTCGCTCTGGAGTAAACAGTTCTACGAAACCGATCCTAACCGCGATTTCGTCCGCGGTTATACGATGCAATTCGCACGCGGTACCGGCGTGGTGACCGAGGCCGTAACATCCATGTCGGTCGGCGCCCTGCCCTGGGGTACCGATCATCATCGTATCGCTCGGGAATTGATCCATCATCGTATACAAGTCGGTATCGCCTGCGACGATCTACCGGAAGAAACCAACCGCGTGACGCTGCATCCCGATCTGAAGGACAGCAATGGGATTCCTGCTGCAAAGGTGGACTACAAAATCGGCGAAAACACCCGCCGCATGATGGAACACGGTATCGCCCGCGCAACGGAAATTCTGGAAGCGGCCGGCGCGAAGGGGATCTATACCTCCCGCACACTGCTCAACAGTCCCGGCCATATGCTCGGTACATGCCGGATGGGAAACGATCCGGCACGGTCGGTGGTCAATGCCTGGGGCCGATCGCACGATGTGAAGAACCTGTTCATCGTGGACGGCAGCACCTGGGTGACCGGAGGCGGATTGAACCCGACTTCGACAATCCAGGCCGTGGCCCTATACATGGCGGACCAAATCAAACAACGTCTGGCAACTTTGTTCGATTGAGCAAACGCGACCGCCTGCGCATTGCCGCAGGCGGCGTGTTACCGCACGGGATCGCGGGAAGCTGGTGCCGGCCAGCCCAACGAACCCTCCGGCCCCGGGCGACTGCGAATCCACCAGTGCCAATCTTCGGGAATCAGCGAAAACGGATCGTTGTGCCCCAGTTCCCGTGCCGCCCAGACCGGCCAATGCGGGTTCGAAAGCGCCGGACGACCAAGGAACACCAGATCGACCAACTGCTCGCGGACGACTCTGTCCGCCTCGGCCGGGATACCCAGGTTCCAGCTTACGGCGACGGGGATCTTGACCTCCCGCCGCACACGGGCGGCACGGCCGACCATGAACCCGACCTCGTGGAATGGAACGTCCTTCATGGCGTCGGTGTTGAGGCCCAAACTGATGTCGGCCAAATCCAGCCCATGTTGCTTCAATTCCCCGATCGCCCAGACGGAATCATCGAACTGCGTTCCCGCCACATTGAAATCGTCCGACCCCAATCGCATCGTCAACGGCAGCCGCTCGGGCCACACCGCCCGCACCGCATCCAGCGCCTCCCGATGGAAACGCAATCGGTTTTCCAGGCTGCCGCCATAAGCGTCGGTGCGCTGGTTTGCGAGCGGGGAGAGGAAACTGGCGCCGAGATAGCCATGGGCAAAATGCATTTCGAGCCATTCGAAACCACAATCCAACGCGCGCCGAGCGGCCTGGGCATAGGCGCGATGGATATCCTGTATTTCCGCGACCGTGAGTTCCTGCACCGGATAGGTGTAGCGCCCGCCATAAGAAATCGGCGATGGCGCCTTCAACTGCCACCCGTTCGGATCGGTCGGCGGTAGTTGCGTTTTACCGTGCCACGGCTTCTTCTCGCTCCCCTTGCGACCGGTGTGGCCCAACTGAATGGCCGGGACGGCACCCATGTCCTTGACGATCGCGGCGACGCGGGACAATCCTTCCATCTGCGCATCGTCGTAAATGCCCGCGCATCCCGTGCTCGTGCGCCCTTCCGGCAGGATCGCGATCTGTTCGGGAAATACCAACCCGAAGCCGCCAGCAGCGCGCGACCCCATAAGCATGATGTGGAAATCCGACATCTTACCGTCCACGGAACGGTACATCGTCATCGGCGACATCGCGATACGGTTGCGCAGCGTGACGTCTTTGAGGGTAAAGGGGCTGAAAAGATCGGGCATGGGCAAGGTATATAGCACCATCTGCAAGCTGCAACACTGGACGCGACGCATGCCAGGGCCTAACCAAACACGCACCAAGCGAGCGTCGGCGACACAGCATCCGTCGTCGCATAACAAAAGGAAACCACGATGGCTTTACGCGTCCCCATGGTATCCCCCGAGCGCGCGCGCGAAATCGGTGAGACGTTGGGCATGCCCGAACGCCGCACCGGCAGCGAGGCATTCCGTGTCGTCGCCAACAATCCCGGCGTCGCGCGTGTGGCTTTCGCCCAGTTGATGCAATTGCTGGAAAGCAACAAGTTCGATACGCGCCTGCGTGAATTGATGATCATGCGCATCGGTTGGGTCACCGGCTCGGCTTACGAATGGACCCAACATTGGCGCGTCGCTACCACCGCCGGCATCCCGCCCGAGGACGTCCTGGCCGTGCGCGACTGGCAGAATTCCGATCGGTTGACCGCCGCCGATCGTGCGATCATGGCTGCGACCGACGAATGCCTCGCCGGCAAATCGATTTCCGACGCGGTCTGGGCCGAAATCGTCGAACACGTTCCGGATCCGGCGCACCAGGTCGAATTCGTTGTCGCCATGGGCAACTGGATGTCGTTCTCTCTGCTGTTCCGCAATTTGCGGATACCCCTGGCACCGGAGCTAGCCGTGTGGCCGCCGGACGGGTTAGCGTCCCCCAACGCCAACGGATAGGAGCAGGCATGTCCCGCACGATCAAAATGTCCTTGCCGAAACCCAAGGATGTGACGCTGCCGAAGACCGCCGCACTGACTAAAGCGCAGGACGAGCATAAGAAATGGCTCAAGGCGCACGGAATCAAAATCACCAAAAATACGCTGAAGACCTGAAAGATATGCCCATGGAAACGTACGATTACATCGTCGTCGGCGCCGGCTCCGCCGGTTCCGTTCTGGCCAATCGCCTGAGTGCGAGCGGCAAACATAAAGTCCTGGTGTTGGAAGCCGGTCGCGAAAGCCATCCGTGGTCGCCCATTCCAATAGGCTTCGCTAAATTGATCGAAAACCCCGCTGCCAACTGGCTGTATTCGTCCGAACCGGACGCCGGCACAGGCGGACGCCGCATTCCCATCCCTCGGGGCAAGTTGCTGGGCGGATCGTCGTCGATCAACGGCATGGTATTCGTGCGCGGCCAATCGCAGGATTACGACCAGTGGGCTCAGCTTGGGAATCGCGGTTGGAGCTACCGCGAGGTTCTGCCCATCTTCCGCGATATGGAAGATTACCAAGGCGACGGCGATCCGGAATATCGCGGTAAGGGCGGTCAACTGAAAGTCACCGAAAATATCGAAACCGGACCGTTCTACGAAAAGCTGATCCAGGCTGCCGGACAGGTCGGCATCGGTTACACCAAGGACTACAACGGTGCGTCCCAGGACGGCATCGGCATGACCCAAACGACCATTCGCAACGGGCGCCGCATGAGCACTGCCTATTGCTACCTCGATCCGGCACGAAGCCGATCCAATCTGACAATCCAGGCCAATGCGTTGACGGAATGTCTGCTGATCGAGGGCAAGAAATGCGTCGGCGTTCGTTACACCGTCAACGGACAAACGCGGGAAGCCCGAGCGGGACGGGAAGTGGTGGTGAGCGCGGGTTCGATCAATTCACCGCAATTGCTCGAATTATCCGGCATCGGTCAGGCCGAGCGTTTGCAAGCCCTGGGGATCGAGGTCAAACATGCGCTGAAGGGCGTGGGCGAGAATCTACGCGATCATTACTCCCCACGCATGAAATGGTCGATCGATCCTGCGCTGGGTCTCACGTACAACGACAAAGCCCGTGGCCTGGGTCTGGTTTGGCAGGCGCTACGCTATGCCACGACGCGCAAGGGCTTGCTGGGCCTGCCTGCATCGCCCATCCGAGCCTATGTGCGCACGCGACCGGGGCTGGACGCGCCGGATGCGGCGATTTCCTGGATTCCGTTTCTGTCCACCCCGAATTTCAAACTTGCCAAGGGCTCGGGAACGACCGGGATCGTTAACATTCTGCGTTCGGAAAGCACTGGCCATATCCATATCGTGTCGAAATCGCCGAACAAGGCGCCGGCGGTGAATTTCAATTTCATGACCGCGCAACTGGACCGCGATGTGACGCTGGAGGCGATGCGCATCGCTCGCCGGGTGATGACCGCGCCGGCCATGAAGGGCGTGGCAATCGACGAAATCGCACCGGGCGTCAACATCGATTCCGACGGGGAATTGTTGGATTGGGTTAAGGCAAATGCCGAAACGACTTACCACCCGGTCGGTACGTGCAAAATGGGACACGACCCGATGGCCGTGGTCGACGACCGTCTTTGCGTGCATGGGATGGAGGGTCTGCGCGTCGCCGACGCGTCCATCATGCCGACGCTCACATCCGGAAACACCAATGCGCCGTCGATCATGATCGGCGAAAAGGCGTCCCGAATGATCCTGGAAGCGGCCGCTTAAACCAGCGTAAACGCAGGCAACCGCGCCCCGGCGGGGTGGCGGATGTCGGCACGCGCCGTGCTGCCATTTTCGGAGGAAAGCGCATGCGCAACGCTCCTCCAAGCCATCCCGCGGGCCTGGAATACATCGGCCAGCGCGGACATCGTGGCAGAATCGCACCAACTCCAGAGCCGTTCCACAAGCGGCTCAAATGTCCGGGTCCACTCGGTACCGGACGACCGAGCCGGCGAGAATGTTTCGATCAGCGCCACGATATCCTCGACCGAGGCCATCTGCACGGCACGCCGCATCTGGTCTTCGGTCAGCCCAACCGTCAGCGCAGCGGCATTTCTAACCCGCCAGAGTTCGTCGAGCGTGGGCATCAGCGGACCTCCGGCTTGAAATGATCGACGTATATATTGAAACAATCGTGCGTTTGGGCACGCTTGACGTAGCGGGCTTGGTGCGTGGCATAACCGCGCACGATGTCGTCCTTACGGGATGTCCGATTGTGCCGGAATTCCTCGATCGAGGAACTGCAATTGCGCATCACGTGCGGATCGTTCTGCCAATGGCAAGATCCGGTCGACCGTCGCCGGTCCATGAAACAGCACCATGGATCGTTCCCCTTTTCTACGTACTATGCGCACGCTGTCCGGTGGGGGATCGGGCTGTTCTTGATCCAGATCAAATAGGCTGCCCCGCATCGACAGCGCGCGGGGACAGGTCGCTATTCCATTACGGGTGCGGCCCAATCGTCAAACCCGGGCAGACGCAGCACGGTCGCGCCATTCCAGCGCAAGGTTGGATCGCTACCTTGCAGGAAACGAATATAGGGTGCCAATTTGGCCGGGCGATCCAACTGCACGACCCAATCCGTATAGCTGTCCGCCATGAACCGCGTGTGGGTATGGTAGCGGAAAATGACCTCGCCATCGGCTTCCAGACCGGCATAGATCGCGTTATCCGTCCCACTCGCGGTAAAGTCGGCGCGCACGAGATAACGGCCTGCCGGGACGTCCAGTGGTTCCGACAAAGTAATATCGCCGTTATCCGAACGACGAAAGCGCCCCGGCGGCAGCACAGCGACCTCGACCGGTGCGCCTTCGTGGAAATAGGGGCTGGCCACTATTTTCTCCTCCGGCACAAATAGCACATTCGCCACACCGGATCCGCGTCCGAAGTCGCTTCCTGTTCGGATATGTTTGTAGGACGACAGATCGACGGCCCGATAACCGGCCGCCAGCAGCAACGCGTGGCATCGCATGTCGTCCGGCGATTGTTCCAACACCAAGACAGGTCGGACCTCGGACAGCAGGCGACTGCACCCTTTCAATGCGTCGAATTCCGCGCCTTCGATGTCCATCTTGATGAATGTCGGACGGAAATCCCCCGCCGCGGCCAAATCGTCAAGCGCAACGGTTCGCACCGTCATGCCGGTTGCAGCCTCGGCGATATGATCGTTGAGGTGATCGCCGGGTGCCATATTCACCAAAGCGCCTGTTCTGCTCCACACCGCTTTATGAAATAACGTTACGTTATTGCATCCGGCCTTGGTCAGATTGAAATGAGTCTTATCGATAATGCGCGGACTGGCTTCGAACGCCACCACGATGCCGCGCGGCCCGACCAGACGCGACATCATCAACGCCATCCCGCCAGCATTGCACCCGACATCGAACACCACATCGCCCGGCCGGCAATAATCGCGAATTGCCAGAGCGACGGTTGGTTCCCAGAAACTGGTTGTCCACCAATCCTGCAGCGGCAGAACCGAAACGGCATGCGCCTCGGCCGGACCGGCGGAACTGCGATATTCCAGCGCCGCGATACGTCCTTCCAATTGGGCGATTTTCGCAATGAGGCGGGAAACCCCAGGCAAACCGACGACGAAATTGGCGATAGTTCGTTTCATTTCGTTCATCATCCTAAATGGGGGCTGGCCGAAGCGCATTGCAATTCCATCACACCCCGCTCCAGGACCACCAATGCTGTTCGTAGCGATTGTCGTTGAATAATTCGTAGTGCGGCCGGGATGCAAGATCCAATGTAGACCGATGCCGGCTCGCCATTGGGCCACGGGCGGCCCGGGCCGCCGTAAAAGTATCCTTCGCCAACGCCAGCGCCGAGAGCCTGCCGCGTACTGCGCGGTCGACATACTCCAGCCCGTGGAAGGCTTCCAGAGCCTCGGTCGTGGCTTTCCGAGCGCGCATGACCCAATCGCGGGAGATGTCGGGGCGGGATTCCAGATAGCGGGCCAATGCGTCGGCCAGATCCATGTCGCTGCTGAGGTGGCCACAGAAGGATTTACGATAATTCAACGCGGTTTTGAACAACGCGACGGCGTCCTCGGCGGGTCGATTGTCGAAGGCATACCGCATGCCGGCCGAAGTTCGCCAAAGGTACCATGCTCGGAGATCCTCGATCTCAGCGCGCGGATGCGCGGTGGTACGTTCTTCCGGATAATTATTGAAAACACCCAGCACGTTCGGCACGTGAACCGAATGAATATGCGGCATGACACGATTTTTGAATTCGGTATCCCCTGCCGCACGATAGGTTTCATCGTAATAGCCGAAACGATCGTGGATCGACCGGCGATACAAAGCGCCAACCCAGGATAGGTAACAGGTTTCCAAATATACCAAATCCTGGCGGTATCCGCTGCGATCGTAGGGCATGACGTCGCCGACATAAACGCCATTTGCATCGACATCCGTCACCACGCTGTCCGCCATGGCCCAATCGACGCCGGGATCCGCATCCAGCGCATCCGCCAATTGTTGCAGAGCGTCCGGATGCAAACCTTCGTCCGCCCCGAGGAACGCCAGATACGGCGCCCGCGCCAATTTAATGCCGCGGTTCCAGGCTTTCTGAATCGTTTCGCGTTCCGCCGATCGCGCATATACCACCGGCAGATCGTGGTGCGCGAGAAAGCCTTCCAGCGCCGCGCGTTCGTCGGTCGGGGAATTGCTATCGACAAGGACGACTTCCAATTCGCCGCGCCGAGCAATGGTTTGCTGGGCAAGACAGGCAAGAAGGGTCGGTAATTTTTCGGCTGCGTTATACAGCGAAACGATGACCGCCACTCGCCGAGGCGCGTCGCCGCGCCGATCATCCAGCACGGCCAGCGGCAATTCGGCTTTCGTCAGATTCCGCCGGTAGGCATCACGCATCAGGTCCAAACACCGCGCCTCGCGCTGGTCTTCCGGCCCGAACATCGCTTCGGCTGTTTCGGCCTCGTATGGGAATCCGTGTTCGCGCAGCGTGGCGCAAACGAACGGTAGTTCTCCAAACGTATCTTCTCCCATCCAACGCATGATGCGCAAAGCATAGGTTGCAGCGACAAGGTCTCGGCCCAAGCTGCGTTCGAGCCGCGCCATCGTTTGAAAAAGGGGCACGCGGTTGACGAGATGGTCGGAAACACGGTCCGACAGACCCTGTAGTTTCTGCTTGAGCGCAGCAGCATCCGCCTCTCGTTGCACAAGAATCGTTTGCCGCAACTGCACCCATGCGCGGCATCGGGCAATTTGGACGAATGTCCTGGGCGAAAACCCGGTATACTTACGAACCAATTGTTTGATTCGTTCCTTCGCGGACCAATGCAAACCGTTGCGGCGGAGATTTTTCAATACCCCGATCGGTCCCCGTAAGCGCCGCACCGGCGCCGGCATGGCGCGACCGGCCATCTTTGCCGTGTCCCGCATGGGCTTAGTGATCGTTGCGATCGCGCGAGACAACGGCGTTGGCGTTGCCAACTGGGATAGAGTGGTGAAATGCGCGGCCAGTTCGACAACGGTCTGTCGTCCATCCATATGGATTTTGTCGGACGGGCGGTAAATATCATCGAAAGAGTCGGGCCCAGCGGGCGGCAAACGGCGGACGGCATCGATCAAGGCATCGCGGCGGTCGTCATAATGCCGCAGCACATCCGCTGCCTGCCCTGCCCCAGTGCGCGCGCAATCGATATTGAATGTTGCCCAATCGAGTCCCGGCAGATTCTCCGCTATCCAAACAGCAATCCCCGCTCGGTGCGACACCAAAACGGGACAACCGGCGGCAATGGATTCAAGTGCAACCAAATTGAAGGTGTCATGCCGCGAAGGCAGAACGAGTAAGCTGCGATCCGCCAGAATTTCCCGGACCTTTTCCTTCGATTGACCACCAAGAATTTCCGGACGAATGCGACGCAGGCGGGCGATCCCCTCCAGGAAACTGGACGAACCGATCCCGGACCGATTGCGACCGTCCGGACCAACCACGATCAATCGGTTGTATAATGACGGATCGACGCACCAAGCCAGATCCAGGAACAGGTCCGGCCCCTTCCATTTTTCCCGACGGCCGACAAATGCTAAGTCTGGGGCCCCGGTTTTCCGGACCGCCGGGCGCGGATCGGGGGTACCGACGATCGCCAGAGGATCCACCAGATTGACTGAAAGCGGTACGATATTCTGCCATTTTCGCGCATAGGCTGCGCTGATCGCATAACGCGCATCGACCGCCTGAAACTGCAACATCTCCTGCTGTTTCAGCGACGCCAAGTGCTCGGCACCATCGTTGGGACCGGGCCAACCGCCCTCCCACGCGGCCGACAGTGTCCCGTGCAGCGCCAACGCGACGGTGCCGCACTGAATCCCCTCGGCTTCCAGGGCCGCGCGGATAAAAATACCGTGCTGCGTGTAGTCGGGCACATCGACGACATCGAAATCCACAGGCCCTAACTGCTGCGCCGCGCTGAACGCCAGATTGCGCGCGTCGCGATACGCCCAAAGAAAGCGGCGACGCTCGATCTGAATGTCTTCGAGGACGGTTTGGTATTCCGGCACGAAGGGGATGCCGACGGCATTGGCCGGTCGCGTTGCGGACGACGATTCGCGCCGGAGGAAATAATAAAAAGTATCGTTGGGACGCGAAGCAATCAGGCGGTGATAGACAGTCTGTCCACCGCCCAGATTAAGGAATAAATCGAAATCGGTAATGAGGATGCGACGCGCGCGCGCTGTTTCAGTCATGGTCGATTGTATCTTATCCGGTCAAAATCGTTGAACCGATCGTATCCAGACCGATCTGGACGATCGCATGGCCGCCGAGCTGTTCGTGGAATTTGGCCTGACGTTCGGGTGGTACCAACATCAGCAGGAACCCGCCGCTGCCGGCACCGCATAGCTTCCCACCCAACGCGCCAGCAGCCCGAGCGGCCGTGTACAACCGATCGATCGCGGGATTGCTCACTTTCGAAGACAAACGTTTTTTTGTCTCCCAACCTTCGTGCAACATTGCACCGAACTCGGTCATCATGCGCTCGGGATCGTTGCCTTCCAGCACATCGACGGCCTGATCGGTGAGTTTGAGCAAATGCGACAAATCCTTGTCGGCAGCACCCGAATTGGTGTTGGCCATCTGCTCGTCCAACGTCGCGGAGGCGAAACGGGTGATGCCTGTGTAAACCAGAAACAACGAACCAGTCATCGCCGTCAGACAATCGCCGGACATCTGGATGGGGCTGATGCGGGTTCTCTCCCCTTCGAAATCGAAACGGTTAAGACCACCGAAAGCTGCATGGTATTGGTCCTGTACGCCGACGTTTTCGGCCAGCAATTCGCGTTCGACGAACACCGCCTGACGCGCGAGATCGAGCTTGGTGATCTGGCGCTTTTGCAAAGCCGCAATCAGATTCAAGAAACCGACGGTAAAACTGCTGCTGCTGCCCAACCCGCTTTTGGCTGGCAGATCGGCCATGATCGACAAATCCAGCGCTTCCGTCACACCGTAATGCAACAGGACACTACGAACCACCGGATGTTGGATTTCCGTCGCATCGGATACCGTCTCGATCCGGGAATAACTCACCCGATAACGGTAATCCAGAATCGACGCGAGACGAAGGGCGGAGATGTAGACATATTTGTCGATCGCCATGCCCAGCACAGCACCGCGCGCCCGGCGGAAATATTCCGGGTAATCGGTGCCACCACCGAAAAAACTGACCCGCAAAGGGGTTCTGGCAACGATCATCATGCGCGCTGCATCTCGGCTATTGCGGCGCGCACGCCGGCGTCAATACCGAAACGAGGCTGCCAACCCGTCTCGTTCAGGAAACGGTGGCTATCCATGCTCTTGTATCCCGCGCCCTGGAAACTATTCGCAGGGTGCACGATGCGGGCCGGCCAATCCAGCGCCCCGAGGATTTCCCGCGCGCACTGGCCGATCGTGACGGGATCGTTGGATGTGACATTGAGAATGCGGTTCTCGAACGCCCCATCGGCGGCCAGCACCGCCTCGATCTGATCGTCGACATAGAGCAAATCGCGCACCGTATCGGGGCTGCCCCATACCTCGAACGTTTCGTCCCCCGCCGCTTTTCCGGCCACCGCTCGGGCGATCAACGACGCCATGAAATGGCTGCGATGCTGTTCGGTGTGGGCATGCGGTCCGTAGACGGTGGCCAGAATGCAGTGCAACCATTTCAGCCCGTACTGGCTGCCGAATGTTTCGCACCCGATCGCCAGAGTTTCCTTCGCCTGGGCATATCCGCGCACCGATGGATGGGGGGCGCCGGACCGAAATGCTTCCTCTGGCAGGGGTTTGGGCGATTCCGGGTAGACGCATGAACTGCCGAGCGAAACGAGTTTTGCTTGTGGCTGGTGGGCCAGCCAGGCGTCGAGGACGTTCAGATGGATGCGGCTGTTATCGCGCAACAATTCGCCCTGAATGTCGTACTGGATCGCGCCAGTACGCTGCTTGGTGATCGCATGCAGAATGCGCCCGGCCTTCGGCGCCTGTTGGAAAATGCGATCAACGGTCGCCGCGTCGGTAAAATCGCCTTGGGAACGACCGACGGCATGGACCGGCCAGCCGCGCACCTGCCAATAGGCCAGCAGGTTGCGGCCGATAAACCCGTCGGTGCCCAGAATAATGGTGGGCGCGTCAGCGTAGGGCGGCACTGTACCACTCCATCGTCAGTCGCATACCGTCGTCCAGACTGCGAAACGCCGGCAGGTCCGGCATGATCTCCCGCAACCGAAGCGCCGTTGCGCGGCGGATTTTTACCCCTGCATTGGCACCGGGCGGTGGCGGATTGGTTTTGATCGGTCGTTCTTTCCCCGCTGCGCGCATCGCCGCACGCGCGAGTTCGATCACCTGCGTCGTCTGCCCGACCGCGCAGTTCGCGGCAGCCTGCACCCCGCGCAATTTCAGCGATTCGACGAATGCCGCCGCGATATCGGCGGCGTGGACGAAGTCGCGTTCCGCCTCTGGGTCGCCGCGCACTTCGAATTCCGGGACATCGGACAGCGCCCGAATGACGAAAGCGGTGGCGACATGCGCCTCGTTCTCGTCGAGCGTATCGAAGGCGCCGTATGGGTTGGTCAGCCGCAACGATATCGTGTTGATTCCGCCACGCAGATGCCAGAGTTGGGCGGCAATTTCGCCCCACCGTTTCGACCACGCATAGGCGGCCTCCCCGGCATGCGGCCAGGCATTCAGATCGAGCGGTACGGCATCGTCCTGCACCGCCCAATCGGCGGGATAGACGGCCGCGCTGCTGGCGGCGCGAATTTCGGAAATGCCCCGTTCCAACGCAAACCGGTAGACTGTATCGGTCAACATCAAATTCGCCGACAGCAATTGGGCCTGTTGCCGAGCGAATTGGCTGGCATAATAGCGGAATGCGGCGACGTTGACGATCGCGGTGTCTTTGGGCAGCGCGGGAATGGTCGATAGCGCGTCCACCGAAACGGTCAGATCGCAGCCCGGCACTGGCCGTCCGGACGCATTCACACCGATCGTTCGGCCAACCTTGCCGCGCAACGCTTCGGTCGTGTTGCGCCCGACGAAGCCCGAGGCTCCGAACAACACAACCGCTTCGGGAAAAGACGCCATGCCGGGTTCAGACCGCTCGAGGGCCGGCGGCGCCGACGACCTCGACCTTGGGAACCGGCACGATGAATTCGCCGCCCTGTGCCATGTAGGCAATATTCGCCGGATTTTTCAGGAATTCGTCGATGAAATTCCATGCGAGCACCAGATAGGCACTGGGGGATTCGTCGGCCCGTTCCTCGGCAATGGGAATGCGCACGCCGGGAATCGCCAGCCCCACCTTCATGGGATTGCGTTCCACCGCCTTTTGCACCAATTCCGGGCCGATACCGAAACTGTTGAGCAATGTCGCCCCTTTGGCCGGGGCGCCGTAAGCCCAGACGGTTTTGCCGGCGGCACGATATTGCTCCAGCAACCCGACGAGTTTTTGCTGCAACAGCAGAACGGATTTGGCCAGATTGCGATAGGTCTCGATCTCGCCGAAGCCTTTGCGGGTTTCATCGGCCTGCATCGTGCGCACGCTGGCGCCGACCGGCCGGCGGCCTTTGCGCGCGACATGCGCTTCGATGGTGCCGCCGTGGATCGGGACCAGCGTCGCCTCGAACACTTCCAGCCCGTGCCGCCCTAGCAATTCCGACAGCGAGCGCAGCGTGTAATAGCAGAGATGTTCGTGGTAAACTTGATCGAAGGCCGTGTTTTCGACCATGCCGCCGAGATAGATGGCCTGCACCACGAAGACCCCGTCCTCGGTCAGCAATTTCTCGATCCCGGCGACAACGCTGTGCAATTCTTCCAAATGGAAGAAAACCCCGGCGGCGGTAACGATCTTGGCCGCGCCGTGTTCGCTCAGGATATCGGTCGCGCAGGCCTCGTTGAAGAACCGTTGCCATGTCGGCACGCCCGCAGCCTTGGCCAAATCGGCGACATTGCCGGCGGCTTCCACCCCCAGCACGCGGCAACCGAAGGGCGCGTATTGCTTCAACCAGGTCCCGTCGTTGCTGCCGATATCGACCACCAAATCCTGCGGCCCCAACCCGTAGGCGGCGGCGATGCGGTGGCTGGTGTCGGAGAAATGCGCCGGCAGTGTTTTCGTGGTGCCGGAAACATAGGGGTAGTCGGAAAACATCGACTCCTTCGGAATCGTGTGGTCGATCTGCACCATCGTGCAAACCCGACAAAACCCGACCCGCAGCGGAAAACGCGGTTCGGCCTGCGCAGGGGCATCGGGGCGCACCAGCCGGTTGCAATGCGGTTGATCGGTGAGGTCGATGACCAGCTCGACCGAGCGACCGCCGCAGCAGCGGCATTCCATGTCCAAAATCCGGCCGGTCGGCGGAACCGTCAGGCGCTGTTCAGACATTGGCGAAGCGTCCGTTGCGCAACATGCGGTATCCCTTGATCAACTCCTGGATTCCGGCATCCAGGCTGTTGTCCGGGCGCCAGCCGGTTGCTTCCAACTTGTCGTTGGACACAACGTAGTCGCGCTTGTCGGGGTCTTCGCCGATCGGCGCTTCCAAATACACGAAGCCGGGCACATGCCGGGCGATCCGCTCGCAGAGTTGCAGCTTGGACAGGTTCGCTTCCGACAAGCCGACGTTAAACGGCTCCCCCCGCATCGAGTCGAAATTGTCCAGCGCGTGCAGAAATGCTTTCACGACGTCGCGTATATGAATGTAATTGCGGCGGAAATGCGCTTCGAATAGCACCAGCGCTTTGTCGTTTACCGCGCGCCAGGTGAAATCGTTGACCAACAGATCGAGCCGCATGCGCGGCGCCATCCCGAACACCGTGGCCAGCCGCAGGGTGATGCCGACGCCGGTATCCAGCACCGCTTTCTCGGCCTCGACCTTGGTGGTCCCATACAGGGACACCGGGCGCAGGGGCGTTTCCTCGGTGCAGAAGGCGTTGCCCTCGCCCACGCCGTAACCGCTATTGGTCGTGGGGTAGACCACCCGCTGTTGTTTCGACACGCGCTTCATCAGATCGACCACGGCATCGCGGTTGAGCGAAGTCGCACCGATGCGATCGCGGTCGCATAGCGGGGCACCCACCAGTGCCGCCAGTGGCACGACGACATCGGCCTTGGCCAGCAGCGGCTGCACCACCGCCATATCCCGGCAATCGCCGCGAACCGGTTCGAAATTCGGGTCCGCGCAGCACTGCGCCAGATAGGTTTCGCCGGCGGCGAACGTGTCCAGGACCGTCACGTGCCAGCCGCGCTGCAACATCGCCGGGACCAGCATGGAACCGATATACCCGGCGCCACCCGTGACCAAAACCCGCATAAAACTATCCTTCGATCGATTGTACCCCGACCCGGAGCGGCGCCTCTCTGGCAGAAAGCTTGCATCGAAGCAACCGGTTGCGGTCCATAAAGGTGCCGTTGCGCACCGGCCGGAACGGGCACCCCAGCACCGATCCTGGTGTGCGGCTCACGATTTCATCGTTATCATCCCTTGCACATCTTCCCGGTGCGGTGGGCTTAACAATCGCGCGAGCAGCGTCGCCGGCGCGTGTGTCTGTCGCCAATCGGCAGCACTCGCCGCGTAGGCCGGTAGCAGATTCGGCAATTGCCCGATCGCCCAACCCACCCGATCGACGAACCCCGCTTCGGACGCGAACACCAACTCGGCTGCAGGCCCCACGGCGTCCTGCATCCAACAACCGGCCGGCACGACGGACGGCACGCCCATCGCCCGCGCCTCGGCCAGAATGCCGGACGAGCGGGGGCCGTATGCCACGGCATCGTAAGGCAGCAGCAGCAGATCGGCGGATCGTAGCAGGTCCAGATATGCCCCAGGCGACAGCGATGTTTCCATCAGCGCAAGCCCCGATCCAGCGAGCGCGCGCAACCGGCGGTGTGCTTGCTGCACCAGCGGGTCGTCGCCCGCACCGATCGGCCCGCTATGGATGGTGAAGCGGGCGGAATGGCCCAGTGCCCGCACCAGTCCGGGCAGCAAGCCGTAGCCTTTTTCGCCCCGAGCACCGCCGGCAAACACCAGATGCGGCGGGTCGGATGGGCCGCCGGTACGAATGGGCGGGGCGACGACGGGCAAGGGCGCCTCGGCCACCGACTGTCCGCTCAGATCCGCCCATTGCCGCGCCAGCGGGGCGGTATCGGCATACAGGCGCAATTTCGACCCGAAGCACGCCCGCAGCTCCGCCAGGATCGCCGCCATCGGCCGAGGGCCGGCATCGTCGCGGTCCATGTCGTCCGGCGTCCGGCGCAGCACCACCGCCAAGGCGCCCAACCGATCCGGCGGCAAGGCCGATGCGAGGCCAGCGAGGTTGGTGGCCGACACCGAGTGCAACAGCACCAGATCGGCCCCGGTATCGCACAATCCGGCCAGTGCCGCCGCCAACTCCGCCGCGAAACCGTCGGCCATCGGTCGGCGCACCGACCGGCGCAACTGGCGCAATGGCGGTGCAACCCGCGCTGCCAGCGACGCCGGCAACCGGCTGCCCAGGCCGAACACCGCCCGCCGCAGCGATCCCCCCTGCCCGGCCGATTGGTAGGCCGCCGCGAAGCTCGGCAGACACAGCATGCCCGCCGGCAAGGTGTCGCGAAACGCCGCCGAGGCCAGCACGACCGGCACAATGCCGCGCGCTTGAGCTGCCTCGGCCACCGCATGGGTGTAAGCGAAGTGATGACCGAGCAAGCCGCGCAAACCGGGATCGGCGACGATCAGTCGGGGCGGTCGAGCGGTTTCCACGTCACTGTTTGCCGCGCTGCATGGCGGGGATCAGGGTTTGCGCGCGTTCCAGGTCCTCGGGGACGCCGATATCGATGAACGCGCCGTCGTATAACGCGCCGCGCAGTAGGCCGGCGTCCGCAAGGCGCGGGAACACGTCGGCTTCCATACTGACCGGCCCCGCCGCGATCCAATCGACGATCCGCCGATCCAGCGCATAGATGCCGCCGTTGATTGGCCCGTCGCGATCGGGGCTGCGCGGCAGGAACCCGGTCACCCGCCCGTCCGGCGCCAAATCCACCGTCCCGTACCGCCCGCCCGGTGCCGTGCGGCGCAACGCCAAAGTGGCCACCGCGTCGGCCGCATGCGTCGGCAGATCGCGCAAATCCACGTCGAACAACGTGTCGCCGTTCATCAGGAAAAACGCCGGGTCCAACCGATCGGCGAACAGGCGGATGGCCCCGGCGGTGCCCAGCGGCGCTGGCTCCACCAATACCGTCACGCTCGCACCCAGCACGCTGCGGCCGTCGTAGCGCGCGACGATCTGCTCGGCTTTGTAACCGGCGAGGAGCACGATCCGTTCGACGCCCTGGCGGGCAACGTCCTCGATCTGCCAATCGAGAAACGGGCGACCCGCGACGGGCGCCATCGGCTTGGGCATGGTGTCGGTCAACGCGCCCAGGCGGGTGCCGCGTCCGCCAACCAGCAAGGCGGCCTGTCGGATGGTGCTTGGCATCATGGCGCAAATTCCGTGTCGGCTGGGGTGAACCGGGATGACGCCGCAGGCACCCGACCCGATGCCGACGCGGTATTAGGGGCGACCCTGCCTCGGCGCAATGGCTGTTTATTCATCATCCTTGACCCAACGCCAGGCAGCGCGAACGATTCACACCTGCGGTGATCGCGCGCGGTATTCGAGCGAGCGATTCACGCCTGCGGCGATCGCGCGCTAGGCCTCGATCGGCAACCCAAGAATCAAATAACTGAACGACTTCCCGTGCGAGTCGAGATTGAGGGAGGTATTCACCCCGCCCTCCAGCGCATCGAGCATCACGAAATTCAGGCCGTGCAGCCCGTCCATCTCGTACCGGGTCACCGGCCCGGTAAACAGCTTCGGGAACGCCCGAGCAATGCGTTCGGCGGTGAGTTGCCGCTTGAGCAGCGGGTAATCGTTCGGATCGTAGACCCACACCGAAACATTGGACGTGTTGCCTTTGTCGCCCGCGCGGGCATGGGCGATGTCGTGGATGCGGCGTTGGGTCATGCGACAAACAATTCGAAGCTGGGGGAAACCGCCGAGCGGTCGATCAGGCAGGAATGGGTGACGACGCAGGGCACGACCTGACCACGATAGCCGCCGCCACCGGCCGGACCGCAGCACAGCAGCGACTCGACCTCCCACAACATGGTGTCGATGTCGTCCCGATCGGTGGAGCGCAAGGCGACATGCACCCGTACGTCGTTGGCATCGCCGACCGGCTGTTCGGCCGTCTGGTGCAGCGCATTCAGGCCGATCAGATCGACGCGCAGATCGCCGCCGAGGCGGTTGATCCGGGTCAGCCGCTCCCGCACGACATCGGCGGCCAGAAGGGCGCGCGCCTTGGCGTTGGGACCGGCGTAAGACACGCCGCCCTCCCCCAGGAAACCGCCATCGAAGCCGACGGTGACTTTCAGTTGGTCCGGTCGCTTATGGCCGTCGGCCCCAGCCAGCCGAACCCGATCGCGCCCGACCTCGGTGACCGATACACCGCTGAAATCGGCGGCGACATCGGGGGTCAGGTAGGATCGGGGGTCATGGACCTCATACAATAGTTGCTCCTTAACCGTGGCCGGGGTCACGCAGCCGCCGGTACCGTCGAGCTTGCCGATGATGAAACTGCCGTCGGCGGCGACCTCGGCGATCGGGAAGCCGCAATCGGCGAGCCTGGGCACATCCTTAAAGCCAGGATCGGCGAAATAACCGCCGGTGATCTGCATGCCGCATTCCATCAGATGCCCGGCCAATGTGCCGCGCCCGAGGGCGGTCCAATCGTCGAGCTTCCAGCCGAACCGGTGCACCAAGGGCGACAGAAACAACGAGGGATCGGCGATGCGCCCGGCGATGACCACATCGGCGCCGGATTCCAGGGCGGGCAACAACGCCTCCACCCCCAGATAGACATTGGCGCCGACCATGCGCAGACCGACATCGGCGACCGTGCCCGGGTGGTCCATGAACGCGGTGTCGGGCCCGATCAAATGGCTGACGTCGTCGCCCTCGACACAGGCGACCTTCATGCCGTGCAGGCCCAGTTCGCGGGCGATCTCGATGACGAGCAGCGCCGCCGCGCGCGGATTGGCAACGCCCATGTTGGTGACGATCTTGGTGCCGTTGGCATGGCAATGCGCCAGCACGCCGCGCATCCGGGCACGCAGCTGCGGGTTATAGCCCCGGTTGGGATCGAGCATGCGGTCGCGGTGGCCGAACGCCATGGTGCGTTCCCCGATGCACTCGAACACCAGATAATCGAGCGCGCCGCGCTGGGCCAGATCGATCGCGGGTCCGAGCCGGTCGGAGGAAAACCCGGCGCCGCAGCCCAGGCGGATGGTGTCGGTTTGCATGGTTGTTCCCCTGTCCTGTTCGGCCGCCTGCAGAACTTAGCCGCCAGTAAACAGGTCTTATCCCGATATCGCGTCGGCCCCAAGATGTCGGGGCGTTTTGCGGCCTTTCCGGGTTTATGTTGCACCGCACAATTTTATGCTTGCCATCCTCCGAGCCGGCGCCTAAATAGCGGCAATGCTGCGGTGCAGCAAAAATAACGACCGGTTAGCACCCACTCGAACATCGCCAGTCGCCGGGATGCGGGCGGGGGGCATCGGAACAACCGAAGATAGGAACCATACCATGATCGACTCCATCAAGACCGCCGAACAATTCGCCGCTTTCGGCAAAGGCAACCTGGAAGCCATGACCCAGTCCAGCCAGATCTGGACCGCCGGGATCAAGGACATTGCCGAGAAAGCGACCGCCACCATGCAATCCTCCTTCCAGGAGACGATGGACGCGTTCAAGGCGCTGACCTCCGTCAAGTCCCTCAAGGAAGCCATCGACATGCAGTCCGCGCTCGCGCGCTCGGCGATGGAAAAGACCCTGTCGGCCAACAGCAGCCTGACCGAAGCGTCGCTGAAACTCGGCGAGCTAGCCATGGCCCCGATCGCCGCGCGGGTGACCGCCGCTGTCGAGACCTTCGCCAAAGCCGGCTGATCGCACGATCCGCTATTGAAACGCCCCGTCCCGGGAAACCGGAGCGGGGCGTTTTTTTCGCGCCGTCGCTTCGGGCGCGCGAGATTTCAAACGTCGAAGAACACCGTCTCGTGCGCGCCCTGCATCTGGATGTCGAAGCGATAGACATTGCCGCCGATTGGCTGCGCGATCAGCGTGTGCCGACGGTCCTCCGGCACCAAATGCAACACCGGGTCGGTCGCGTTCGACGCCTCATCGGCGAAATAAATGCGGGTGAAGGCATGCAGCAGCATGCCGCGCATCGTCAGCACGACGTTCAGATGCGGCGCCTGCCCGGCGTCGATCGCGCCCGGTTTGACGGTGTCGAAGATGAACCGGTTCTGCTTGTCGGTCCCGGTGCCGAAGCGCCCGAAGCCCTTGAAACTGGCGTTGCTGCCACGCGGATCGGACGGATGCGCGTACCGGCCCTGCGCGTCGGCCTGCCAAATTTCGACCAGCGCATCCGGCACCACCGCGCCGGCACCATCGAACACCCGGCCTTCGACGCGAATGCGCTGCCCTTCGACCTCCGCCGGGGCCATATCGCCCCCGGCGATGCTGGCAAAATCGTAACCGTACTGCTCCGGCGACAAGCCATACGCGAAATACGGACCGACGGTCTGGGACGGGGTTTGCCGCAGTGTCATCGTTCAGGCCTCCATCGGCGTGGCATTGCGCCCGCGCAGCACGATGTCGAACCGGTAGCCCAGCGCGTAGCCGGGTTCCGTGGCATCGAGGGTGAATGCCGCAATCAGCAGATTCCGCGTCGCCGCCGGAGTCGCCAAAAAGATCGGATCGAGCGGCAGCAACGGATCCCCCGGGAAATACATCTGCGTCACCAACCGCGTCGCGAAGCTCGGCCCAAACAACGAGAAATGGATATGCTGCGGCCGCCAGGCATTGTGGTGGTTGCCCCAGGGGTAGGCGCCGGGCTTCACCGTCATGAACTTGTAGACGCCGTTGCTGTCGGTCGCGCACCGCCCGCTGCCCAGGAAGTTCGGATCGAGCGGGGCATCGTGCTGGTCGGCCTTGTGCACATAGCGGCCGCACGCATTGGCCTGCCAGACTTCCAAAAGCGTGTTCGGCAGCGGCTTGCCGTCGTCGCCCAACACCCGGCCGGTGACGACGATCCGCTCGCCGAGGGGTTCGCCGTTGCGGCGGCCGTTACGGGTGAGATCGGCGTCGTCCCCGGTCACGACCTCGGCGCCGAAGACCGGGCCGGTGATTTCGGACAGCGATTGCGGCAGGGCGATCAACGGCCGGGTCGGGCTGCGCAGCGGTGTCGATTTGTAGTCCGGCGACAAATACGCCGGCTGCCCGGCCCAATCCCGGGCGCGATAGGTTTCGGTCATGATCGAAGCTCCGTGCACTAGACCATGATCGTTTGAGGTTGCACGCGATCTCGGCGTTGGATCATGGTCTAAGCCTTTGTTTGAGAGGGTGATTCACGCCCGAGGTTGAAGTCAACCTCAGGCGATCACGCTCTAAGCGCGATCGGCGGAGGCGGCATCGCCGCAGCCGTGAATCGCGCGATCAGATTTAGCATACGATCGGACGAGGCAACATTGCCCGCCGGCAGCCTGTTAGACCTCCGTCAGTTCGGCGATCCCGATGCCGCTTTCGCCTGCAACCGCGTAGAGGAGATAGACCCGGCCGTCGTCCTCGAAAATGGCGGGATCGCGCAGTTGGTTGACCGTCCCGTACGCGGTGCTGCGGACCGATGGCTCCAACGGCGCATCGGCGCCTTCCCAACTGTATTCGGGGCGCAGAACCGTTGTCGCCGGCCCGTCGCGCCAGGTTTGCCAATCGCCGGACAGGTCGATCTGGCTGACCAGGATCGATTCAGGCGCGTCCCCAACCTGCGTCCAGAACACATGCAGCGTGTCGCCGCGTTGCAACAACGCAGCGTGCCGCATGTTGGGATTGAATAGCAGCGGCCCGGGCTGGAACCCGCGATACAAGCGGCCGGGCATCGCCAGCCCGTAGACCGCCCCGCGATGGTGGAACACCCGCAGGTAGGACTGCCCGACCAGCACATCCGGCTGCGCCACGAAGCCGATCCCGTCGGTGGAATGGGCGACGCGGGTCACCTGCGTCCCCGCCGCTTCCAGCCCATGATAATACATGACGATCCGCCGTTCGATCGGATCGACATGCACATCGGGGGACGCAATGTGCGGCGTCGTGAACTCCGACCGCAAATCGTGCGACAGACGGGCGCCGGTTTGCTTCCACCGTGCCTCCAGCGTGGCAAAAATGGCGTCGTCCATGGGCGGAGGCGCGGTGGGAAAGCAGGAATCGGCCAGTTGCAAGCTGCCGGGGGCGTGGATCGTCCAGGGTCCGATCGGGTCGTCGGCGTAGGCCAGCCGGATGTAGGACCCTTTGTGATCGGCAAAATACAAATAATACCGACCCAGCCGACCCTCCACCCAATCCGGCACCCGAATCAGCGACGGCCCCTGGATATTGGCGCCGATGCTGGGATGCAGCGCGGGGCCGACGATCGGGCGATCCAGCAGCCGGCGGGCGACGAAGCTCATGACGCGTGCCGGCTCAGGATCATGGTGGAGTGGAAGTTCAGAATACCGCCGTTGCCGCTGACCAACACATAGTCGTTGCTCGGCACCTGACGCGCGCCGCCCTGGCCGCGTGCCTGCACCACGGCCTCCGACAACGGGGTAAAGGCCCACATGTAATAGCCGGACAATTGCCCGCCGCCGGTGTTGGTCGGCAACGAACCGCCCGGCCCGAGTTTGCCATCGGCGACAAACGGGCCACCCTCGCCCTTCTCGCAGAAACCGTAGTCCTCCAGGGTCACCAGCACGGTGTAGGTGTAACAGTCGTAAAGTTGGCACGTTCCGATATCGTCGCGGGTAATTCCGGCCATCTGGAACGCCATCTCGCCGGATCGTTTGGCACCTGTTTCGACTGCCGGATGCCGGTCGGTGCGTAGATGATCGCCCGGGGAGCAGGTCGCATATCCCAGCACATTCACCGGTGTCTGCTTCAAATCCTGCGCCCGCTCGGCCGAGGTCACCACCACCGCGACAGCGCCATTCGACACCAAACAGCAATCGAACAACCGCAGCGGTTCGGCGATCCAGCGGGAGTTATGATGGTCCTCCATCGTCATCGGCGCTTTCATCTGCGCCCAGGGGCTCATCTGTGCCCACTTCCGCTGGCCGACGGCGATCGCGCCCAGGTGATCCTCGGTCGTTCCGTAAAGATGCATGTGGCGTTGGGCGGCCATCGCGTAACCCAGATTGGCGCCGAAATCCCCATAATGCGCCTTCAGTCCAGCCATTCCGCCCAGGGGGAACCGATGCGGGCCGGAGTACGACGCACCGGCGCCGCGTGAGGGTGTCAACGGCGCATCGGCGTAGACCAGGACAACGGTATTCGCGAGACCCTCCCGAATGGCCATGCAGGCGTACTGCATCATCGCCCCAGCGGTGGAGCCATAGCCGTTCATCACATTGATCAGCGTCAGATTCTCGAACCCCAACATCATCTGGGTTCGGGGGTCCATGTCCTGCGGGATGTTGGCGTTGATCAGCAACCCATCCACATCGGATTTCTGCAAACCCGCGTCTTCCAGCGCCAGCGCAATCGCCTCGGCCGCGAAATCGACCGAGCGACGACCATAGATCTTGCCCATCGGCGTGACACCGAGGCCGACAATCGAGCCCTTGATCATGGCTTTTCTCCCGCGACCGCACGGAATTTCGGGACGCGGACATTGTCACCGACATCGTCGAACATGACTTCCAGGTCCATCCCGATGCGCAAATCGGCGTTGGGGACACCCACGACATTGGAAATCATCCGCACGCCCTCCGCCAGATCGATTTGGCACACGTTGTACGGTGTCGCCCCGGCGAACCCCGGGTTCATCACCTGATGCATAATGGCGAAGGTGTAGAGCGTCCCCTTCCCGCTCGCCGCGCGCCATTGCAGCGGCGCGGCGAAGCAGTGCGGGCAGCGCTCCCGCACCGGGAAGCTCCAACCGTCGCAGGCGGAACAATGTTGCAGCATCAACCGCCCGTCGCGGGTGCCATCGAAGAACGGGCCACTGATTTCGTCGGGGATGGGTATTGGCTTTTGGGTCATATTACGCCGCCTGTTCAATCGTCATGGCATCGCCCGCCAGCCGCGTCTGCCGGATGTCGCGAGGTTCGCCGTTGTCGAAACGTCGGCCGCGATGCATTGTCACACTGTTGTCCCACAGCACGAAGTCGCCGACCTGCCACTTGTGGGAATAAACGAAACGTTCTTGCGTGGCGAACTCCATCAGCTCGTGCAGCAGCATACGGCCATCCGGAAGGCTCATACCCTCCACGGCCCCGGCATGCGACGAAAGGAATAGCGATTTCCGCCCCGTCCTTGGGTGGTCCCGCACCAGAAGCTGCCGCACAGGCTTGAACGCCAGGCGTTCGGCATCGGTAAGTTCGGTGAACCCGACCTTCTCCCGCGAGTACATTTGGGAGTGCAGGCAAACCAGGCTTTCGACATCATTCCGCCAGCGCGTATCCAGCGCGTCATAGGCCGCGCGCATGTCGGCGAACGCCGTGTTGCCGCCCCAGGACGGGATCGACCGCCCCGATAGCAGCGACCACTTCGCAGGCACCGCCTTGAAGGAGCTATCCGAATGCCACAGCCGGTCCGCCAGCTTAAACGCATAGGCTCGGCTGTTCGGGTCGATGGTCTTGCCGTCGCCACGGACATTCGAGAAATCGCCAATCCCGCTGCCCAGCATCCGAACCTCCTGCTCGGTGCGAAAATGGATGCGGGTCATGCCGTAGCCGGTGTTTTCGATCGTGCCAAAATTCAGCGTGAACGCGAGCTGTGCCTCATCGGTCAAATTCTGATCGTGGAAGACCAAAACCCCGTAGGCATCCATGCCGGCGTTGACCGCCGACACGTCGGCCGGGGACAAAGGCTTGGTGCAATCGATACCGGAAACCTCCCCGGCGAACCCATTGCGCAGAGGTTCGATCGCGACAGACATGATGGCGCTCCTTCCTTGCCAGTGCGGCATTTTGCGGCGGTAATCCCGATTGGTCAAAATTTCACCCGCACCCCGGCGAAGGCCCCGAGCGGCGCGGCGGGGCTGAGGCTGCGGTTGTCGCTGGCACCCGGCGCCTGGCCGATGGGAATTGCGCCGACGGGCGAAAACGTTCCGAAAGTGGCGTATTTCGCGTTCGAAAGGTTCTGGAATTTGGCGAAAACCTGGATGTTTTCAGTGATCCGATAACTGGTGTGGGCCGCCAGCACGACATAGGCGCCGGTGTCCGGGGTCAGGTTCGCCTCGTCACCGAACAATGTCTGCCCGGAACTGAACGTCGCCGAAGCGCCAATAGTCCAGGCGTCCGTCGCTGCGTAGGTGAACCCGGCTTTCAACCGATGCCGGGGAATGCCCGGCAGCCGGTTGCCGGCAACGACATGGATCTGCCCATTCCCATCGCCGGCGGGATTCAACGGGCTATCCAGTGTGAGCGCCGTCTGGAACGTCGCATCGGTGAACGCGTAATTCAGCCAGGCCTTCAGCCTGGGGGTACGGTAGGTCACGCCTGCCTCGATTCCTTGCCGGCGGGTATGGCTCACGTTCTGAAAAAAGCCGAGACCCGGCGTCGGACTGGCGACGAACAGAATTTCGTCGTTGTTATCGGTTCGGAAGACCCCAAGGTTCCAGTCGAACTGACGCCATTGCCCGCGCACGCCTATTTCGACGCTATGCGAAACAACCTGCTTGAGCGACGGATCGCCGACGAAAAAATTCGCGAGAGTGCACGGACTTTCCGGGCTGGCACAGGACAGTTCGGACGGCGTCGGCGCCCTGTTCGCCTCGGAATAGCTGGCGTAGACCGAAACATTTGGCAGCACCTTGTAGGTGAGCCCGATCCCAGGGTTGAACCGGGAGAAATTATGATTGCCGTTCAGCGCCGTCCCGTTCTGGTCGTGCAGATCGACCGACGCCAGGTTCAGGCGCCCGGACAACGACAGAGAAAATTTCGGCGTCAGGTCGACAATTTCGGCCAGATAGACCCCGTAATAGGCGGTGTTGGTACGCACCCGCACCGGCGCTAACCCGTCATCCGGTTGGTCGATTACGATGCCTGGACCTAGGTATTGGCGGGTGGCGGACAGGCCGCCGATCGCCGTGCTCGCGGTGAATGCCGAGATACCGCCGTCGAAGCTGATGCCGGCGACCAGCTTATGATGAAGGCCGAACACCGTCCCGTCGTGCGTCGCCTGCACAGCGGCGCCGAAACCGTTGGTATCGACCGCCAGATTGTTGAGCTGGGAATAGGGACCGCCGTTCAGGAAGTCCGGGATTGCCCCGCCGCCGATCGCATGCAGAATATCGCCGTTCCCGTTGCACAAGAAACCGCCGCAGGGCCGCGCATTCGTCGTGTTGCCGTTGAAAATTCGTTGCGACAAATTGCTGTAGTACATCAGGCCTTGAACAGAAGTCGCATCCGTCGCATCCCACGTGCCTGACAGGCTGACCAACCCGTATTTGTTGGTGGTCAGATTGGGGGAAGTGAACGCCGCATTGCGCTGCGCGCCGAGCAACTGGACCGGCACCGTCCCCGGTCCGTTCAGGATATTATCGGCCAGCAGTAAGTTCAAATGCAATGCCACGGTGTCGCCCTGCCAGCCGACATCGCCGTAGAACTGCCGCAGATCGGACCGGTTGAACTGCCGCCAACCGTCGCTGTGCACCAGATTGGTCGCGACATAGGCGGCCGTATTACCGCTCTTCAGGCCGTATTCGAAAGCACCGCCGATGGTGCCGAACGACCCGCCATGCACCTCGGCCGACCCGCCCTGCCAGGTAAAGCCGTTCTTCAACTGGACCGACAGCGCGCCGCCCAAGGCATTCAGCCCGAATACCGGGTTCGATCCTTGCAGGTTCAGTTTGTCGATCGCGATGTCCGGCAGCAGGTCCCAATTCACCGTATCGGCGAAAGGTTGATTGAAACGCACGCCGTTCACGTAAACCGCCAGCCCCTGGGCGTTGCCGTCCAGCGGGGACGCCGAAAACCCGCGATAAACGAAATTCGGCTGAAACTGGTTCCCCTGCGCATCGCCCAGCGACACCCCGGGTACCGTTTCCTCCAATGCCCCCAACGCCGACGGGATACCGGTGCGCGCGATGTCCTGACTGGTCAATACATGGGCCGCCGCCGGTACTTTGGTTCGGTCGAGCCCCGAACCCAGCAAGGGCGAGGCGCCGATCACCACGACCTCCGGCAGTTTCGCCGCTTCCTGCGCCCACGCCCCGATCGGTAAAAGCGTCAGGAGAAATATCGCGCCGAACCGGGTCAATCGGCCAGCCGGAACCGGATGGGCACTTGCGCGACCGCGGCGACCGGTGTGCCGCCACGCGTCGCCGGCATGAAGCTCCACTGCCTGACCGCACCCAGCGCGGCGGCATCGAGGCTGGCGAAACCGCTGCCTTGCACCACGCTGACGTCCAGCGGCGAGCCGTTGGCGGACACATCGACTTTCAAAACCACCCTCCCCTGCTCGCCGCGGCGGCGTGCGGCCTCAGGATAAGCGGGTGGGCGATCCGACTCCATCCCCGCCACCGGCCTCGCGGGGATAAGAGGGGCCTCGGTGACCTCCGCCTGGATGACGGGCGCAATGAGTGGGGCGGGTCGGGCGACCGTGACACGGGGTGGCACCGGCTTTTCCGGCGGCCGAACGGGGGCAACAGGCGCACGCGGGGTGACAGCTTCTTCGGCCGGGGCCACGACATCGAAAGCGGCTGCTGCTTCCACGGCAGCGGGCAACGGCACAGGTTCGGGGGGGACGGGCGCGAATACCAGCTCGACCGCACCTTCCGGCGCCACTTCCGTCGGAACCGAGCGGTTGGGCAGGAAGGTCATGAGGGCAGCAAGGACGGCGACGTGCGCCAGCAGCGACAATGCAATGCCCCAGCCGCCGGCGAAAGGGCGCGGACGCCGGCGCACCCGGGACCACGACACCTGGAAATCCACGCCCATACCATTCGCGGTCGATGCCGACATCGGCTCAGCCCTTCACGCCGCCCATGGTCAAACCCGCGACCATGTAGCGGCGCAGCGCATAATACGTCGCGACCGGCGGCAAGGAATACACAATCGCGGTCGCCATCATGTAATTCCACGGCGCCTCGTCGCTGTCGAAGAACTGGTCGAGCGCGACCGCCACGGTCATGCTCTGGGGCGAGGACAGCAGCAGGAACTGATAGAGATACTCGTTCCAGGCCAGCAGCAATGCGTAGGTCCCCACCGCGACCAGTGCCGGCGCCATCAGCGGCAGGTATATGCGCCAATACATCTGGCCGGGCGATGCGCCGTCCACCCTGGCGGCGTCGTCCAGTTCCAACGGGATCAACCGCCCATATTGCTGGAAAATCAGGATTGCATAGGGCGTGGCGAACATCGTCTGAGACGCGATGACCGACCAGAGGCTGTCCGACAGCCCGTAACGGTGCATGATGTGCACGAATGGGATGGCCAGGAACGACGCCGGCAACGCGTAGGTCAGCAGCGCGACATGGCCGAGCACCCAACCGTGGCGTAACCGCATGCGGCCCAGGCCGAAGCTGGCCAGCGACCCGATCGCGACCGTCAGCACCATCGTCATGAAGCCCATGAAGCAGCTATTGCCGAACTGGTGCCAGAAATGCTCCAGATACCAATAATCCTGCGTCCAGATAACGCGGAAGCTTTCGAAGTTCATTTCGGATGGCCAGAGGTGGCCCGAGTATTCGGCCGCGTCGTCGTCCAGGGCGACCAGGATCATGTTGTAGATCGGCATGATAGTCCAAACGACCAGCCCGACCCCAAGCGCGATTTTACCGAGGCGTTTCACAGCTGCAACTCATCGGCGCGGATTTTCCGGATCAGCAGGATCGCCAAGGGGATCATGAGCGGCAACAGGGACAGCATCGCAGCGGCACCCAGCGGCGGATCGCCGGACTGGAAGGCGAGATGGGTACCGTAGGTGGCCAGTACCTCGGTCATCCGCGCCGGCGCGCCGTTGGACACGAAGTTCACCGTGGTGAAGTCCCCGATCAGCCACAGCGTCGAAAGCAGGGTGCAGATCAGATAGAGATTGCCCAGCAGGGGGAACGTCACATAGGCAAAACGGCTTATCCCAACCGCGCCGTCGACGTCCGCTGCGTCATAGATATCCTGCGGGATCGCCATTCGTCCCGCCAAGAAAATCAACGTCCAGAATGGCATCCATTTCCAGATTGTCGCGACAATGTTGGCACCCAGAGCCAGCCAGTACTCGTTGAACCAGATGGGGCCCTCGATATCGAACACCTGATCGAGCAGGCTGTTAACCAAGCCGTGGTGCGATATCAGCATCCAGTGCCAGGACACGAATGCCGGAATCGCCGGCAACGCCCAGGGCAGCATGAACAGCACCAGCAACGCCTTGATCCAACGGCTTTTGTCCAGGAAATAGCCGGACAGCAACAGCGCTCCAAACATCGTCACGTTCACGCCAATGCCGACGTAAACCAGCGTGTTGACCACCGTCGGCAGGAATTTCGGATCCCTGGCCAGATGGCCATAGAGCGCCGGGCTGCTCCCCATCCACAGCCCGAACGCCACCGGATACGCCAGGAAGGCAACGAACACCGCCCCATACGGGATCAAAAACGCCCCGATCCACGCACGCTCCGACCCGCGCGGCGTACCGAACCGAAACGGCCGCCGGGCCGGCGAGACCCGGCCGATTTCGAGGCTTTGCGACGCGCCGCTCATAGCTGGACGTCCGAGGTGCGGAGCTTACGCATCAGCAGCACCATGATCGGCACCAGCAACGGCAGCGCCGACAGCACCGCCGCCACACCAAGGCTTGGGACGGACATCGTGAACGCATAGCGAATGCCGAGCGTGGCCAGGACCTCGGTCGACATCGACGGGCCGCCGCCGGAGATGAAGGTAATCGTGTTGAAATCGCCGAAGGTCCAGATCGTCGAAAGCAAGGTGCAGACAAGATAAAGATTGGCCTGCAGCGGCACCGTGACGTGGACGAAGCGGCGGAAACCGGTGGCGCCATCGACGTCTGCGGCCTCATACAATTCCCGCGGCACCGACATCCGGCCGGCCAGGAAGATTACCGTCCAGAACGGGAGTTGCTTCCAGATATAAGCCGCGAGATCGGCACCCAACGCGAGCCAGCGGTCGATCAGCCAAATGGGTCCGTCGATGCCGAATAGCGCATCGAGGACCGAGTTCAAAAAGCCCCATTCCCCGTTCAGCATCCAGTGGATCGACATGAATGCGGGCAACGCCGGTGTCGCCCAGGGCAGGATGAAAATCACCAGCAGCGCTTTGACCCATTTGCGCTTGCGCATGAAAAAGCCGGACAGCAGAAACGCCAGGGCCATTTTCAGATTGACCCCGATTCCTACGAAAATCAGCGTATTGGCCAAGGCGGTCAGGTACAGCGGGCTTGAGAACAATTCGGTGTAAAGCGCTGGACTGCTGCCGAGCCAGAACCCGAAGATGACGGGATACAGCACGAAGAAAAGGAAAATCGCGGCATAAGGCAGTGCGAAGGCGGCGGCCCAGAACGTATCCGGTCCCGGCAACCGGAGGCGCCAGGCCGAAGCGATCGGCCTGTTTAATGCCAGAACGCCGCTCATATGCGCCCTACCCGAAAACCACCCTCGAAAAAATCTCTTCGACCCGCTTGAAGGCTTTGTCGACCGCTTGCGACGCGGTCATGTTGCTCTTGATCACGTCGGCGTGGCATTGGCCCCAGATTTGTTCGGCCGCGACCTTGCCCCAGGCCGGGTTGAAGCCATTGTACTGCGCGATCGTCGGGCCCAACACGGCCTCGTGCACATACGCCGAACGGTGCGGGTCGAGTTTCGTATCCAGCCACCACGGGTCTTCCTTCACGATCGACGGGATCGCCGGCACCCAGCGGCCCAGCCCATTTTTCAGGTTTTCGTTCATTACCTCCGGCCGCATGAAGTATGTCATAAACTCCTTCGCCACGGCGATATTCTTGGCACCCTTGGGTATAAAGCCGCCGCCGGCGCCGAGCTGCGCGGGCATGATAGAGCCATCGTTGCGAAGTGGTAACCCCCTCACGACGGCTTCGTGATATTGCTTCTGATTCTTAATCATGGCGAGTTCGGGCGACAGCGTGCCGTCGAAATTCATCACGAACAGCTTCTCGTGATAGGCGTTATTGTCGTCGGCGTCGTTCCAACTTAGTGCCTCGGGCGGCACGAAGCCGTCCTTGTAGCATTTGGTCATGAATTCGACCGATTTGATCGCGGCTTCCCGCACTTTGGGATCGTCGGTATGCAGCTTGCCATCCTTGGTGACGATGTCCTGGCCGCCGTTGGCGATCAGGAAATGCGCGAACAACCCATTGCCGTCGTTGGGTCCGACCGTGGTGATCTGCAATCCTAGCGCGTACATCTTGCGCATCCCCTTGGCGCGCAGGGCGGTTTGCACGGGTTTGAAGAAGTCCCAGAACGCGTCCCAGGTCTTGGGTGCATCTTTCAGGTCAAACCCGGCCTTGTCGATCAGGTCGCCCCAGATATGGAACGGCGCGCAAGACTGCTTGATCGGCGCCAGATAGAACGCCCGCTTCTTCGTGCGGCCGTTATAGAAGCTGGCGTTGAGCAAAGCCGTTGCGCTGAGTTTCGATTTTTGTGCCTCAACGACGTCGCTGACATCCTCGAGCTTATCGTCCCAGGCGTTCTGCGGCAGGAGCGTCGTGGGTGCGTCGTGGAAGATCAGGTCGGGCACGTCCCCGCTGGTCAGGGCGGCAACCGCCTTTTGGTTCAACGCCTGAAACGGCATGACGCTGAGGTCGATTTTATTGCCGCTGAGCTTTTCGTAATCCGCGACGGTTTTGCGGAAGGCTGCGTCTTCCTCCTGCACGAAACCCTGCACTTGCCAGACGACGGCGGTACTGTTCGCGGCGTTGGCGATATACGGCCGCGACAAGGCGGCTGTCGCGAAGGAGCCGGCAATTGCTGTCCGGCGACCCATGTTAACCATTGGCACGACCCTCCCGTTACCTTTTAACAGCTTCACCCGAAGACCACCTTGGCGAAGATGGCTTCCATCCGGCGGAACGCCTTGTCGACCGCTTGCGCCGGAGTCATATTGTTCTTGATGACATCGGCATGGCATTGCCCCCACAACTGCTCCGCCTGCACCTGCCCCCACGCCGGATTGAACCCATTAAAGCTCGGCACGCTCGGGCCCAGCACGCCTTCCTTCACATAGGGACCGCGGTGCGGATCGCTGGAATCCATCCACCATGGGTCGTCTTTGATGACCTGGGGTAGCACCGGCAGCCACCGGCCCAGGCCGCTCTTCAGGTTCTCATTCGCCACCTGAGGCTGCATAAAATAGGTCATGAAGTCCTTGGCCACGGCGACGTTCTTCGCCCCTTTCGGGATGAAGCCGCCGCCCGCACCAAGCACCGCCGGCATCGGCTTGCCGTCGTTGCCGTTCGGCAGGCCCATTACGACCATGTCTTCGTAATAGGCCTTCTTGTCCTTCATCATCGCCAGTTCGGTCGACAAGGTCCCGTCGAGGTCCATGACGAACAGCCGTTCGTGGTATGCATTGTTGTCGTCGGCGTCGTTCCAACTCAACGCTTCCGGCGGGACGAAGCCTTCTTTGTAGGCGTTGGTCATGAACTCGACCGAATGGATCGCGGCCTCCCGCACTTTAGGATCGTCGGTGTGCAGCGTTCCGTCTTTGGTGACGATCCCGGCGCCACCGTTGGCGTTCATGAAATGCTGGAACAAGTTGTTGCCGTCGTTCGGCCCGACGGTGGTGATTTGCAGGCCCATGCCGTAAATCTTGCGCATGCCTTTGGCACGCAAAGACGTTTGCACGGGCTTGAAGAAATTCCAGAACGCGTCCCAGGTGTTCGGCGCGTCCGCCAGCGTGAAGCCGGCTTTGGTCACGAGACTGCCCCAAATATGGAACGGCGCGCAGCCCTGCTTGACCGGCGCGAGATAGAAAGCGCGGCGCTTCTGAACCTTGTTGTAGAAGGTCGATGCGAGCAGCGCGGTTTCGCTTAATCTCGACCGGTAGGGTTCGACGATATCGCTGACATCGACAAGCTTATCGTCCCAGGCATGCTGCGGCAGGATCGTTTCCGGTGCGCCAGCGAAAATCAGATCCGGCACGTCGCCGCTGGTCAACGCGGCGATGGCCTTCTGGTTCAATGCCTGGAACGGCATGATGCTGAGTTCGATCTTGTTGCCGGATAACTTCTCATAGTCGTCGACCGTTTTTCGGAAGGCGACATCCTCTTCCTGGACGAAGCCTTGCCCCGCCCAGACGACGGCCGTTGTTCCCGCGGCGTTGGCGATATAGGGCGCCGCTATCGCGAAACCCATCGATCCGGCGATCGCGGATCGCCGGCTAACATTTCTCATGGCCGTTATCCTTCCCTGTAAGGTCGGTATCGTTATTATTCGTTATAGTTACGACAGCCAGAAAACGCCGGTGGTGTTAGCCCTTCACACCCCCCATCGTCAGTCCAGCGGCCATATAGCGGCGCGATCCGTAGTACATCACGATCGGCGGGATGGCATAAATGATGGCGGTGGCCATCATGTAGTTCCACGGCGATTCGTCGCTGTTCAGGAACTGTGCCAGGGCCACCGCCACGGTCATGCTGCCCGGCGTGGACAAGAGCAGGAAGTTGTAGAGGTACTCATTCCACGCCAGCAATAGCGCATAGGTGCCGACCGCGACCAAAGCTGGCGCCATCAGCGGCAGATAGATCCGGAAGTAGATCTGCCACGGGTTGGCCCCGTCGATGCGCGCGGACTCATCGAGCTCCATCGGGATCGATTTGCCGTATTGCGAGAAAATGAAGATCGCATACGGCGTGGCGAAGGTCGTCAGCGTCGCGATGACCGACCACAGGTTATTCGCCAGCCCGTAAATCTGCATGATGCGGTACATCGGGATCGCCAGGAACGACGCGGGAATGACATAGGTCATCAACGCCGCGTTTGTCAGCATCCAGCCGTTTTTCAGGTGCAACCGCCCGACCGTGAAGCTGGCCAGGGAACCGATGAACAACGTCAGGAAACTCACCATGAACCCGACATAGAAGCTGTTGCCGAACTGGTGCCAAAACTGGGCGAGGTACCAGAAATCCTGCGTGACGACGACGCGAAAAGCCTCCAGTGTCGGGTCTTCCGGCCACAGGCCACCCTCGAAAATGGCGTCGTGCTTGTTCAGCGCGATCATCCACATGTTGTAGATCGGCATCAGCGACCAGATGACGAGAACCGCGCCCAATACCAGGCAGGCGATCTCCCCGGCGTAGTGCTGCACCCGGTAATAAAGCTTCGAGCGCTTGCGCCGGTTGGAGATCGTGGCACTCATAGCTGGCCCTCCGACATGCGCAATTTCCGCATCAGCAGGATCACCAGCGGGATCAGCAACGGCAGTGCCGACATCACCGCTGCCACGCCGAGATTCGGCAGTGCGACAGTAAACGCATACCGAATGCCAAGGGTTGCCAGCACCTCGGTCGACATCGCGGGACCGCCGCCGGAGACGAAGAATGTCGAATTGAAATCGCCCAGCGCGAACACCATGTCGAGAAGTGTGCAGACGAAATAGAGATTGGCCATCAGCGGCAGCGTCACATGCGTGAATTTGCGCAGTCCGCCGGCACCGTCGACCGCCGCGGCTTCATACAATTCGGTCGGCACCGCCATCCGGCCGGCCAGCAGGATCAGGGTCCAGAATGGCAGGGTCTTCCAGATGTAGGCGCCCACATTGGCAGCCAGGCCGGTCCAATGCTCGTTCAGGTAAACGGGTCCGTCGATGCCGAACAATTCGAACAGCATATTGTTCAGCATGCCCCACTGGCCGTTGAGGAACCAGTGGATCGACATGAAGGCGGGGAGTGCCGGTGTCGCCCACGGCAGGATGAACAGCACCAGAACGAACTTGCTCCACCAGCGCTTGCGGATGAAGAAGCCGGACAGCATGAACGCGAGGAACATCTTCAGGTTCACGCCGATGCCGACATACAGCAACGTATTGATGACCGTTGTCATATAGCGCGGATCGTCGAATAACTCCTGATAAAGCGCCGGACTGCTACCCATCCACAGCCCGTACCCGATCGGATAGATCACGAAGAACAAGAACACGGCAGTATAGGGCAGCGCAAAGGCAACGGCCCAGGCATGTTCCGACCCTTGCAGCCCCCCGAACCAGCCGTGCCGACGCCTTGCTCGGGTGGCGTCGAACGGCCGCCCAACTGAGAGTGCTTGCTCTGTGGTGCTGCTCATGGCCACCCCTGTTTGTTACGCGAACGTGAACTTGGCGAAGATCTCGTTGGCGCGCTTGAACGCTTTGTCCAACGCCGCTTGCGGGGTCATGTTGTTTTTCACAACGTCCGAAACGGTCGACATGAAGAGCTGCTCCGCCTCCACCTGACCCCAGGCGGGATTGAAGGCGTTGTAAAGCGGGCGGGTCGTCCCGAGGGCCTGGCTGGTATAGGCCACGCGGTGCGGATCCGCCGGATCGAGCCAGAATGGATCGGATTTGCAGAGGTCGGTGATCGCTGGAATCCAGCGCCCGAGCCCGGTTTTCAGGTTGGCGTTCATGACCTCGGGCAGCATGTAGTATTTCATGAAGTCCTTGGCGGCATCAACGTTTTTGGCACCTTTGGGAATGAAGCCGCCGCCCGGCCCGATGAAGGCCCGCATCGGCGAGCCGTCATTGCGATTGGGCAAACGCATGGTGACGGCGGCGTCGTATTTCGCTTTGTCGTGGATCATCGCGACCTCGGTCGAGATCGTGCCGTCCAGGTCCATCAGGAACAGTTTCTCGTGGAAGCCGTTATTGTCGTCGGCGTCGTTCCAGCTGAGCGCCTCCGGCGGCACGAAACCGCCTTTGTAGCAATCCGACATCCAGGTGGTCGCCTTGAGCGCGGCTTCCCGCACCTTGGGATCGTCGGTGTGCAGCTTGCCGTCCTCGGTGACGATGTCGCCGCCGCCGTTGGCTTCCAGAAAGTGCTGATACAGGTTGGTGCTGTCGTTCGGGCCGACGGTCGTGACCTGCAACCCGAGTGCATAAATCTTGCGCATGCCGGCTGCGCGCAGGGGGGCCTGCATTTGCTTGAAGAAGTCCCAGTAGGCATCCCAGGTCTTCGGCGCGTCCTTCAGATCGAACCCGGCTTTCTTGACGAGGTCGCCCCAGATATGAAATGGCGTTGTACCCATCTTAACGGGGCACAGATAGAAATCGCGCTTTTTTGAGGTGCTGTTGTAGAAGCTGGATGCCACGAGCGCGCTGGGATTGAGCCTCGCCTTCTGAACCTCCACGACGTCATTGACCGGCAGCAGTTTGTCGTTCCAGGCGTTCTGCGGCAGAATGGTCGCGGGCGCGTCGTGGAAGATCAGATCTGGAACGTCGCCGCTCGTCAGGGCGGAAATTGTTTTCTGGTTCAATGCCATGAACGGCATGATGCTGTATTCGATCTTATTGCCCGTCTTCTTCTCGTAATCGGAGACCACCTGCTTAAAGGCTTCGTCCTCCTCCTTCACAAAGCCCTGGTTGTTCCACACGACGGCGGTCGTGGCCGCCGCGTTGGCGATATAAGGTCGCGCCAACACCGCCCCCGCGGCCGCGGCGACCGAGGACCCCAACGCATTTCGCCGGCTGATGTTAATCATAGCCGTTATCCTTCCCTGTTATGTGCCAACCCTGCACCTGTTTCGTGCCCGAGAAGCATCTAGCTCTTTGTACGGGGACAGCCTGCCTTGCCCCAACCCGGTCGGTCAATACCTTTCATCGCTGCCATGAGGAATTCGCTTCACTACACGTGTAGGTTGCCAAGCCAATCGGGCGCGCCTGGCTTTACACCTTTTACAAATTATTGAATTTAAATGTGAATTTGCCGACAACTTTGCAACGCCACGCTCTGTTTCCATCATGACTTCGCGGGTGCAGCATTCTACATCCTGGGGGCGCTCTTGAGGCGATCCACCGCGAAGGAATGACCCGATGATCAAGCCGAATTTCTCCCCCGACGGATTGGCTGGCGGTATGCCGGCTTCCGCCGTTCGGTCGTCCCCCTATCACGACCATGCCGCCCAGATCGCCTCGCTGATCGAGACCAAGAAGGGCACCTGGGACAGCATCAACCCCGAGTCCGTGGCGCGCATGCGGCTGCAGAACCGCTTCCAGACCGGGTTGGACGTCGCTCGCTACACCGCCGCCATCATGCGCGCCGACATGGCCGCCTACGACGCCGACTCCTCGCTTTACACCCAGTCGCTGGGCGCCTGGCACGGCTTCGTCGGCCAGCAGCAGATCATCGCTGTCAAGAAGCACTTCGGCACCACCAAGCGCCGCTACATCTACCTGTCCGGCTGGATGGTCGCCGCCCTGCGCTCCGAATTCGGCCCCCTGCCCGACCAGTCCATGCACGAGAAGACCACGGTCCCCGCGCTGATCAAGGAGATCTATACGTTCCTCCGCCAGGCCGACGCCCGTGAGCTGGGCGGCCTGTACCGGGATATCGACGCCGCTCGTATGGCCGGCGACAGCGCCCGTGAAACCGAACTGCTGAATCGCGTCGAAAATTACGAGACCCACGTGGTGCCGATCATCGCCGACATCGACGCCGGCTTCGGCAACGCGGAGGCCACCTACCTCCTGGCCAAGAAGATGATCGAGGCCGGCGCCTGCGCGCTGCAGATCGAGAACCAGGTGTCCGACGAAAAGCAGTGCGGCCATCAGGACGGCAAAGTGACCGTGCCGCATGAGGACTTCCTCGCGAAGGTCCGCGCGGTGCGTTACGCGTTCCTGGAACTGGGCGTGGAAGACGGCATCATCGTCACCCGCACCGACTCTCTGGGCGCGGGCCTGACCAAGCAGATCGCCGTGAGCCACGCCCCCGGCGATCTGGGCGACCAGTACAACAGCTACCTCGATTGCGAAGAAGTCTCCCCCGCCGACGTGCGCAACGGCGACGTGCTGCTGAACCGTGGGGGAAAACTGCTGCGCCCGAAGCGCCTGCCCAGCAACCTGTTCCAGTTCCGCCCCGGCACCGGCGTGGATCGCTGCGTGATGGACGGCATCGCATCTCTCCAGGCCGGCGCCGATCTGCTGTGGATCGAAACCGAGAAGCCCCACGTGGAGCAGATCGCCGCCATGATGGACCGCATCCGCGCCGTCGTGCCGAACGCCAAGCTGGCCTACAACAATTCTCCTAGCTTCAACTGGACGCTGAATTTCCGCCAGCAAGTGTACGATGCGTGGAAGGCGGAAGGCTCGAACTCGGTCGGCCAATACGATCGGGCCAAGCTCATGAGCGTGGACTACGACGCCACCCCGCTGGCGAAGGAAGCCGATGAGCGCATCCGCACCTTCCAGGCGGACGCGGCGAAGCGCGCGGGAATCTTCCACCATCTGATTACCCTGCCGACGTACCACACCGAGGCGCTCGCGGCCGACAATCTATGCGGCGCATACTTCGGCGATCAGGGCATGCTGGGCTATGTGAAGGCCGTGCAGCGCCAGGAAATCCGCCAGGGCGTCGCCTGCGTGCGGCACCAGAACATGGCGGGGTCGGACATCGGCGACGACCACAAGGAGTATTTCGCGGGTGCGGCGGCCCTGAAGGCAGGTGGTTCGCACAACACGATGAACCAGTTCTAACCTGGCGGTTGGAACAGAGTGCGGCTCGGGGAGCGATCCCCGAGCCGTTGTCGTTTGCGGGGTGACGTGTAGGGTAACGGGAAACAATGGAGGAAAGCATGAACCGTCTCGACGATAAGGTCGCCCTGATCTCCGGCGGCGCGCGCGGCATCGGCGGGGAGACCGCACAGTTAATGGCCCAAGCCGGTGCCAAGGTGGTGATTGGCGACGTGCTGGATGAGCGTGGCGTGCAAACCGTCGCCGCCATCCGCGCCGCCGGGGGACAAGCCGAATACGTACATTTGGACGTGACCCAGGAAGAAAGCTGGACCGCCGCCGTCGGCGTCGCGGTCAGCCGGTTCGGCGCGCTGAACATCCTGGTCAACAACGCCGGCGTATTCATCGGCAAGGGGATCGAGGACATCTCCATGGCCGAATGGGACAAGCTCGTCGCAGTCAACATGACCGGCGTGTTCCTGGGCACCCGCATGTGCATCCCGGCGCTGCGGGAGGCCGCGCGTGGTGCCGAACACGGCAGCGCCATCGTGAATTTGGCATCGATCGCGGGGATTGTGGGGTCACAGCTCGACCCGTTGTATTCGATGACCAAGGGCGGCGTGACCCTGTTCACCAAGTCCTGCGCGCTGGAGTTCGGGCGCAAGGGCTACCGCATCCGGGTGAACTCCATTCATCCCGGCGTCATCCAGACCGACATGGGCGAGCAGACCTTCGTCGCGCGCGCCCAACGGAGCGGCAGCAACGACACCGCGCCGCACAAGCAGATGGTGACGGACACGATACCCTGGGGCCGGCTCGGCGTGCCGATGGATATCGCCAAGGGTATCGTTTTTCTTGCTTCCGACGATGCCGGCTACATGAACGGGGCCGGGTTGATTGTCGATGGCGGCGTGACGGCGGCCTGAGTTATGGCGTCGGGCCCGCTGTCCGGCATTCGGATCCTGGAGTTCTCCGGCATCGGGCCGGGTCCGTTCTGCGGCATGCTGCTGTCGGACCTCGGCGCCGATATTCTGCGGATCGACCGCAAGGACGGCGACCGGGGGGAGAAAACCCACGTCACCCGCCGCGGCCGCAAGTCGGTCGCGCTGGATCTGAAGCGGCCCGAGGCGCGGGAAGCCTGTCTTCGCCTGATCGTGTCCGCCGACGCTTTGTACGAGGGCTTCCGGCCTGGGGTCATGGAGCGGCTCGGACTCGGGCCCGATGTGGCTTTGGCGCGGAACCCTCGGCTGGTTTACGGGCGGATGACGGGGTGGGGGCAAGACGGGCCTCTGGCACAGGCCGCCGGGCACGACATCAACTACATCGCGATCACCGGGGCACTGCACGCGATCGGGGTGAAGGACCGCCCGGTGCCGCCGTTGAACCTGGTCGGCGACTTCGGCGGCGGTGCGATGTATCTGGCGCTCGGGTTGCTCGCCGGGCTGTTGCACGCGCGGGCGACCGGCGAGGGCCAGGTCGTCGATGCCGCCATGAGCGACGGGGCCGCGTCGTTGATGGCCGCGTTCTACGGGCACATGGCCGGGGGGCGCTGGAACGACACTCGGGAATCGAACGGGGTGGACGGCGGTGCGCCGTACTATGGTGTGTATCGGTGCAGCGACGGGCGCTTCGTGGCGCTCGGATCCATTGAGAAGCAGTTCTTCGCCGAGCTGCTGGACCGGCTGGGGATAACGGATTTCCCGCGGGACCGGCAGCGGGACCCGGCTTACTGGCCTGCACTGCGGATTCGGCTGGAGGCGGTGTTCCTGACGCGCACCCAGGCCGAATGGATGGCACTGATGGAGGGCAGCGATGCCTGCTTCGCGGGGGTGTTGAGTTTGGCCGATGCGCCGTCCCACCCGCACCATATCGCGCGGGGGACGTTCGTGACGGTGGACGGGGTATTGCAGCCGGCGCCGGCACCGCGGTTTTCTCGGACGCCGGGGGCGATCCAGGAGACGGACCCGGCGATTGGGGCGCATAACGAGTCGGGGTTAATGGAGTGGGGGTTTTCGGAAGGGGAGGTTGCGGGGTTGCGGGGGGCAGGGGCGCT
>JANXMB010000006.1 GCA_025354865.1 Acetobacteraceae bacterium | reverse complement strand
CGCAATCGACCGGCGCACCACCCGCCATGCCGGCTATGAGATAAGCCAGCGTATCCGCAAGCGCATCGAGGAGGTCTTCGGCTGGGCGAAGGCCGCCGCAGGGAAACGGCAGACCAAGTTCCGAGGCATCCAACGGGTGGGATGGTCCTTCAGCCTGACCGCCGCCGCCTACAACTTGATCCGATTGCCGAAACTGCTGGCTCAGGCCGTCTGACCACCGCCGCCCTGCCGGCAAAGCAGCGGCGGCAGATGAAAACCAGCCCCGCTGGATCGGGACAGTTCCACAAACGCCGCAGTAAAAAGCCCGGAAAGCGGAATCGGGGGACGGTCTACAGCCAATCTGGTGGGTTTTTCAGCAGCCTGCTAACGCGTGGGACTCAAGCATTAGGATCGGACCACTAGATGGAACCCATCGCCCCCGCTCTGGCGTTGTTGCGCGGGCTGCACACGGCGGCGCTGCTCTCGGCGTTCGGCACAATGCTGTTCGCCGAGACCATCGCCCCGGCCCCGCTCCGCCCCCGGCTGCGGCGCCATGCCCGGATCGGGGCCGGCCTCGCCGTGCTGTTCGGGCTGGGCTGGTTCGCAATGCAGGCTGCTGTCTTTGCCGCCGAGGGCGACTGGCTCGCCGCCCTCCCCGAGACACTATGGGACACACGCTTCGGCCATGCGCTCGGTGTCCGCCTGCTGCTGATCGCGGCGATCCCCTTCGTCGATCGGCGCCTCGCGCTGCTGGCCGCCGGCCTCGCGCTTTCCGCCCAGGGCCTGCTGGGGCATGCCGGCGCGACGGTGGGGGGCGGCCCGTGGTGGACCGAACCATGGGTGCCGATCGGCGCCGAGGCTCTGCACCTGCTCGCGGCCGGCGCCTGGCTCGGCGCCCTTCTGCCACTGCTGCTCTGCCTGCGCACCCAAACCCCAGCCGATGCGCGGCTGGCGGCAAGGCGGTTCTCCCCCCTCGGGATGGTGGCTGTGGCAACCATCGCTGCCACTGCGCTGGTGCAATCGCTCGCGCCGATCGGCGATCTGCCGGGTTTGATCGGCACCGACTACGGCCGCGTTGCGCTGCTGAAACTGGCCTTGTTCGGCGTCATGCTGGGCTGCGCGCTGTGGAACCGGGTCGCCCTGACCGACCGCCTTGTCGCCGGCAACCCCCACATCGCCCGCCAACGCATGGGCCTGTCCATCGCGATCGAGGCTGCCTGCGGCCTGGCGGTCGTGCTGGCCGGCGGGCTGATGGCCTCCCTCATTCCCGCCCAGCACCAGGCCCCGGTCTGGCCGCTCGGATGGCGCCCCAGCCTAGAGGCCTTGCAGGACGAGGATTTGCGGCAGGCCATCGCGATCGCCTTGGCAACGATCGGGGCCGGCGTCGCCGTGCTGGCCGCGAGTTGCTACGCAAGCCGTTGCCGGACGATCGCGGCGGTCGCGGCGACGGCGGCAATCCTGTGGCAGGCCCCGACGCTGCGCCTGCTATCGGTCGCGGCCTATCCCACCAGCTACCAAACCTCCCCCACCGGTTTTGCAGCGGCATCGATCCTGCGCGGCCGGACGGTGTTCGCAGCCCATTGCGCCGCCTGCCACGGCGCGGCCGGGGACGGGCAGGCGGATCGCGGCGCTCTCGCCAAAGCCGCCGACCTGACAGCGGGGCATCTCTGGGACCATCCGGACGGCGAGTTGTTCTGGTGGGTCGGCCAGGGCATTGCGGCCCCGAACGGCGATCCGGCCATGCCCGGCTTCGCGCCACGCCTGAGCACCGACGACCGCTGGGCAGCGATCGATTTCGCCAAAGCCCTGAATGCCGGCGCATCCATGCGACGCAGCGGAAGCTGGACCCACCCGGTCCCCGCACCCGACCTGCCGATCGTATGCAATATCGCCTTCGCCCCCTCTTGGGCCGGCCAAGGGGCTGACCGCCTGAGCGACCTGCGCGGCCGCTTCGTTCGCGTCACCTCGGTCGCAGGCGGTCCGGTGCCAGAAACGCCCGACCAGGTGCCCGACGCGACAATTCTTCGGTTGGATGGCACAGTGCCGGCGGGCGGTTGCGGGGTCGCCCTCGGCCACGCGAGGGACGCCTTTGCCATCCTCGCCGGCCTTGCGCCGGATCGCGTGGCAGGCTTCGAATTTCTGATCGACCCCGCCGGCTGGCTGCGCGCGGTGCACGAAATCGGCCGAGGACCGGACTGGAGCGATCCTGCCGTGCTAAACGCTGCGTTGCGGACTCTGCGGGCGCAACCTATCTCCGACGCATTGGGAGGCATCCATGTCCACGGCCGATGACGACACAGAAAAATCGAGCGGCCCTAGCCGGCTGTTTGCCCTGATCGGCCTGTTCATGGCGCTGCTGCTGATCGGAGCGGGCGGGTATATCTGGTTCTCGGGCGGCACCCCAGCCGGGCTGGTGGTCGGCGGTCCCTTTGCCCTGGTCGGCGGCGATGGCAAGGCGGTCACCGACAAGGATTTTCGCGGCAAATACATGCTGGTCTATTTCGGCTACACCTATTGCCCGGACGTGTGCCCCACCACGCTCAATACCGTTGCCGATGCGCTGGACAAATTGGGGGCGAAAGCGGATCGGGTGCGGCCGGTGTTCATTTCGATCGATCCGAAGCGCGATACGCCGGCGGTGGTGCGGCAGTTCGCCTCGGCTTTCGGACCGAAGCTGGTGGGGTTGACCGGTTCGGCCGAGCAGATTGCCGCCGCCGCGAAGGCGTATCGGGTTTATTACACCGAGCACCGGACCGGGACGGGACCGGACGATTATACGATGGACCATAGTTCGGTGTTGTATTTGATGGGTCCCGACGGGCGCTTCGTGGCGCCGATCCGAGCCGATCTGGCGCCCGATCAGATGGCGGTGTCGCTGGCGAAGCTGATTTCCTGATCCGAGGGGCGTCGTCGCACCCGACGAACGCACCCGACGAGCGCCCCCCGGACCCCGTTACCAATGCCGATACGGCCGCCCGTAGTAGCCGCCGCCGATCACCACGCTCGGGGTGTAGCCGTAGCCATAGGCCGGGTAAGGCTGCGCATAGGCCGGCGGATAGGAGACCGGCGCGCTTTGCACCGAGTTGCCATACGCATACATGCACTGGGTATAGGCGGTATCGTATTGCTGCTGCGAAATCGCCGCCCCGCGCGCTGCGTTGCCAGCCCCGGCCGAACCGCCGACCAGCAGGCCGGCCCCGGCGCCGATGGCCGCGCCCGCGCCGGCATTGCCGCTGGCCGCGCCCAACAAGGCGCCCGCCGCCGCACCGATCACCGTGCCGACCGCGGCGCTGCCGACCGCGTTGTCCTGCGCCTGGGCTGCCGTCGCGCCGGATCCGCTGTTCTGCCCGGCAGACTGCCGGCAAAAATAGTCCTCCCGCTGGAACACGTCGTAGGGCTTGCCCTGCGACGGCAGCGCCATCACGTTCGGCGCGCTGGGCGGCGCCACCGCGCAGGCCGTCAACAGGACCGAAGCGGTCAGGGCAACAGGAAGTCCGAGCCGGCGCATCGATGGGAGTCCTTTGTCTGATTGGTGTCTGATTGGTGTCTGATTGGCGACCGAACGGGCCGCCTCGTCGCTCGGCACAATACCGGGAAAGCGGGTTCGCGAGGGGTAACATAGTGTGTCCCGGCGCCAGTTCGAGGTACGATGCCATCGCATTCGCATATGGAAGCCCCGCGTCGCCGCGATAGGTGCGCTGCGGTCGCCCCCGCCGCGCTTGACCCCCGGCTCGGCGCCCGATAGGCGCATCGAAACGCCGGAGAAAACGCCATGAACCGCCAAGACCTGCGCCGCCAAGGCGAAGCCACCCTGCAACGCCTGTTCGGCACCGCCCAGCAACAAGCCGGTTTCGCCAACCTGCTGACCGAACCCGTCTTCGGCGGCGTCTGGAATCGGCCCGGTCTGGGTCTCCAGGACCGGATGCTATGCGTCATCGCCGCCCTGGGCACCGGCCCCCGACTGCGCCCGCTGCGCCGGCACATCGTCGCCGGACTGGAATTGGGCCTGACGCCGGAAGCCATCCGCGAAATCCTGGTGCAATGCGCGCTGTACGCCGGGTTCTCGGCCGCCGAGGAAACCCTGGCCCTCGCCGCCGAGATATTCGCCGATCGCGGCATCCCCTTCCCCGCCGATCCACCGGAAGACGCCTCGTTGGAGGAAATGACCGCGCGCGGCGCCGCCCTCATGCGCACACTGCACGGCGCTCGGGCAACGCAGGGGTATGCGGCACCGGACAATCCGACGACCGGGGCGCTTTACCCCACCGCCATCCAATACGGCTATGGCGAGATCTGGTTCCGCCCCGGCCTGGAACACCGCCAACGCGCTTTGGTCGCCGTTGCCGGCTTCACCGCGCTGCGCCTGCCGGAGCAGGTCGGCAAATTCGGCCAATCCGCGCTGAATGTCGGCCTCAGCAAGACCGAAGTGATCGAGGCCATCGTCCAAACCGCCCCTTATACCGGCTTTCCCCCGGCCCTGAACGCGCTCGGCGCCCTCAGCGCTGCGTTTGCTTAGAGCGGAGGGCCACTAACCGCCGTTCGACGGCAGCCACGGCTCCGTGGCCCAGAGCTTGCCCAAATCCGCCCGTTCGCGCTCGACCACGGCGGTCCAGGCGGGGCCGTCCAGCCAGGCTGCCAGCGAGCCGCGGGATTCCGACAGCGCCTGAAAATCGGGGTCGGCAACGATGCCTTGCAGCGCGGCAATAAGGCGGCCCGCCATCTCGGCATTGAGGCCGACCGGAGCGGCCAATCCGCGACGGATCGTGGCCGACAGGTTCACCCCGGCTTCCTGCAACATCGGCAGGTCGGGCAGCACCCCGAAGCGATTGCGGGCAGCGATCCCCAGACCGACCAGCTTTTGCGCCCGCAGTGGTTCGATCGCGTCCGACAGGCCCAGCGCGGCGGCCGACACATTGCCGGCGAGCACCGCCTGCACCGCCGCCGCAGCCGATGGGAAGGTCACGATGTTCAACCGCGTCTGCGCCAGCAGTTGCAACCGCAGCACGGCCAGATGCGGCGGGCTGCCGGGCGGCGGGGTGCCCAGCGGGATCGCATCCTGGTCGGCCCCGGCGCGCTGGATCATGTCCTGTAGGGAGTCGAGCGGCGCGGCAGCGGGGGACACGAAGGCCACCGGCTCCCGCGTGACGGCGCCCAGCAGCCGCAGCCGCTGCATCGGCGAGTCGTCCTGCCGATCGATGATCCGCGCCGTGAGGGTCGGGGTCGATATCCAACCCAGAACGAGGCTTGCGGGCGGGGCCTCGATCACCGCCTTGATGGCATTCATCCCAGCCTCCCCCGGCACATTGTGCACCGAGAATTCCAGCCCGGGCATGAACCGTTCGAGGAAGGGGACGAAAGCCCGAGCACCGAGGTCGAAGCCGGAACCGGCGGTGGCGCCGACGAGGACGGACCAATGGCGCACGGTCGGGGTCACCCGCGTTGCCTTGGCCGGGCGCGCCGTCGCGAACGCGGTCGTGCCGGCCAGGACGAGGCGGCGGGAAATCAAGGTTCGGCGGCCGTCGCGTCCTTGGCCACAGGTGCGACGGTGTCGCGGCGCAGCCGGTGTTCGCCCAGGAACAGCAGGATCGGGGCAGCGATGAAAATCGACGACGATGTGCCGACGACGATGCCGAACAGCATGATCGTGGCAAAGCCGGAGATCGACTGGCCGCCGAAGATCGCCAGCGGCAGGCTGGCCAGGAACACCGTCATCGATGTGCCCAAGGTGCGATTCAGCGTCTCGTTGATCGACAGATCGATCAGTTCGCGCAGCGGCATGGTCTTGTATTTGCGCAGATTTTCCCGCACCCGATCGTAGACCACCACCTTGTCGTTGGTGGAATACCCCAGCACGGTCAGGATCGCCGCGACCATCACCAGATCGAATTCGATGCGGGTGACCGCGAGGAAGCCGATCGCCTTGGTGACATCCAAAATCAGCGTCGCCACCGCGCCGACGGCGAACTGCCACTCGAACCGAAACCAGATATACGCCAGGATCATCAGCAGGCTGACGCCCAACGCCAGCAACCCGTTGCGAAATAGCTCCGCCGAGACGCTGGCGCCGACCGCGTCGGTCCGCATGATGCGCGCCCCGGCGACCGATTTGGCCAAGGCGTCGCGCACCTGGGTCACGGCCTGTTGGGTCGCCTGCTCGTTGGCCTGGGTGCTCAGGCGGATCAAGACCTCGGACGCGTCGCCGAAGCGCTGCACGCCTTGCACCTGGATATGCGCATCGGTCAAAGCGGTGCGGATTTTGGTGAAATCGGCGGCGCCATCGGTGCGCACCTGCATGACGATGCCGCCGGAGAAGTCGATGCCCAGATTCAGCCCGGGGTAGAAGAACAGCACCACGGATGCGGTGGACAGCACCGCCGACACGATCAGGCCGAGGAACCGGCCCCGCATGAAGTTAAAGCGCGTGGTATCCGGGGCGAGCCGGAACATGGGTTTGATGAACATGTGTTTGTCCGTCTCAGACCGGCAGCAGCTTGGGCTTGCGCGCGACATACCATCGCGCCACCAGCAGGCGGGTCAGCATCCAGGAAGTGAACAGCGACGTCGCGATACCCAGCGTGATGGTGACGGCGAAGCCTTTGACCGGACCGGACCCGAAGGCGAACAGCGCCACATGCGCCAGGAACGCCGTCGCGTTGCTGTCGGCGATGGTGCGGAAGGCGCGGTTGAATCCGTGCTCCAAGGCGGCGAGCGGCGGGCGACCGAGCTTCTGCTCCTCCCGGATGCGTTCGTTGATTAGGATGTTGGCATCAACCGCCATGCCCAGGGTCAGCAGTATTCCCGCCATGCCCGGCAGGGACAAAGTCGCCTCCATCAACGACATGATGGCGAGCATCAGGATGAGGTTGACGAGCAGTGCCAGGTTCGCGAACCAGCCGAACAGCCCGTAGAAGAAGCCCATGAAGGCGATGACGAGCAGGAAGCCGACGGCGAGGGAGATGGCGCCGGCCTTAATGCTGTCGGCGCCGAGTTCCGGGCCGACGCTGCGTTCTTCGATCACCGTCAGCGGCGCCGGCAGCGCCCCGGCGCGCAACAGGGTGGACAGATCGTTGGCGGTGGCAGCGTTGAACGATCCGCTGATTTGGCCGCGCCCGCCGGTGATCGGGCTGCGAATGACCGGCGCGCTGATGACCTTGTCGTCGAGCACGATGGCGAAGCGATGGTTGACGTTGGCGGTGCTGATATCGGCGAAGCGCCGGCTGCCGACCGAGTTGAAGGTGAAGTTCACCACCCACTCCCCGGTTGTCGGGTCGGTGCCGGCCCGCGCATCGGTGAGGTCGGCGCCATCGACGTCGATGCGTTTGCGCACGGCGATCCGTTGGCCCGGCCGGTCCTGATCCTGCAGGAAATCGACGCCGGGCGGGGGCGGGCCGTTGCCGGCGGGATTGGCGGATTCATCGACGAGTCGGAAGGTCATGTGCGCGGTCTTGCCGATCAACCGCTTGATCCGATCGGGGTCGCCCACGCCGGGAAGCTGCACGACGATGCGGCCCTCCCCCTGCTGGGCGATCTGCGGATCGACCACGCCGGTTTCGTCGATCCGTCGCCGCACGATTTCGATCGATTGCAGCACGGCCCCGCTGGCCCTGGCATGCAGGGCGACCGGGGACAGGGTCAGGGTTATCGTTCCGTCGTCGCCCGATACCATTTGCATATCGGGCGTGCCGGACGCGTTATCGGTCGAAATCAGCGGCTTCAACGCCGCCACCGCCGCCGCCGTCTTGCTCGCGTCCCGCAGCCGCACGAAAACTTGGTTCTGCTCGGTACGCGCTTCCAGCGTCTGGTAGAAGATAGCGCCCGGCCGCAGCGCCTGCCGCACGCCGTCCATCAGGCTTTCCAGCCGTTCCTTGACGACGGCCTTCATATCGACCTCCAGCAGCAGATAGCTGCCGCCTTGCAGATCGAGACCGAGGTGCACCGTTCGCCACGGCAGCCAGGACGCCGGCGCTTTCATGACATTGGGAATGCACAAAAGCAGACCGATCAGGCAGGCGCCGAGGATCGAGTAGGTCTTCAAGCGGCTGAAATACATCATGGGCGCGGGTGCGGAGTCCTAAGGAAGCGTTCGGCGGGTGCTATGCGGTAGGGGGCGAATTGTCCAGCGGCGAAACGCGCGGCGCATGGACAATGGTCTCGATCCCCCGCCGCTTGATCACGTTCAACAGCACCAATACCGGTCCGCTCGGCCGTTGCCCGTTGCGTTCGAGGCGAGAAACATAGCCAACGGTCAAGTTCAGGTAGCGGGCAAAGGCGGCCTGGCTGAGATGCGCTTTTTGGCGAAGAGCGCGGATATCCTCGCCCGTCATGGGCTCGGTCAATGGCAGCGGGAGTTGCGGGGCGTCGCGCAGGGTGACCTGCCGATAGGTCGCCGCGTCGAAGATACCGACCCGATACATATCGTTCGCCGTATCGAGCAATGCCTCGTCAATGCTCCCAGGTTCCGGGCTTCCAGATTCCGGGTTCTTCGTCATAGGCGATCTCCTGAAAACTATCGTCGGCGATCGCCCGATCGATCGCCGCTGGGTCCGCTTCGAGCATCTGCGTTGCGGACGCCCGCAATGCCCGCAGCTCATCCGGTCCGATGTCGTCCATGCGGTGCTTCGCGAAGCCAAACAAAAATACCGCCCGGTCGCCGATCCGGTAGGCCAGGATCGTGCGGTACCCGCCCGATCGTCCCTGCCCTGCGCGTGCGACGCGCTGCTTAATGAGCCCACCACCGAGATCGGCATCCACGATACCCCGTTCGGCGCGGGCGATTGCGTCGAGCAAGCTTGTATCGGCGATACGCTCCCGGCGAGCGAACTTGGCGAACCATCTCGTTTTGAAGACGCGCACGCGGCCATCGCAACATTTTGTACCATAGCACAAATGGTCATGGCGTCAAGGAAAAGCCACGTGTGCGCTGGTCAAGGGTGGCCTCGACGAGCGCAGCGTAGGCAACAAACATTAAAATTCCGTTTACGCGAAACGCGCGGCCATCAGTTCACGTAGGCGCCGCCATTCACGTGCATCGACTGGCCGGTGATGTAGCGGGCTTCGTCCGAGCACAGGAAACGGACCATCGCCGCGATCTCGTCCGGCTTGCCGCGCCGGCCCAGGGGGGATTCAGGTAGTGCCGAGCGGCCGTGGTTGCCGCCGGCGGCGAAGCCTCGGATGGTTTCGATGGAGCCGGGCACGACGGTATTCACCGTAATATTATATTCCGCCAACTCCTTCGACAGCGCCCGGGTCAGCCCGATCATGCCGGCTTTGGCGGTGATCGCATGCACTCGCCCTTTGGTCCCGACATGGGAGGAAATACCGCCGAGATTGACGATCGTCCCGCCCCCGGCCGCGATGATATGCGGTGCGGCGGCATGCGCGCAGTAGAACGCCCCGTCGATCGTGGTGCCCATGATCTCCCGCCATTCGGCCGGGGTCAGTTCCAGGAACTTGGTCTGCCGGCGGATCGAGGCGTTGTTGACCAGCACATCGAGCCGACCGAACCGGGCGACGGTGGCTTCGACCAGCGCCTTGGCCTGGGCGGGATCGGAAATATCGGCCAGATGCATGTCGGCTTCGCCACCGGCCTCGTTCACCAGCCGCACGGTTTCGCGGCAATCGGCTTCGGACTGACGGGCCGTCACCATCGTCCGGAAACCGTCCCGCGCCAAATGCTGCACAATCGCTCGGCCGATATTCAGCGCACTGCCGGTGACCAGGGCCACCTTGGAATCGTCGGTCATCTGTCTCTCCTCCGTTGCGGTGGATTGGACTCGGAAAGCCGGTTGGTGTGCAATAGGGCCTCTGCCCACCCATCAGGAGGAAATCATGGCAACGCCCCCGTCCGCATCCCGCGACGCTGTCCGTCAGACCGTACCCTACATGATCGAGATGACCGAAAAGGTCCTGTTCGGCGACATCTGGGAACGCCCGAACCTGTCCAAGCGCGACCGCAGCCTGATCGTTTGCGCCACGCTGCTCGCGACCTATCGCCCCGAACAGTTGCGCGGGCATTTGCAGCGGGCGTTGGATAACGGGGTCACGAAGGACGAGCTCTCCGAGATGATCACCCATCTCGCGTTTTATGCCGGCTGGCCGGCTTCGATGTCGGCGGCGAACATCGCCAAGGACATTTTCGCGGCCAACCCGTAAGGAATTGCGACGATGAAAGCCGGTTTTATCGGCCTGGGCACCATGGGTGCCAGCATGGCCGCCAATCTGCAAAAGGGTTTCCAGACCCCTGGGAACACCGTCCTGGTGCACGATGTGCGCCAGGAGGCCGCAGCCTCCCACATCAAAAACGGCGCCATCTGGGCCGATAGCCCGAAGGCCCTGGCTGCGGAATGCGACGTGATTTTCTCGTCGCTGCCGGGTCCGGTGGAATTCGAGGCCGTTTCGTACGGTGAAAACGGGATCCTGGCCGGGGTGCGCAAAGACGCAGCGTATTTCGACCTTACCACCAACTCCCCCACCACCATGCGCAAAGCCCACGCCGAATACGAGAAGCAGGGCGCCTATTTGTTCGACGCCCCGGTCTCCGGCGGGCCGCGTGGCGCGTTCACCGGCAAGCTGGCGATCTGGTGCGGCGGCGACTCGGATGTGTTCGACAAATGGAAGCCGGTGCTCGACACCATCGGCGATCAAGCGAGCTACATCGGCCCCATCGGGGCGGGTTCGGTGGCGAAGCTGGTGCATAATTGCTACGGCTATATCGCGACTGCTGCCGCCGCCGAGGTGTTCAGCATGGGCGTGAAAGCCGGGATCGAGCCGTTGGCGATCTGGGAAGCGGTGCGTCAGGGGGCGATCGGCCGGCGTGGCGCGTTCGAATCCATGACCGACCAGTTCCTGCCCAACCAGTACGAACCCGCCGCCTTTGCGCTGCGTCTGGCGCACAAGGATGTGTCGCTGGCGACCGCTTTGGGTCGCGAACTGAACGTGCCCATGCGCTTGGCCAATCTGGCGTTGGCCGATCTGTCCGAGGGCTTGAACCGCGGCTGGGGCAACCGCGATTCCCGCTCGATCATGGTGCTGCAAACCGAACGCGCGGGGGTCGAAATCAAGGTCGATCCGCAGCGTCTGACCGAGGCGATGGAAAAGAAGAAGGCCTGACAGCCGGGCTGTGCCGCCTGGATTGTTCGGTCCGGGCGGCACGATTTCTGTCCGCGATGGCGGCGGACGGTCTTACAAACTCGCGCGCAATGCCGCGACGATCCGATCGACATCCACGTCGGCATTGTAGCCGTGGAAGCTAATCCGCACGCGCCCGTGCCCGTTCCAGGCCCATACGCCCTGCGCCGCCATCGCATCGACAATGGCACGCGCACGCGGGCTGGCGATGCAGACGCTGGCGCCGTGCCGAGCAGGATCGCGCGGCGTGGTGGACGGGATTTGCAGCGATTCGAGGCGGTCCAACAGCGCGCCCGTCAGTCGCTGCACATGCGCCAGCACGGCCGGCATTTCGAACCCGGATAGGTAATCCAACGCCGCATTCAGCACGTAGATCGACGCATGCGCGGGATTGCCTCGGGTGAACCGCATCGCATCGTCCTGCAACGGCGGCACCGGGTCGTAGCCGTTTGCCGCCGAACCCATGGAGTTCCAACCGGCAGAGGCCGGCGCCCAATGCGGTTGACGGGTGCGGTTCCAATAGGCAGCGGCCACCCCGGTCGTGCCCAACAGCCACTTGTAGCAGGCCGAGAACGCGAAATCGGCAATCGACGCCTCGATCGGCAGATACCCCGCCGCCTGGGTATAATCCACGATCAGGATCGCCCCCACGCGATCCGCCGCCGCGCGTAACGGTGCGAGGTCGAACCGCTCCCCCGTCAAATAAGATACCGCGCTGACCCCGATAACCCGTGTGCGTTCGTCCACCAACGCCGCGACACGATCCGGCTCCCCGCCCGAGGCGCAGCGCAGTTCGATCGGCGAGGCCCGTCGCATCGCGAAGGGGCCGACGACGGAGGGATATTCGTGGGCATCGATGCAGATATTGTCGCCCGGTCGCCAATCGAGGCTTTCGGCGACCATCGACACGCCCTCGGCCACGTTGGACACGAAGCCGATCTCGTCGGCGCCGACGTGGAACAGCCGAGCGAGTTGGTGGCGAGCGCGGGCGATTTGGGCTTCCTGGCCAACGCGGCCTGGCATGCCGTTGCTTTTGTCCTCGGCGTATTGCCGCAACGCGTCGTCGTGGCGGTGCAGGAACGGGGTCTCCCCGGCTGCGCAGACGTGCGAAATCTCCGGCCGCAGGCGGAAATCCGCCGGATCGAATAGCGGGCCGGACACTGGTCCGGCGGGGTCGAACAGCGGGCCGGTCATGCTTCCGGCTGCGTCACGGAGCCAGCGGTGATGCCGCCATCGATGACCAATGTATGCCCGGTCGTGAAGCTGCCCGCCGCCGAGGCCAGGAACACCGCCGCCCCTGCGATTTCGTCGGGTTCGCCGATGCGCTGCAACGGCGCTTGGCTGGTCGTTTTCTTGTAGCGCACCGGGTCTTCCCACAGCGCGCGGGCGAAATCGGTGCGCACCAGCCCCGGCGCGATCGCGTTGGCGCGAATGCCGGACGGCCCCCACTCCACACAAATATTGCGGATCAACGCCATGTCGGCGGCTTTAGAGATGCCGTAAATGCCGATTTTCGGCTGCCCGACGATGCCGCCGATGGACGAGATAATGGTGAACGACCCGCCGCCGCGCGCGATCATGTGCGGGATCGTCATGTTCGCCAGTTGGAAATTGGCTCGCACATTCGTCGCCATGACCCGATCGAACACCTCGTCCGACGCCCCGGCCGCCGGGCCGAAATACGGGTTGATGCCGGCATTGGCGACCACGATGTCGATGCCGCCGCATTGCGCCACGGTCTGGTCCACCAAGTTCTGCAATTCCTCCCGCCGCCCGACATGGCAGGGGATCGACACCGCTTTCCGCCCCAGGCCGCGAATCTCCGCCACCACCGCCTCGCAGGCATCGGCCTTGCGGCTGGAAACCACCACGGTCGCGCCGTGTTCGGCCATCCGTCGCGCAATGGCGAGGCCGATCCCTTTGGTGGAGCCGGTGACGATGGCGACTTTGCCGGTCAGGTCGAACAGCGTTGGCATTGGATCGATTTCCTCGATTTGAATAAAGAATTATGCGTCCGAGGCTCCGTATCGGCAACATCCGCTTGGCGTTGCTCGGTAAGAGTGCCACGGTAACGTGAACTAAATAAAAACGGATTCGAAGGGAACTCCATGTCAACGACCTCGATCGGCTTTCTGCACCGCGACCGTACCATCGCAGGCCCCGGATTCAACCGGTGGATGGTCCCGCCTGCTGCTTTGTGCGTGCATCTGTGCATCGGACAAGCCTACGCGATCAGCGTCTTCAACCTGCCGATGACGAAATTGCTCGGCATTGCCAAAGCCGCCCCGGACGATTGGAAACTGACCGATCTCGGCTGGATTTTCAGCATCGCGATCGTGTTCCTCGGGCTGTCGGCGGCGGTCATGGGCCGTTGGGTCGAAGAAGGCGGGCCGCGCCGAGCCATGTTTACGGCGGCACTGCTGTGGGCCAGCGGCTTTCTGGTTTCCGCCGTCGGGGTGAATATCCACAATATCTGGCTGATTTACCTCGGCTACGGCGTGCTGGGCGGCTGCGGCCTGGGCATCGGCTATATTTCGCCGGTTTCCACCCTGATCAAATGGTTCCCCGACCGGCCGGGCATGGCCACCGGCATGGCAATCATGGGCTTCGGCGGCGGCGCCTTCATCGCCTCCCCCCTGTCCGTATGGCTCATGGACCAGTTTCGCACCGCAACCGATATCGGGGTGATGCAGACCTTTCTGGTGCTGGGTATCGTCTATTTCTGCTTCATGATGGTCGGCGCCGCCATCGTGCGCCTGCCCCCGCCCGGTTGGGCGCCGGAAGGCTATGTCCCGCCGTCCGAATCCAGCTCCATGATTACCACCCATAACGTCTACGTCTACGAAGCCCTGAAAACCCCGCAATTCTGGCTGATCTGGATCGTCCTCTGCATGAACGTCTCCGCCGGCATCGGTGTGCTCGGCCAAGCCTCCGCCATGAGCCAGGAGATGTTCCCCGGCAAGGTCACCGCCGTCGCCGCCGCCGGCTTCGTCGGCTTGCTGAGCCTGTTCAACATGGGCGGGCGGTTCTTCTGGGCGTCGATCTCCGACTTTATCGGCCGCAAGAATACCTATCTGGTGTTTTTCACACTCGGCTTCTTCCTTTACGCGGCGGTGCCGAGCATCGGCCAATCCGGCAGCCTGCCGTTGTTCGTGCTGTGCTTCTGCGTGATCCTGAGCATGTACGGCGGCGGTTTCGCCACCGTGCCCGCCTACCTCCGCGATATGTTCGGCACCCGCTACGTCGGCGCCATCCATGGCATGCTGCTGACCGCGTGGTCGACGGCCGGCATTCTGGGGCCGGTGTTGGTGAACTATATCCGCCAATACAATGTCGATCGTGGCATTGCCCCCCGCGATGCCTACAACAACACGATGTATGTGCTCGCTGCGTTGCTGATTGTCGGGTTTATCGCCAACCTCTGCGTCCGAGCGGTGGATAGCCGCCACCATATGTCTGAGAAGGGGAGCTGATCGTGGACCGTAAAGGAACGACCTCGCTGCAACTGGCCTTCGCATGGGGCTTCGTCGGCATTCCGCTGCTATGGGGCGTCTACAAAACCGTGATGAATGCCTTGAAGCTGTTGCAATAGTGAACACCGACGAAACCGTTTCCCCCGAGGCATGGAAGGCGCTCTGGGGTTCCGCCATCGGCTATGCGATGGACGGGTTCGACCTGTTGATTCTGGGCTTCATGCTGCGGGCGATCTCGGCCGATCTGCACCTCGCGCAGCCGCAAGCGGCCTCCCTGGTCACCGCCACCCTGGTCGGCGCCGTCCTCGGCGGCATCGGCTTCGGCATGCTGTCCGATCGGCTCGGCCGAGTCCGCGTGCTGACCTGGACCATCGTCCTGTTCGCCGTGTTCACCGGCCTTTGCGCCTTCGCACAGGGCTACTGGGATCTGCTGGCGTATCGCGGCATCGCCGGCCTGGGGCTGGGCGGCGAATTCGGCATCGGCATGGCCCTGGCAGCCGAGGCATGGCCCGCCGCCAAACGCGCCCGCGTCTCGTCCTATGTCGGGCTGGGGTGGCAGGCCGGAGTGCTGCTGGCCGCGCTGCTGACGCCGCTGTTGCTGCCGACGATCGGCTGGCGTGGCATGTTCGCGCTGGGCGTGCTGCCCGCCATCGTCGCCTTCTTCGTCCGCCGCAGCTGCCCCGAACCCGCGATGTTCGAACGGCGCGGACCTGCCTCGGCGTCGCTTTGGGCGTTGTTCAAGGATGGGCCGACGGCAAAAATCAGCCTGGGGATGGCGATCCTCTGCTCGGTGCAGAATTTCGGCTATTACGGGGTGATGATCTGGCTGCCGAACTATCTGGCAACCCGGTTTCACTTCAACCTGACCCAATCCGCCACCTGGACCGCCGTCACCATCGGCGGCATGGCCCTGGGCATCTTCGTGTTCGGCCACGTCGCCGATCGCGTCGGTCGCCGCCCCGCCTTCATCGGTTGGATGATCGGCGCCGCCATCATGGTCGTCGTCTATTCTCGGCTGACCGACCCGACCGCCCTGCTGATCGCCGGCGCCATCATGGGATTCTTCGTCAACGGCATGCTGGGCGGCTACGGCGCGCTCATGAGCGAGCTTTACCCCACCGCCAGCCGAGCAACCGCGCAGAATGTGCTGTTCAACTTCGGCCGTGCGATCGGCGGGTTCGGGCCGGTCGCAGTTGGATCGGTCGCCGCGCTCTATGGCTTCGAAACCGCGATCGCCCTGCTGGCGGTGCTGTACGTCGTGGATATCGTGGCGATGTGGTTCCTGATCCCCGAGCGCAAAGGCGCGGCGCTGACGACCTGACGCCGCGCTTGCCGACCGGCGTTTCCACCGGTACCGTCTCCTACCAGGAGGAACGCCCATGCACAGCTTGATCATCCGCAACGGCACCATCGTCGATGGCAGCGGCGGCGATCCCTACGTCGCCGACCTCGGCATCGCGCACGGCCGGATCGCCGAAATCGGCCCCAACCTGCCGCCCGGCCAGCAGGAGATCGACGCAACCGGCCTGCTGGTGACGCCGGGCTTCGTCGATGTCCACACCCATTACGACGCGCAGGCGACCTGGTCCTCCCGCCTGTCGCCCTCCACCTGGAACGGTGTCACCACCGCGCTGCTGGGCAATTGCGGCGTCGGCTTCGCCCCCTGCCACCCCGACCGCCACGACATGCTGGTGCAATTGATGGAGGGGGTGGAGGACATCCCCGAAGTCGTCCTGACCGAGGGCTTGCCCTGGAACTGGAGCACCTTCCCCGAATTCATGGACGCGCTGGAAAGCCGCCAATACGACGCCGATATCGCCGTCCAGGTGCCGCATGCCGCACTGCGGGTCTACGTCATGGGCCAACGCGGCGCCGATCGAGAACCGGCCACGGCGGCCGATCGTGCGGCGATGGCGGCTTTGACGCGGGAGGGGATTGCGGCGGGGGCACTGGGATTTTCGACCTCCCGCACGTTGAACCACCGCACCTCGGACGGCAAACATATTCCGACGTTGCGCGCCGAGGAAGCCGAACTTGCGGAAATCGCCGAAGCCATGGGCGATGGCTGGGTGCAGATCGTGTCGGATTTCGACGACCCCGAGGCGGAATTCGCCCTGTTCGAACGCGTAGCACAGCACTCCGGCCGGCCGGTCACGCTGACCTTGCTGCAATCCGATAGCCGCCCCGATGGCTGGCGGGCTTTGCTGCACCGCATCGCCGAGGCCAATGCGGCCGGACTGCGCATCACCGGGCAGGTGCGATCGCGCCCGACCTCGGTGCTGCTGGGCTTCGAATTGTCGCAAAATCCCTTCATGCGCCGGCCCAGTTACAAGGCGATCGAGGCCCTGCCCTTCCCCGAACGCCTGCGCCGGCTGCGCGATCCCGCGTTCCGCGCCCAATTGCTGTCGGAGGAATTCCAGGGCGGCAAACGCGCCCGCCGGGTGATGCGGTGGGATCGCCTGTTCCCGCTGGGCGACCCGCCGGACTACGAACCGCCCGCCGATCGTAGCATCCAGGCCATGGCGGACCGGCAAAACCGCACCCCGGACGAGGTCGCTTACGATCTGCTGTTGGAAAACGACGGGCGCGGCATCCTGTATTTGCCGACGACCAATTTTGCGGCCGGCAATCTGGACGTGGTGCACGACATGATCGCCCATCCCGATACGCTGATCGGGCTGGGCGACGGTGGGGCGCATGTCGGGCTGATGTGCGACGCGACCGCCACCAGCTACACCCTGACGCACTGGACGCGGGATCGGCCGCGCGGCGGGCTGTTTTCGGTGCCGTTCATCGTCAAACGGCTGACCCGGGACAATGCCGTGGCGATCGGGCTGCACGATCGCGGGCTGCTGCAACCCGGGCTGAAAGCCGATATCGCCATCCTCGATTACGATCGACTGGCGCTGCGCAGCCCGGAGATCGTCTACGACCTGCCGGCCGGCGGCAAACGGCTGGTCCAGCGGACCGACGGCTTCGTCGCGACGATCGTATCCGGCGAAATCGTTTACCGTAACGGTGAGGCAACGGGCGCCCTGCCCGGCCGTCTGGTGCGCGGTGCCCGTGGGCAAAAAACCCAGCCCGGCGCAGCAACCGAACATCTTCCGCACGGAGAGGGACAATGAACGAGATATCGCGCGATACCGCCATGCAAGCCTACCTCGAAGCGGGAAGGCAGGCGGCCTTCGCACTCGGCAATCGCGGCCCCATTCGTTACGATGCCGATGGAAAAATGCATCCCGAGATTCTGGAGGCCTATTGGCGCTGCGGCTTCTACGTGTTCGAAAACGTTCTCGGACCGGACGAATTGCAGGATATCGAAGCCGATCTGCACGACATTCTCGCCCGGTTACCGACCGAAAAAGGCGCCGAACGCGACTCCCAATCCCGACCCGCACTCGGCGTCGGCCTGAAAGCCCCTACCCTGTTCTGGGCTCGACCGCTCAGCGACCCCTTTGGCGGCACCGCCCTCGCCGGAGGGCGGCATCCGGTGAAAATGCACGAGCCGAAAGCCGACGACGATGCGCCGAAGGAGGTCGTCTACCTTATCCTCGGGACGTTGCAATTCTCCGAAGCGCATCTGCGGGTCTACGGCCATCCCGGCTTGCTGTCCGTCGCAGCCGCCATCGCCGGCGACGATTTCGTGCCCTTCAACGAGGCGATGTTCATCAAAGAACCCGGCCGAGGCGCATCCGTCGCATGGCACCAGGACGGCCTGACCCATTGGAATAGCCCCGATTGGGACCAGGGATCGCACGGTTTCAATCTGATGGCGCAACTCTATGGCTGCACCCCGGCGAATGGCGTCTGGGTACTGCCCGGGTCCCACAAACGGGGCAAGACCGACATCCGCGCCATGCTCGCCGAAGCCGGCAGCGATCGGCTGCCCGGCGCGGTCCCGATCGTCTGCGCGCCCGGCGACGTCGCGATTACCAACCGTCAGGCGGTGCATGGATCGTTCGCCAATACCAGCAAAGATTGGCGCGTGACCCTCAATATGGGCTTCCACCGCCGCAAATCCGTCCTCGGGGTGCTCGGCGGCGGCGTTCACAACGAAGCCGCAATCTACGACGCCGCCCGCATCGCCCGCCGTGCTCGGATGATCGGTTATGGCATCGATGCGCGCAAGCAAAGATTCCCCAACGAAACCCCCTTTGCCTACGCCCCCCACGCCGGCCAGATTTTCCGCTGGGATGCGGCGGCGAAGGCGGATATCGCGGATTACAACCTCGACGATCTCAGTATCTGATCGCCACCCGCTCGGCATCGAAATGCCGAGCGGAGGCGGGCAATATCAGCTCCCCGGCATGGCGTAGGCTTCGGGGAAGAAATAATCCTTCCAGGATTTCGGCTTCACCTTGATCGTTCCGACCTCGGCCATGAACTCGGCGCCTTGCATGGTGCGTTCGGGGATCGTGGTCCATTTCACGTCTTTACCGCTGCCGGCGGCAGCGACGAAATCGACGGATAGGCGGGATTCGCTATCCTCGATCCAATATTTCGCAGCGGTACGGATATCGTTGCTGACTCGGCCGGTTGCCTCCTGCAGGGCATCGTAGACGGCCTGATAGAGTTTCGGGTTGCGGTCGTGGAATTTCAGCGATGTATAGGACAGCGTGTAGGTATTCGGCCCGCCCATCAGGTCGAACGAATTCGCAACGACATGGATGTTCGGATGTTCGAGCTGCTGTTGCAAGAACGGCGGCAGCGCGATGGTGCAGTTGATCTCCCCGACGCCGCTCAGCAGCGCCACCGTGGCGTCGGCGGGCGACATGGTGATCGTGGCGGTATCGAATTTCGCGTATTCCTTCATCCCGTACAACTTGGCGGCGGCCATCTGCACCGACACAGCGGGGGAGGACACGCGCACCGACGGCACCGGGATTTTCTTGCATTTGCCCAGATCGGCGATGGTCGTAATGGCGGGATCGTTGCTGGTAATCGCGAAAGGCAGCGTCACCAGGGCGGTAATCGCGCGCACTTCCTGTTTGGTGCCAAGGGTTTTAGCCCACAGCGTGAACATCCCGTGCGGGCTGCCGCCGACGATATCGACGGTATCGGACAGCAGCGCGTCGTTCATCGCCGCCGGGCCGTTGAAGCGGAACGACGACACCTTGACCTCGGGGATGCCCAGCCGAGCGGCGTGTTTCTGAATGAGTTTCTCGTGCTCGACGACGTTGAATTGCAGATAACCCATGGAATATTGACGCGCGATGCGGACTTCCGGCACCTCGGCATGGGCCAGCATCGGGGCGAAAGCCAGGGTCGCGAGCAACAGAAGGCGCTTCATCGGAATCTCCGTCGGTGATGAGGCCGCTCTACCAGCCTCGGGCGGCGAAGGCGACTCCGGCGATCCCAGCCCGGAACACCGTTTGATCGAGATCAATGCGTCCGCGCGGCGAACCGGCGAGCATGGCACCCGAAGGATAACGGAAGGGTCTTGCGCCATGACGCGTTTCGGTTCGCTTCTCGGGTTTTCGGCGGTCGCGGGGTTCGCCTTGCCAGCCGCCGCGCAACAGGTTCCCACGCCCAACGGGTATCCGATGCTTTGGCACCACAGCACGATGTTCGGTCCGATCGCCATGATGGCGATGGTTGGCATCGTGTTGGCGCTCGTGGTCGTGGCCTTCCGCTGCGGCAGGCGCGGCCTGTCGCGCCCCTGGCACGAACACGGGCATCGGCGCATGGGCGATGCCGTCGATATTCTGGAGCAACGTTTCGCCCGCGGCGACATCGATCTGGCGGAATTCGAAGCCCGCCGGACTTTGCTCAGTCATTAGCTCCCGATCGCCGGTCCATAAACCGCCCGCGCCACAGCGGCATCGATCGCGCCTTCCGCAATGTCGCGCGTGATCGCGGCAGGTGCGCGCGCCGCCGGGGGACCGTAGCCGCCCGATCCGCCGGTCACGACCTCGATCGTTTCGCCCGCGCGCAACGCACCATTCCCCCGCACGAATGCCTGCGCGCCGCCATGCACCGCGATCCCAGCGCGTCCCCCCGGCAACCCGCCGAACAGGCCCCATGGCGGGGACAGCAGCCTAGCGCCATCGACGCGAACCCGGCAGTCGTGGTTGGCGCGGTAGACGCGGCGGATCGCCATGCCGCCGCGATATTGCCCCGCCCCGCCGGACCCATCGACCAACTCGTACCGCATCAGCGTCAACGGATATTCGAGTTCCAGTGCCTCCACCGGCAGGTTCGACGTGTTGGTCATGTGCACATGCACCCCGTCCAACCCGTCTTTATTGAACCGCGCGCCCGACCCACCGCCGATGGTTTCCAAATACACCCATAGCCGATTATCGGCCGGCTGATGCCCGGCGAAGGTGATGGAAAAACACGCGCCGTTGCAGGCTGCGATCACCCGATCCGGCACCGCCTCGGCCAGCGCCCCCAGGATGAGATCGACGATCCGCTGGCACAACGACAACCTTCCGTTGACGGCGGCGGGGTGGACGCAATTGACGATCGAGCCTTCCGGTGCAGACACGGTCAACGGCCGCGCGAGGCCAGCATTCGGCAGAATCGTGGGATCCACCACCATTTTGATCGCGTAGTAAACCGTCGAGAGCAGCGCCGTCATCGTCATGTTCAACCCGGCGCGCACCTGCGGCGGGGCTTCGAAATGCAGATGCATCGCATCGCCGCGCACGGTAATTTCGCATGACAAATCCATCTCGCCGTCGATTTCCGGGCAATCGTAACGATCGGCAAACCGGTAGACCCCGTCGGGGATCGCTGCGATGCCGGCGCGCATCTTGCGTTCGGCGTAATCCAACAACGCAGCACCCGCCGCCAGGATCGTTGCCCGGCCGTATTTGCCGCACAGCGCCTGAAACCGTTGCACGCCCAAACGGTTCGCCGCCATCTGCGCCCGGAAATCGGACAGCCTCTCCTTCGGTACCTGACAGTTCAGCAGAATGAGTTCCTGCACATCGGTCTGCAATACGCCGGCCTTGTACAGCCGGATCGGCGGAATCCGCAGTCCCTCCTGGTAAATATGCGCATGTCCGCGATCCGCGAAATCCGCATGATGCGCCAAATTCACCGCCCAGGCCGTCATCGCGCCATCGACAAAGATCGGCTCGGCCAGCACGATATCGGGCAGATGGGTGCCCCCGCCCTCGTACGCATCGTTGCCGCAGAAAACATCGCCGGGACGAATATCGGCTTGGTTGTGACGCTTGCGAATATGCGCAATCAACCCCAAAAAACTGCCCAAATGCACCGGAATATGCTCGGCTTGGCACAAAGTATTGCCATCGAGATCGAACAGCGCCGTCGAACAATCTCGCCGTTCTTTGATGTTGGTGGAGTGGGAGGCTTTGATCAGCGCCTCCCCCATTTCCTCGACGATGGACGATAGGGCGGAACCGATGACTTCGGTCGCGATCGGATCGATCTCGATCATGGGCGCTGCGCCTTCCTTGCGAACCGTTTTGTTGTCTGCCGAGCGATCATGCGACCTCCAGCAAAAGGTTCAGGAACGGCTCGACCCGCGCCGTCCAACCGGGAGGCACGACGGTCGTGGCGTCCATCTGCTCGACGATCGCCGGGCCGGCGAAGCAGTTGCCGCTGCGCAGACGATCGCGGTCGTACACCGGGCAGGACACGAACCCGCCGGTTTCCGCCAGCCACACCGCCCGCGTCCCGATCAAGGCGCCCGCCGCGTCGGGGCCGGCATCGGGCTGCGCGGCGAAGGTCGCTTTCGGCACCGCACCGGATGCTTCGACCCGGAACGTCACCAGTTGCACCGGGTCTTCCTCCGCGACGAAACCGTACAGCCGACGGTGCGCCTCGGCGAAGCGTTCGGCCAGGACGGGCAACGTCGCGGCATCGATCGGGCCGTCCGGGACCGCGATCGGCAATTCGTAATTCTGCCCAGCGTAGCGCATATCGACGGTACGAGCGATGGCACGATCGGCGGGGGCAATGCCCTCGGCGGCAAACCATTCCGCCGCCATCGTGTCCAGGGTGGCGAATGCCGCGCGCAATCCGTCCAACGCGGCGGGGGCCAACACCGCCAGCCGGGTCACTGCGAAATCGGCCCGCAAATCAGTCAGCAGCAGCCCCATGGCACACAGAATACCGGGTGTGCGCGGCACCAAAATGCGCCGGATTTCCAACTCGCGGGCAAGCCGAGCGGCATGGAGGGGACCGGCGCCGCCGAATGCCATCAGGGTGTAGTCGCGGGGATCGTGGCCGCGCTGGACCGAAATCACCCGGATCGCCCGAGCCATATTGGCGGTGACCACCGAGAGAATGCCGGATGCCGTCGCCATCCGCTCCATCCCGACCACTGCGGCCAGCCGATCGATGGCGGCAACCGCGAGGTCGTGGCGCACCGGCATTCGCCCGCCCAGCAGGAAGGCCGGGTTCAACGTGCCGAGCACCACGTTGGCATCGGTGACGGTGGCTTCGTCGTTGCCCTTGGCATAGCAAACCGGCCCGGGATCGGCGCCGGCGCTACGCGGGCCAACCTTCAGCAGACCGCCATTATCGACGAAGGCGATGGACCCGCCCCCGGCGCCGACGGTGTGGATATCCAGCATCGGGGCCTTGATCGGATAACCGTGCACCACCGCTTCCCCGGTCAGGCGGCACGCGCCCCCGGCCAGCAGCGCGACATCGGTGGACGTCCCACCCATATCGAACGCGATCAGATCGGCGAACCCCACCGCTCGGCCGATCGCCTGCGCGCCGACCACCCCGGTGGACGGGCCCGACAGCACCGTGCGCACCGGCAGCCGCGCCGCTTGCTCGAAACCGATGACCCCGCCATTCGATTGCGTCAGATGCGGCGTCGCGGTCAGGCCCAAAGCGGTCAATCGCTCTGCCAACCGGCCGATGTAGCGGCGCATGATCGGGCCGAGATAGGCGTTTACCACCGTCGTCGACAACCGCTCGAACTCGCGGAATTCCGGCGCAACAGCGTGGGAGATGCTGGCGAAGGCGGCGGGGAATTCCTCGGCCAGAATGCGCGCGGCGGTTTGTTCGTGATCGCTGCGGACGAAGCCGTACAGGAAGCAGATCGCCACCGCCTCCACTCCCGCCTCGCGCAGACGGCGCACCGCGCGGCGCACAGCCGCTTCGTCGAGCGGGATTTCCACCGACCCATCGTGGCGCAGCCGTTCGGCAACCTCCAACCGCAAATCGCGAGACACCAGGGTCGGTGGCTTGTCGGCCTGCATGTCGTAGAGGTCGGGGCGCTTCTGCCGGCCGATTTCCAGCAGGTCGCGGAACCCGTCGGTGGTGATAAGACCGGTTTTCACCCCGCGATGCTGGATCAGCGCGTTGGTGGCGACCGTGGTGCCATGGCCGAAATAGCCGACATCCGCTGCCGCCGCCCCAACCTCCGCCAATCCTTCGGCCACGCCGCGAGCGATGCCCTCGGACGGATCGGCGGGGGTGGACGATACTTTCCAGACCGCCACCCGGCCGGTGGCGTCGTCGAACAAGCAAACATCGGTGAAAGTGCCGCCGGAATCGACGCCGATACGCCAGGCCATGATAGACGATTTCCCCCGATAGTCGGTTTACGGGGGATTCCCCCGATAGTCGGTTTACGGGGATCATCCTATGATGGCCGCATCCATCCGTCACCCGCCGAGGCCTCCGCATGTCCCCACCGGTCGATCTCGTCCATTCCGATCCCACCGTCCCGACCCGCACCGGGGTCGTGGTCGTCGGCGGCGGCATTATCGGCGCAACCGCCGCGTTCTTTCTGGCCGAAAAGGGCCACGCCGTCGTGCTGTGCGAGAAAGGCCGCATCGGCGGAGAGCAATCCAGCCGCAACTGGGGCTGGTGCCGCACCATGGGCCGCGACATCGGCGAAGTGCCGTTGGCGCTGGAGTCGCTGAAACTCTGGCGCGGCATGAATGCCCGCATCGGTCGGGAAACCGGCTTTCGCCAGGCCGGCATCGTCTATCTCTGCGAAACCGAGGCCGAAATCGCCGCCCAAGAATCCTGGTTGAACGCCGCTCGGCAATACCAAGTGCAATCCCAGGTGCTGCGCGGCGACAAACTGGATGCGGCCATGCCCGGCGCGTCGGCGCATTTCGTCGGCGGTCTGCTGACCGCGACCGACGGGCGGGCGGAACCTGCGCATGCCGCCCCCGCCATCGCCGAGGCCGCCCGCAGCCTGGGCGCCACCGTCCTGACCGATTGCGCGGTGCGCGGGCTCGATCTGCAAGCCGGGCGCGTGGCCGGGGTGGTCACCGAAAAAGGCCGCATCGCCTGCGACGCGGTGGTGCTGGCCGGCGGCGCCTGGACCCGGTTGTTCGCCGGCAATGCCGGGTTCGACTTTCCGCAACTGAAGGTGCTCGGTTCGGTGTTCCGCACCGCTCCACTCCCCAACGGCCCCGAATTGACCGCCGCCGGGTCGGTCTTCGCCCTGCGCAAGCGCCTAGACGGCGGCTATTCCATCGCGCGGCGCAATGCGAACCGGGCGGAGATCGGCCCCGACCATTTCCGCCTGCTGGCCGATTTCTGGCCCCGGCTGCGCGCCAATCGACACGAAATCCGCCTGGGCATCGGCCGCCGCTCGTGGGAGGAACTGCGCACCAAACGACGCTGGACGATGGATGAGGCAACCCCGTTCGAGGCAACCCGCGTCCTCGACCCCGAACCCGACGCAGCCGTGCTGGCGGAAGGGCGCGCGGTGCTCGCACAGAAATTCCCGGTGTTTGCGGATATGCAGGTGGTGCAAAGCTGGGGCGGGCTGATGGACGTGACGCCGGACGCGGTACCGGCGATCGACGCGGTCGCGCGTATTCCCGGGTTTTTCATCGCATCCGGCTTTTCCGGCCACGGCTTCGGCATCGGCCCGGGTGCCGGCCGGCTGGTGGCAGATCTAGTAACCGGCGACACCCCAATCGTAGATCCCACCCCCTACCGCTTGAGCCGCTTCGCCCGGTGCTAAGCAGTAACGAGTGAAAATTTTTTGCTTCTTTTTTATAAAAAAGAAGAGTCTAGCCTGTTCTTTTTTGAAAAAAAGAACCAAAAAACTTTTATTCGTTTCGATCGGCGGTTATCGTACTCTGTGGGCCTTCGCGCAGGTGCGCCACGTAGGCGCGCATGGCCGATAGTTTCAGTTGGGCATCGCCGACTCCGCCGCAAAAATGCGCGAACCCGCGGCGTTCGATCGTGCTCAATGGGCGATGGAAATCGACGGGCGTGACGACATGCTGGGTCATGATATCGAAGTCCGCCGCATCGGTTTTATGCATCACGTAATTGGCGATGCCTTGATCGTAGAAGATGGAGTCCATCGACTCCCGGCGTGGTTGCTGACGCGCTAAGCCGAACATGGAATCGAGGATGAGGGGAAAGGTTTGGCGGGCGATTTCGGTGCTGGGAATGCCGAGCAGACCGGCGGAAAAGCCGCGATCGTTGCGGATCGGCGCGGCGGTATCGGTCGCGAACAGCAGCGATCCGTAATAATTATGCGCGCCGCGTAGATCGAGTTCCAGCGGCACACAAATGCGCTGCGTGCGGGCTAGAATGCGCAGCAACGGCTCGATCGGTGCGTTGCAGACGATATCGGTATCCAGATACAGCAACGGCCTGTACGCATCGAGTTCGGGCATATCGCAAATACGATACTTGATCGCCATCATATCGGTGATGTCGCGCACCGGGGCGGTCGCAGCCTTGGTTTTCGCCCGCAAATCCGGCGGGATATACGGTTGCAATGCTGCCAAATCGCGATCGCTGAAAATCAGCACCTCGCCATCGTATTGGCCGAATTCCCACAGGGTTTGCAGCAGCAAAGCCATGGTTTCGAATATTTCCTGTTTTCCGTACGCAATCATATAGATCAGCGGCCGGAACGGTATCAGATGTTCGACCCGCCAATGGTCGTAAACGATCGACCAGCCGCCGCGAAACCGGCGATGCCGAGCGGCGAGAAGGTCGCGAATGGGGATGTAGAGCAGGCCGATGCGGGCGTGAAAATCCCGCACGATGGCGATGCCGTGGATGGGATCGCCGATCTTTGCCACCAATCCGCTGCCCGAGGCGATCCAAATGCGGTCGGCGATTTCGTCGAGGAAGGCGGCATCGGCGGGGTCGATCGGATAGAAAGCCTCGGTCTGGCCGGCGGTTTGCCGTGCGAGCACGACGCTGCCATCGGCCGGCGCACCGAGGCAGACGCCATTGCCCTCGATCGATATCAGATCGTTCATATGTCGATACCGACGCAGCAGCAAAGGCGGCGCGCCGTCGGCTACTTTGCCGATATGCCCGTCGCGGTCCAGCGCCCCCAGCGGGCGCCAAACGTCGCCGTCGCGATAGACCAAGCGGCAGACGCCATCGTCCGTCGCCAGCCCGGCATTGCGCGGCGCATGCGGTCCAGCGGCCTGCACCAGCCGATCCTGGAGGGGATCGTAGACCAGCGCGGTGCCGTGGACGCTATAGAGAAACTCGACCGTCATCGATCCGACACGCCTGTTCGCAAAGCCGATAACCCGAGGTTGCCACGCGGCGCGATCGCGGCAAAGGCCCCGGTCCCATGGCCTCAGCAGCGATTCTCGCCGTGCGGGCAACGGCGATCGCCGCGACGGTCTTCCTGCCGAGGCGCCGATCCGCCTTGCGCAGCCGGGGCCGAACGGGCAACCGGGGCGGCGGCATTCTGGTGCGTTTGCGGGCGGGCGCCACCGTACGAACTCGGCGCGTTTCCGTTATGACTGACCGGGGCATAGGCTTGCCCGCCATAAGAACGGGCGCCCTCGCCGCGCGGATGGCGCGATTCCAAATGCCGTTCCACCCCGGCCGGAGCGCGACGGAAATGGCCTTCCCGATCGTGGTAGCCCCAGAAACCGCCGACGAAAATCAGCGGAACCTGGGAGCCTTCGTAGGCCATGTACGGTGCGCCACCGTTATAATCGTAGCCGGGGTAATAATCCGCCTGGGCGCCGTAGGGGTAGGCCGGCTGGCCGTAGCCGCCGGGCGCCACGTAGCAGCCGGCCAGCGGCAAAATCGCAGCCAATATGGTCAGGGCCCGCCGCATCGCATTACTCCGAATGGGGACAAACCGCGCCCCGCCGCACTACTGTTGCAATGCGTTAGTGTTACAACGCGACTGGGGCGACTTCATGGCAAATTTGACCGCCGCTGCCGCACCCGGCACATCGCAACCGAGACATTGAGGACTCCGCGCATGACCAGTCTTTCCGGCAAGACCGCTTTCGTGACCGCTGCGGCGCAGGGGATCGGGCGCGCCACCGCGCTGGCCTTTGCCGCCGCCGGGGCGCAGGTGATCGCCACCGACCTGAACGCGGCGAAACTGGCCGATCTGACGGCGCCGGGCATTCGGACGGCGGCGCTGAATGTCCTCGACCCCGCAGCGATCGCAGCGGCGGCGGCGGATGCGGGGCCGGTGGATATTTTGTTCAACTGCGCGGGGTTCGTGCATCAGGGCACGTTGCTGGAGGCAACCGAGCAGGATTGGGAATTCGCGTTCGAGCTGAATTGCCGGTCGATGTTTCGGACGATGCGGGCGTTTCTGCCGGGCATGGTGGAACGTCGATACGGGGTCATTATCAATATGGCGTCGGTGGCGTCGTCGTTGAAGGGCGTGCCGTCGCGGTTTGTCTACAGTGCGTCGAAGGCCGCCGTTGTCGGCATGACCCGTTCGGTTGCCACGGATTACGTGACGCAGGGGATACGTTGCAATTGTTTGTGTCCCGGCACGGTCCATACCCCCAGCCTCGACGAGCGCATCGCCACCAACGCCACCGCCGCCGGCTCGGTCGAAGCTGCCCACGCGGCCTTTGTGGCGCGGCAACCGATGGGACGGCTGGGCTCGGCCGAGGAAATTGCGGCTTTGGCGGTGTATCTGGCGTCCGATGCGGCGCAGTTCATTACGGGTCAGGCGATGGTGATCGACGGCGGGCTGACGTTGTAGGGGGAGGTTGGGGGGCGCTCGTTATGGAAGGCTTCGAGCTACTCGGAAGCCGATATCGCTGACCCGGAATCCGGTGGGGGACGAAGAGCGATCGGCCGCGCGTACGTTCCTAGGAATAGCGTTCCAGGAGCTGCCACGGACGGTACCAAATATTTCATCGCCGCCACTAACCCAGGTCGAGCCATCCGATGGCGCACCGTTGTAACTGGCGTGCCAGGGGTCGGAAATCCATTGTTGGACGTTACCAAGCATATCGTAAAGTCCGAAACCATTGGGTTTGAAGGCGCCGACCGGGGACGTGAAAGCGTACCCGTCGCCGCATGGTAAATACTCTTCCGGATTGGGGTGGAGCAGACTTTGTTCCTTGGCCAGGGTGAGATCCGACACATTGGCATAGATACACGCCCTGTCCCGGCCCTCGCCCCAATAGCGCGCAGTTTTTGTGCCGGCCCGGGCCGCATATTCCCACTCTGCCTCGGTCGGCAATCGGAAGTTCAGACCGGTCTCGTTGTTGAGCCAAGCGATGTAGTCTTCGGCATCCCTGCTATCGACACAGACGACGGGGTCGTGGTCGGTTTGTGGGAATCCGGGATTGCGCCAATCCCGCTCCTCGTGCGTTTCCCAACCGTATTGTTCGTTCCTGTCCTTTTCGAAAGTAGCGCAGCCGCCCGGCGGTCTCGGGCCGGTTTCGGCCACGAACCTGGAAAATTCGGCGCGCGTAACCGTGTAGTTAGCCAGCAGGAAATCCTTGGCGAATTTCACTTCGTGTTGGGGTAGTTCCCGATGCCAAATTAAGGCGGGCACTCGCTCCCGCTCCTGTTCGCCCGGCGCCGGACCCATCGTGAACCGTCCGGCGGGAATATGCACCATTTCCGGTTCGAGTGCGCTTGGTGCGAACTGCGACCTGATCGCCATCAGTGCGACCACTACCACTAGCACGACCAAGGCCAGCATCCGAGGACGCCACGGCAGTTTAGGAGGTTTCGCAACCTGCTCGAGCCGTACCGTCGCATCCGGCTCAGCCGCCGCCGATTCCACTTTCGGCGGGTCGGACGCCTCGGGCACCGCCGGCATCTCCCGTTAGAGCGCCTGTAAAACCCCTTCCCGCACCTCGGCCAGCTTCGCCTGCACATCCTCGCTGGTGGGATCGCGTAGGTTCAACCTGCGGAAATCGACCCACGGACGGGTGCTGAGGTAGCGATAAACCTCGGGGTCGAAACATTCCGAGGCGCGCGTGCTGTCGAAGGCGTCCACATCCCAGTAATGGATCGGCAAAATCAAATCGTCGCGACCGCGTGCTTCCATGATCTGGCGAAACCGGGCGACTTCCCGATTGCACCACTCGCTTTGAAGAAAACCAGGGGTAACGATGGGAATAAAGAACGATGCATCTTGCAAAGCCGCCTCGATCTGGGCTTCCCAGCCGGTACCGGGTGGAATCGCGGCGACGTCCTGGAATATCCGGACTTTCGTCTTACCGACGGATTGTTGCAGTTGTGCGGCCAACAAGACGCGCAGGCCGCTCAAACGCCCCTGCGACGCGCTGTCGTCGGTGCTGGTGTAACTCCAAAATCCTATCGGCGGCAGCGCCATGACGGGCGAACAACTCCTGTGGGCGCCTGGTCTCCGGGTCGTTATCGCAACCTATGGCAAGGCCGCAGGCCGGGGAATAGCCCCCCGCTCCACCCCCCCGTTAAAAAATCTGCCGCCCGGCTGTTTCTCCTGCCGGGAATGCGGCATTAAGGCGCGACGGCCGAGCGATGGCGGGCTGGCGCTTTGTTCACTGCGAAGGGGGAATCCATGAAACTGCTGCGTTACGGTCCGGCGGGCGCCGAAAAGCCTGCGATGCTCGATGCCGATGGCGGCATTCGCTGCCTTGCCGGCGTGGTCCGCGATATCGACGGGTTCACCCTCTCGGCACCGCAAATCGCCATGCTGCAAGGGATCGACGCGAAATCCCTGCCGTTGGTGGAGGGCAACCCGCGCATCGGCTCCTGCGTTGTGCGCCCGACCAACTACATCTGCATCGGCCTCAACTACGCCGACCACGCCGCCGAAACCGGCGCGCCGGTGCCGAAAGAACCGATCGTGTTCATCAAGTCGCTGGGCGCGTTCTGCGGCCCGAACGACGATGTGCTGCGCCCGCGCAACTCCAAGAAATTGGATTGGGAGGTGGAGCTGGGCATCGTGATCGGCAAGACCGCGCGCTACATCTCGGAAGACGAATCCTTCGACCATGTCGCCGGTTACTGCGTCTGCAACGATGTCTCGGAACGCGAATTCCAGGCGGAGCGCGGGGGCACCTGGGACAAAGGCAAGGGCGCGGACACGTTCGGCCCGACCGGCCCCTGGATGGTGACGAAGGACGAGGTCGCGGATCCGCAGAACCTTGCCCTCTGGACCGAGGTCAACGGCAAGAAGATGCAGAATGGCTCAACCAAAACCATGATCTTCGGGGTGAAGACCCTGGTGGCCTATGTCAGCCAGTTCATCACCCTGCATCCCGGCGACGTCATCGCCACCGGCACGCCCCCCGGCGTGGCGCTGGGCATGAAGCCGGAGCCGATCTTCCTGCAACCGGGCGACGTCATGCGCCTGGGGGTCGAGGGCTTGGGCATCCAGACCCAGCGGGTCGTGCAGGCCTGAACTACGGATTCCAATCCGGCGGGGCGTGGAAGCGGCCGAAACGCTGCCCGCGCAGCTTCCATAGCTCCGCCAGATCCGTGACACCGGGCAGCACTGCCGCGACATCGCAATGCGGGCACAGCGGGGTGTCCCCGTCATCGATCCAATCGACGACCTCGGTGGCCTCGAATGTCTGAAGGCAGCAAAAGCATCCGCACCACATGGTCGCCCCGTTGTCCGCTGCACGGCGTTATAGCGCTGATTGCGGCCGCGTCGCTGCTGCGTTTGGGGTTTGCCTGGGCGACCGGGCTGGGGGTGGACGAAAGCTACATGGTCGCTGCCGGGCGGGTGCTGTCCGGGGGGTATTTCGACCATCCACCCGCGTCCTGGTGGCTCTCCTGGGGGGCGGCCCATGCGTTCGGCGCCGACGCTGCCGTCGCGGTGCGCCTGCCCTTCGTGCTGCTGTTCGCCCTGTCCACCTGGCTGATGTTCCGCCTGACCGAGGCGGTTGCCGACGCGCGCGCCGGGTTCTGGGCGGCGGTGCTGCTGAACCTGTCGCCGGTGTTCGGCGTCACCGGGGCCACCTGGGTACTGCCCGACGGCCCGCTGCTCTGCGCGCTGCTAGGTGCGGCGCTGTGTTTGGTGCGCGGGCTCGATTCCGGCCGCTTGCGGTGGTGGATCGGCGCCGGGCTCTGCGCCGGGGCCGCGCTATCGGCGAAATACTCCGCCGTGCTGACCATGGCCGGCGCCTTCCTGTTTCTGCTGACCGATCGGCGCCACCGGCCCTGGTTCGGCCGACCGCACCCCTATGTCGCGCTGGCGGCGGCGGCGGCGATGTTCGCCCCGGTGGTGCTGTGGAATGCGACGCATGGCTGGGCCTCGTTCGCGTTCCAAGGCGGTCGAGCGATGGGATTGCGCTTCGCCCCGCTCGCACCGGTCACCGTGCTGCTGGGCGAGGGTCTTTTTATCCTACCCTGGATCTGGGCGCCGATGCTGGTGCTGCTGGTGCGCGCCTTCGTCCGCCCCCCGACGACGCGGGCCGCCCGCACCCACACAAGGCTGCTGGCCTGGCTCGCCGCCCCGCCGATCGTGGCCTTCGCCCTGATCGCCGCGTGGTCGAGCCAAAGGGTCCTGTTTCACTGGGCCGCACCGGGGTATTTGATGCTGTTTCCCTTGTTGGGGCAAGCGGTGGCGGACCGGCTGCATCGGCGCTGGCTGCAACGCACGATCGTCGGGACGGCACTGTTCGTGCTCGCCGCCATGGCGCTGGTCGGGGCGCAAACCGGCTTCGATCTGCTAGGCAACCGCCTCGCACCGCTCATGCGCAAAGACCCGACCATCGAGGGGATCGACTGGCTCTCGGTCCGCGCCGACCTGCAAGCGCGCGGGCTGCTGCATCCCGGCACCGTCGTCGGCGTCGCCAACTGGCGGGACGGCGGCAAATTCGCCTATGCGCTGGGCGCCGACACCGTGGTGCTCTGCCTGAATGCCGATGCGCGCCAGTTCGGCTTCGCCCATCCGCCCGCCGCCTTCGTCGGGCAGGACGTGCTGCTGATTGGACTAGCCCCGGTCGGCGGGCCGTTCGAGCGGATCGAGCCCCTGCCCCCGGTATCGATCCGCCATCGCGGCCGGGTGCTGGCCAGCGTCTCCATCGCCATCGGCCACCGCCTCACCGCTTGGCCCCCACCCTGATGCTCGGCTAGGCTCCGCACATGGCAGACATCTCCGACAGAGTTCTGACCGCCAAGGAGTTGCGCGGGTTGCAAGGCCGATCCGATCTGCGCGGGGCAGTGCGGCTGGCGATCCATCTCGGGTTGCTGCTCGCCGCCGGCTGGGCGGTTGCCTGCTCCAGCGGCTGGGCACGGCTGCCGGCGGTATTCGCCCTCGGGCTGGTGCAGGTGGCCTTGTTCGCCCCGACACACGAATGCATGCATCAGACCGCGTTCAAATCGAAGCGGGCCAATGCCATCGTCGGCTGGTTCGCTGCCTGCCCGTCGCTGCTCAACCTGCATTTCTACACGGCGTTCCACTGGGCGCACCATCGCAACACCCAAATCCCCGGCGAGGACCCCGAACTCGCCATCGCCGAACCCACCACGCTCGGCGCCTATCTGCTGCGGCTGTCGAGTTTAGCGTTCTGGCGGCTGCGGTTGCGGGTGGTTTTCGATGCCTGGCGCGGCGATCTGTCGGCCTATCCGTTCATCCCCCGGTTCGCCGCCCCCGCGATCGGGCGCAGCGTGCGGGCCATGAGCCTGTTCATGGTCGGCGGGGCGGTTGTTTCGGCTTTGCTGTTCGGCTGGGAGACCCCTTTTCTGTTCTGGATCGTTCCGCAACTGCTGGGGCAAATGCCGCTGCGCGCGTATCTGCTGGCCGAACACACCGGTTGCACCCGGGATCGCAACGGCCTGACCAATACAAGGACGACGACGACCAATGCGGCGGTGCGGTTGCTGATGTGGAACATGCCGTTCCATGCGGAGCACCATCTGTATCCGACGATCCCGTTCCACCGGCTGGCGGACGCACATGCAACGATCGGCGCGAAGCTGGGCTACGTGCAGAATGGTTACGCGCGCTGGAACCTCGCGCTGATCCGCAGCCTGCGCGCCAGTCGGTAGAGACCGGCGGACGCGAAGCTCGGCTTCAGTCCACCAGCAAACCGGCGATATCGGCGAGTTCGGCGGGTTTTTCGCCCAACACCCAGTCGATGGCGGGGGTTTCCCAGGCGGCTTCCTCGGGCGCCAGCGGGTCTTGCGGCGATAATTTGTGGGCCAGCACGAAGCGCGCGATCAGTGCGCGGCGGGCATCGACGCCGGGCCGGGTTGCTTCCCATGCCAGCAAAACCGCGCTGGCGGCGTTGTACAGCGCGGTGGCAGCGCGGCGGGCCAGGGCTTCCCGGTCCACCACCGCCTCCGCCAGCGCCATGGCGCGGTCCAGCGCGGCAGCGAGGGCATGGCGGAACGGCGCCGGCAGCGCTTGGGCCTCCGCCAACCTGCCATGCAGCAACCGACCCAACGCCACATGCGCCTGCGCCTTGCCCACGGCGCGGCCCACCACGTCGAGGGCGTTGATATTGCTCGTGCCCTCCCACAACAGGCCGATTGGCGCGTCGCGCACAAGGCGGGGGTTCACCCAATCCTCGATGGCGCCGTTGCCGCCGCGCGCTTCCATGGCGCCGACGGCCACTGGCACATTGTCGCGGCAGGCGCGGAATTTGAGCAATCCGGTGAGAATACGCAGCTCCTCGCGCGCGTTGCGGCCGAGCGCATCGGCGGTGCACATGGCCATCGAGAGGGCCTGTTCGGTGGGCACGATCATTTTCATCAACTGGCGCCGCATCAGCGGGAATGTGCCGACCGTGCGGCCGAAAGCGGATCGGTTGCGGGCGACGGCTAGGGATTCGTTCACGCAACGCCGCATCATCGATGCCGCCCGCACCCCGTGCGACAGGCGGGACAGATTGACCTGCTCCATCATCTGCTTGAGGCCCTGATCCACCTGCCCAACAAGGTAGGCTTCCGCGCCTTCGAGGACGATTTCCCCCGACGCCATCGACCGCGTGCCCATTTTGTCCTTCAGCCGCACGATGCGGTAGGCGTTGCGCTTGCCGTCCTTGGTGCGGCGCGGCAGGGCGAACAGCGCCAGGCCCTTGGTGCCGGACGGCGCGCCCTCGGGTCTGGCGAGCATCAGTGCGACATCGGCATCGGCGTGGGAGCAGAACCATTTATCCCCGTACAGGCGCCAAACCCCATCGGTCTCGCGCGCCACGGTCTCGATGGCGCCGACGTCGGAGCCGCCGGCCTTCTCGGTCATGAACTGCGTGCCCTTCCAAAACTGCGCCATGTCGGCCGCCAGCATTTTCGGCAGCAGATAATCCTGCAGCGCGTTGCTGCCGAACTTGCGCACCAGATGGATCGAGGTATCGGTGACGCTGATCGGGCACATCAACCCGAACTCGCCCTGCACGAACAGATATTGGAACGCGTATTTGGCGACCGGCGGCAGCGGTTTGTTGTAGCCCAGCACCCCGGCCCGATGGCTCATGGCATGGAACTGGAACTGTCCGAAGGCGATCTGTTCCATCTCGCGATAGGCGGGGTGGTATTCGATCCAGTCCTCGTCGCGGCCGGTTTTGTCGCGGGGGTGCAGCACCGGTCCGTGCCGATCGGCGACGCGCGCGAGTTCGTCCAACCGCCCGCCGGCCAGTTGCCCCATGGCGGCGAAATGCGGCGCGAAATGGGTGCGGGCGTCGTCGGGGAGGTAGATGCGCAGCAGATCCTGGAGGCTGCGATCGATCGCATAGAAATCCATCCCGGCGCAGTCGGGGGCGATCCAGTCGGATCCTTTGCGTGTCATGGGTGGCGTTCCTTCGGGCATGGGTTGGCGGGTGTTTAGACCGGCCGGCCGGCGGCGTGGAGGTCCCTTTTGGCGTTACTCCGCCGCCCCCCGCAGCGCCGCCCCCGCTGCCAGCGGACATAACGGCAAGGCCCCGGCCAGCATCGCGGTCAGCAGCAGTAAGTGGGGCCGAGCGCTCAGACCGCCCGCGGCGGCGTCGGCAGCGGCGACGCCGAAGATCAGCACCGGCGTCGTCAGCGGCAACACCAGCAGCGGCAGCAGCACGCCACCGCGCCTCGCGCCCAGCACGATGGCCGCCCCGGTGGTGCCCAGCAGCGACAGCAACAGCGTGCCCGGCAGCAAGCCCGCAAGCAGCGCGGGGATGGCCTCGGACGGCATGCGTAGCATGATTGCCAGCGGGGCGGCGGCGAGCAGCAGCGGCAGCCCGGTTGCCAGCCAATGCGCGGCGGCCTTGGCGAGCGCGATGGCGGCGGTGGGAAGCCCCCCCAACAGCAATTGGTCGAGCGATCCGTCTTCGAGATCGGCGCCGAACAGGCGGTCCAGCGGCAGCAGCGCGGCCAGCAGGGCGCAGACCCAGACGATGCCGGGGGCGATACGGCCCAGGGTTTCCGGCGCCGGGCCGATGGCCAGCGGGAACAGCGACGCCGCCAGCACGAAGAACAGCAGCGCGGCCAGGGTATCGGCGCCATGCCGCAGCGACAGGCGCAACTCCCGGAGCAGAATGGCGATCATGACAGGCGCAATTCCCCGACCGCGTCCATCGGCAGCGGCACATGGGTTGCGGCGACGACGATGCCACCGCGATCGCGATGCGCCTGCAACATCGTGCCGAATCGGGTCAGTGCGACGCTGTCGAGGCCGAGCGTCGGCTCATCCAACAGCCATAGCGGCGCGTCGCCGATCGCGAGGCGGGACAGCGCCAACCGGCGTTTCTGCCCGGCCGACAGCATGCGTGCCGGCAGGTCGGCCAGCTCCGCCAGTCCCAAATGGGCAAGCGCGGTGTGCGGCGATGTGGCGGCGCCAGTCCGGAAACACTGATAGAATGCCAGATTTTCCGCCACCGTCAGGCCGGGTTTCACCGCGTCCTGGTGGCCGATATAGGCAACCCGCCGCGCATGCTCGTAAGGATCGGCCATCGCCGCCCGCCCATCCCAAAGCAGCTCCCCCGCCTCCGCTCGGCACAATCCCGCGAGCACCCGCAGCAAGGTGGATTTTCCCGATCCGTTCGGCCCGGCGAGGACCAGCGCACCGCCAACGGGAACCGCAAACGAGAGCCCGGCGAAAACCAGCCGCTCGCCGCGGAATGCCGCCAATCCCTCCGCCTTCAGCACGCCAACTCCTTACTGCGATGCGGCAGGTTTACCTTGCCCTGCCGGTTGGGCTAAAGCCGCTGACGAAATACAACCAGCAGACGGAACCGGCACATGACCTCGATCGGGCACGACACCATTAAATCCCGCCGCACCCTCACCGTCGAGGGCAAAGCCTACGAATACTACGCCCTGCCCGAAGCGGCGAAGACCTTGGGCGACTTTTCGCGCCTGCCGGTCAGCCTGAAGATCCTGCTGGAAAACACCCTGCGCTTCGAAGACGGGCGCAGCTACACCACCGCCGACGCCAAGGCCATCGTCGGCTGGCTGGAAAACGCGTCGTCCACCAAGGAAGTGCCGTTCAAGCCCGCGCGCATTCTGTTGCAGGATTTCACCGGCGTGCCGGCGGTGGTCGATCTCGCGGCGATGCGCGACGGCCTGACCCGCCTGGGCGGCGATCCCAACAAGGTGAACCCGCTGGTGCCGGTCGATCTGGTGATCGACCACTCCGTCATGATCGATAAATTCGGCACCGCGCAGGCGCTGCAACAGAACGTCGATATCGAGTTCGAGCGGAACGAAGAACGCTACAAGTTCCTGCGCTGGGGGCAGGAAGCGTTCAACAATTTCCGGGTCGTGCCGCCGGGCACCGGCATCTGCCATCAGGTGAACCTGGAGTACCTCGGCCAGTGCGTGTGGACGTCGACCAACGGCGGCACCACCTTCGCCTATCCGGACACGCTGTACGGCACCGATAGCCACACCACGATGGTCAACGGCCTGGGCATCCTCGGCTGGGGCGTCGGCGGCATCGAGGCCGAGGCCGCCATGCTCGGTCAGCCCATCGCCATGCTGATCCCCGACGTCATCGGGTTCCGCCTGACCGGTCGGACGGCCGAGGGCATCACCGCCACCGACGTCGTGCTGACCGTCACCCAGATGCTGCGCCGCAAGGGCGTGGTCGGCAAATTCGTGGAATTCTTCGGCCCCGGGCTGGACGATCTCGGCCTGCCGGACCGCGCGACCATCGGCAACATGGCGCCGGAATACGGCGCGACCTGCGGCTTCTTCCCGGTCGACAAAGTGGCGCTGGACTATCTGCGCCTGTCCGGCCGCGACACCCATCGCATCGCGCTGGTCGAAGCCTACCTGAAGGCGCAGGGCATGTTCCGCGAGCCCGGCCAGCCCGACCCGATCTTCACCGACACGCTGGAACTCGATCTGTCCTCCGTGCTGCCGTCGATGGCCGGGCCGAAGCGGCCGCAGGACCGGGTGCTGCTGAAGGATATTACGTCGTCCTTCAAAGCCGACCTGACCAAGGGCCTGGGCGTGCCGGAAGCCGAAGCCGCCGTGTCGGTCAAGGTCGAAGGCAAGGACTACGAACTGACGCACGGCGACATCGTCATCGCGTCGATCACGTCCTGCACCAACACGTCCAACCCCTCGGTGCTGGTCGCCGCCGGTCTGGTGGCGCGGAAGGCGCATGCGAAAGGCCTGCGGCCGAAGCCTTGGGTGAAGACCTCGCTGGCGCCGGGATCGCAGGTGGTGACGGAATATCTGGACAAAGCCGGCCTGACCCAGGACCTCGATGCGATCGGCTTCAACACCGTCGGCTATGGCTGCACCACCTGCATCGGCAACTCCGGCCCGCTGGACGATGCCATCGTCGATGCGATCGAAGACAACCGTCTGGTCGGCACCGCCGTGATTTCCGGCAATCGCAACTTCGAAGGCCGGGTGCATGCCAATGTGCGGGCGAACTACCTCGCGTCGCCGCCGCTGGTCGTGGCCTATGCGCTGCTGGGCAAGGTGACGGTCGATATCACGACCGAATCGCTGGGCAACGACAACGACGGCAATCCCGTTTACCTGCGCGATATCTGGCCGACCAACAAGGAAATCGCCGACACCATCGCATCCAGCCTGTCGCGCGATCAGTTCCTGAAGCGCTACGGCGAGGTCACCAAGGGGCCGAAGCAGTGGCAGGCGATCGAGGTCGAGGCCGGCGCCGCCACCTATCGTTGGAACGACGGGTCCACCTACGTGAAGAACCCCCCGTATTTCGACGGCATCACGATGGAACCGAAGCCGGTCGGCGACATCCACGGCGCCCGCATTCTGGCCAAGCTGGGCGATAGCATCACCACCGACCATATCTCCCCGGCCGGCAATATTCGCAAAACCTCCCCGGCGGGGGAATATCTGGGTGAGCGTCAGGTCCAGCAGAAGGATTTCAACAGCTACGGCGCTCGTCGCGGCAACCATGAAATCATGATGCGCGGCACCTTCGCCAATATCCGCATCCGGAATGAGATGCTGAACAACGTCGAAGGCGGCATGACCAAACATATGCCGTCGGGCGAGGAAATGCCGATCTACGATGCGGCCATGCAATACAAGGCCGAGGGCGTGCCGACGGTGATCTTCGGCGGCAAGGAATACGGCACCGGGTCGTCCCGCGACTGGGCGGCCAAGGGCACCTTCCTGCTGGGCGCCAAGGCGGTGATCGTGGAAAGCTTCGAGCGCATCCACCGGTCGAACCTCGTGGGCATGGGCGTGCTGCCGTTGACCTTCAAGGACGGCACGGATCGCAAGTCGCTCAATCTGACCGGCGAAGAAACCATCGACATCGTCGGCCTGGACGATATCAAGCCGCGCATGGACCTGTCGTTGGTCATCCATCGCCCCGATGGCAGCACCGACACGGTGCCGGTGATCTGCCGCATCGATACGCTAGACGAAGTCGGCTACTACAAGCACGGTGGCATCCTGCAATACGTGCTGCGCCAGATGGCTGCGGCCTAAACACACGACGACGGGGAACGGGGGCCATTCGGACCCCTTTTTCTTTCCCCCGATTTTCATTTCTGGGGGCAAGCGTCATGCAGGTCGGGATTCAGTTTTTTCCAGATGTCGGTCCCGACGTTCAGTCCGGGCGCGACTATTGGCAGAACGCGCTGAAGCTGGTCGGGCTGGTCGATCGGTACGGCTACCACCATGTCCGCACGGTGGAGCATTATTTTCTGCCGTATGGCGGCTACAGTCCCAATCCCGCGATTTTTCTGGCTGCTGCGGCGCAGGTGACCCGCCGCGCCCGCCTGATTACCGGCGCTGTGCTGCCGGCGTTCAACAATCCGCTGAAAATTGCTGGCGAGTTGGCGATGCTGGACGCGCTATGCGACGGGCGCCTAGACGCCGGTTTCGCGCGCGCCTTCCTGCCGCACGAATTTCGCCATTTCGGTGTTCCGCTGGACGAAAGCCGCGCCCGATTCGATGAAGGCGTGGAACAGGTTCGCCGCTTGCTGGAGGAGGAAAACGTTACCTCCTCGGGTCGTTTCCACAGCTTTGCCAATGTCACCTCCCTGCCCCGGCCGACACAATTGCCGCGGCCGCCGTTCTATATTGCGGCGCTGGCGACCAAAGAATCCTTCGCCCGCGCGGGTGCGGCCGGCTACGGCATCATGGCCATTCCGATGGCCGGCGGCGCCATGAAGGAATTGCTAGACACCTATCGGGAGGCAAGGGCCAGCGCCGGCCACGAAGGTCCGGGGACGGTCATGTTGGCGTTCCACATGTTGTGCCACCAAGATAAAGAACAGGCCGAAACGATTGCCCGAGCACCGATCGAGCGATATTTGAGGTCTTTGGTGGAGGCGGCAAGGGAATGGACGAGCGGTGCGACGTCGGCCGATTATCCAGGCTACGACAAGGTTATCGAAGCCTTGTCGCGTGAGACATTCGATACGCAGGTCGAAAAATGCGCCGCCTGGGTAGGCACGCCGGAGCGCATTCTGGACACGATCGCCACTTATCGCCGGCAGGTCGGCGGTTTCGAGATTGCATCGTTGCAAGTCAATTTCAACGATATTCCATTGAACACAGCAATGGAGTCGATGCGTCTATTCGGCGAAAAGGTGCTGCCAAGGATTGATACCGGTAGCCCAATCGGTCGCGCGGCATAACGCCCAAACGGACAAAAATTTTTTGCTTCTTTTTTATAAAAAAGAAGGCTTCTTTTTCGCGGTATTCGATGCGTAACCCCCCACTATGACGTCCAGGTATCCCCGGTCCACCCATCGGTGTCGTAGTCGGCCAAGCAACGGTCCACCATCGCCTCCATCTTCGCCAAGGCGCCGCCTTTCTGCGCCCAAGTCAGGGTTTGCGCGCGAATATCCTCCCAGCCGCCAGCGTAATTGCGCTCGTACAACTCGTGCCGGCCGCCGAACTCGCTACCCACGGCATCCCACAGCAGTTTCATGATCTTGATCCGCTCCGTGTGCCCGATGCCGTGGGACCCGCGCACGTAGCGTTGCAAATACGGCGCGATTTCCGGGTTGGCAAAATCCTGCACCGAAGACGGCAAATAAATCAGCGCCGAGGTGACCGTGCGCTCGACGATTTCCTTGATCCGGGGGTAGGCATCGGGGGCAAACACCCGGTACGCCTGCCCGGCCTGCAATTCCGGCAGCACCGCGTCGCCGATCCAGGGTTCGGGATTGTTCGCCATGGCATTGGACAGCGACCAGAACAAGTTGCGCCAAGCAACGACCTCCCCCAACAAAACCTGGTTGCCACGGGCTTCGTCGCCGCCGGTGCAGCGCAACGCTTTGGCCAGCAACCCCGTCAGAAAATCCAGTTTGACGGCAAAACGTGTGCACCCCTGGAACTGGAATCCCTGGGTGAAGCCGGAGCGGGGATAGAAGCTCAGAACCCGTTGCGGATCGCGATAGATGAACACGTCCTCCCAAGGGATAAAGACGTTATCGAGCACGAAGATCGCGTCGTTCTCGTCGAACCGGGACGACAGGGGGTAATCGAAGGGGGATCGGGCCGCGCGTTCGTACGAGGTACGGCAGAGCAATTTCAGGCCGGGCGCGTCGATCGGGACCATGAACATCAGCGACATGTCCAAATCTTCTGTCGCGGTCTTCGAACTCTGCCCCATGAAATTGTAGTGGGTGATAGCGGCGGAGGTGGCGACGACTTTCGCGCCGGACACGACGATGCCGCCATCGACTTCCTTCTGGACGCAGACGAACACGTCCTTGGACGCTTCAGCCGGCAAATGGCGATCGACCGGCGGGTTCACGATCGCATGGTTCATAAACGGCACGGCTTCCTGGGCGCGCCGGTACCACGCCTTCGCGTTGTCGGCGAATGGGCCATAATACGCGGAATTGGCACCCAATGTGTTGGTATAGGCGGCTTTGTAGTCGGGGGTACGCCCCATCCAGCCGTACGACAGCCGAGACCATTCGGCGATCGCGGTCTGCGCCCCCAGCAGGTCCTCGCGGGATCGTTGCACCCGAAAGAATTTATGGGTGTAACCGCCCGATCCGGTATCGGTCGGGCAGGTCAGCGCCGCTTTGGTCGCGGGATCGTGCATCGCGTCGTACAGCCGCGCAATCGAGCGGACAGAATTGCGAAACGCCGGGTGCACCGTGACATCGGGCACCCGCTCCCCGTCGATATACACCGCTCGGCCGTCCCGCAGGCTGGCGATGTATTCCGCCCCGGTAAA
>JANXMB010000069.1 GCA_025354865.1 Acetobacteraceae bacterium | reverse complement strand
ATACCCCGCCTCCCCCAGCATGAAGCACCCCGCCGGGAACAGCCGCAGGCGCTCGGCGAAGACGGCGGGATCCTCGGGGTGGTCGGGATGCACCTGTTCGGCGATCGCCTCGGCGACCGGTAAATCCGCATGCTCCATCGGCCGCCACATCACGACACCCGCGCCAACAGCGCGCGCCGCGCCGCCTGGGCATCGCGGCCGAGCGCGAGAAGGGCGGGGATTTGGCCGGGGTGGCGGAGGAGCGAACCGAGGACCCGCAGCAGGCCGATAGCCCCATTGTCGGTCAGGGCGCACAAAGCCGCCGGGGGCAGGTCGCGATCGGCGGGGTCGCAGATGGTCCGCAGCACGGCAAAGGGCAGGCCGTGCGCCAGCGCCACACGGGCAACCGAGCCGCTTTCCAGATCGATGGCGGCGCAGCCGGTGGCGACGAACAGATGCTGTTTGGCAGCGGCGGTGGCCGCGATGAACCCGCCGCCCAACAAAGCGTGCGGGGTGGCGCCGCCCAGCAGCTCGTTGAGGTCGGGGTCGGTGTCGATTTGCTGGCCCTCGGTCGCCACCGTCTCCGGCACGATCGTCGCGCCCGGCCGCAGCAGCGGGTCCAACCCACCGGCGAGGCCGAAACTGACCAGCGCCCGCGCGCCTTTTGCGATGGCGCGCAGCGCGGCGGCCTCCGCCCCGTCGGGTGTGCCGCCGCCGACCTCCACCAGCGGGAACCGGCGGCGGGCGATCCGGGCCTCGGCGGTCAGGCCGACGACGGCGCCGATGCGATCAAAAGCCAAAGGCGACCCGCCCGGTATTGGCGCGGCGCAAGGCCCGATAGCGGGCCAGGGCCAGCAGCGGGAAATACAGCCGATAGCCGTGGTAGCGGAGGTAGAAGACCTTGGGAAAACCGACGGCGGTATAGGGTTTTTCGTCCCATTCGCCATCGGGGCGCTGGGTCCGCGCAAGATGCTCGATCCCCCGCGCCACCGCCGGATGCTCGGATTGCCCCACAGCCATCAGACCCAGGACAGCCCAGGCGGTCTGGCTGGGGGTCGCTGCCTTATAAAGGCCGGGGGCGGCACGGTCGTAGGTTTCCTCGTCCTCGCCCCAACCGCCATCGGCGCGCTGAACCGACAGCAGCCATGCCACCGCCTTGGCCACGGCGGGATCGTCGGGCGGGATGCCGGCGGCGTTCAGGGCGCAGAGCACGGACCACGTGCCATAGATATAATTGGTGCCCCAACGGCCGAACCAACTGCCATTCGGTTCCTGCTCCCGCCGCAAAAACGCCAAGCCGCGCAGCATCGTGGGATCGTCGGGCGACATGCCGATTTGGGCGAGGAACGACACGCAGCGCGCGGTCACATCGGACGTCGGGGGGTCCAGCAGCGCGCCATGATCGGCGAAGGGAATGCGATTGAGGTAGAGGTGGGTGTTCTCCGGCTCGAACGCGCCCCAGCCGCCATCGAGCTTCCGGCCGCCCGACGATTGCATGCCAACGACCCACTCCCGCGCACGGGCGATGGCTTCGGTGTGAGCGGGATCGCCGTTGCGGTGCAACAGCATGCCGACGACGGCGGTATCGTCCACGTCGGGGTAATGCGGGTTTTCGTATTGGAACGCCCAACCGCCGGGGCGGAGATTGGGGCGGCGAACCGTCCAGTCGCCGAGCACATCCAGGATCTGCCGTGGTCGCAGCCAGTCGCAGGCCGCGTCGGTGGAGACGCCGGCCTCGGCCAGTGCGTGCCCCGCAAGGCCGGTGTCCCAAATCGGCGACAGGCAGGGTTGGCAATAGGCGCGATCGTCCTGCACCACCAACAGCTTACGCACCGCCTGCCAGGCGAGGACGGCATCGGGGTGGTCGGCCGGGTAGCCCAGCGTGTCGAACATCATAACGCTGTTGGCGATGGCCGGGTAAATGCCGCCCAAGCCGTCGTCGCCGTTGATCCGCGCATGGACAAACGCCTCGGCCTTGGCGTTGGCCGATTGCGCCAAGCGCTGCGGGAACCACGGCTGGACCACCCGCAAAACGCCGTCGAGGTGCTTGAAAAACGCGCTCCATCGGGAGCTGTCGGGGCCTTGGATCCAGTCCGTTATGCGATCCGGCGGGGTGCAAAACAGCTCCGGAATATGGATTTCGCGCGGGTTGCGAGCGGTCGGGCGCTTCGCCATCAGCACCAGCAGGGGCACGACAACGGTGCGCGACCAATAGGAAATTTTCGATAAATGGAACGGAAACCAAAGCGGTAAATGCATGATTTCCAACGGCATAACCGGCACCGCATGCCACGGCACCGCCCCGAACAGCGCCAATTGCGCTCGGGTGAACACGTTCGATCGCTCCGCCCCGCCAGCGGCCAGAATGGCGTCGCGGGCGCGGATCATATGCGGGGCAGCGGGGTCGTCGCCGATCGCCTTCAGCGCGAAATAGGCCTTGACGCTGGCCGAGATATTGAAGGCGCCGTCGTGGAACAACGGCCACCCGCCATGCCCGCCCTGGATGCCGCGGAGGTAGACACCGATCTTGTCCTCCAACGGCTGGTCGATCCGGTCGAGGAAATGTTCCAGCAGCACATATTCGGCCGGAATCGTCGCATCGGCTTCGAGTTCGAACACGAAATGCCCGTCCGGCTTTTGCAGGCGTCCGAGCGCGGCGGTGGCCTTGGCGAGCGCCTGTTGGATTTCGATGTCGGCGGTGTCGCGCACGGGTGGTCCCCGGTTCAGACGGCGAGAACAGCCTCGGCCGCAGTTCGGCCCGACCTGATCGCACCTTCGATCGTGGCGGGCAACCCGGTTTTGGTCCAATCGCCGGCCAATACCACATTGGGCACGGCGGTCCGAGCTTCGGGCCGGCGCAGTTCCTGGGCCGGGGTGGCGGCGAATGTCGCCCGTTTTTCCTTGACCACTCGGAACGGCGGCACCTGCCGATCCATCTCGACCGGCAGCTTCAGCGCATCCCGCACATTGAGCCAAACGATCGACGCGAGTTCGTCGGCGGAGTCGTCGATCACCTCGTTCGCGGCGCTGACGGTGACCGAGATATGGCCTTTTTTGGCGAATATCCATTCGGCGGTGCCGGACAGCACGCCGAGGAAGCCGGTCTCGGCCAGCGGCCCTTCTGGATCGGGGTCGATTTTATAATGCAGATTGAGGATGGATTCGTATTTATCCGGCGCCGTGACGAAGGGCAGCAGATCGGCCACAACCCAGGGCGGCACGGCCACCACCACGGCATCGTTCGGCGCCAGTTCGATCGGCCCGGCCGCCGTTTGCAACGTCGTCGCCCGACCATCGGCGATCCGGATGGCGCTGACCCGGCTGTTGAACCGCACATCCGTGCCGCGATCGTGCAGCCGCGCAAGGGCGGGGTCGATCAGGGCTTCCGACAGGCCGTCAACGGGGACCCTCGGGATGCTGGCGGCGCCGCCTTTCAGCAGGGTTTCCCGCATCACCGCGCCCAGCAATTTCGCCGATGCCGACTGCGGACGGGTGTTGAGCGCGGCGACCGCCAGCGGCTCCACCAAGCGCCAATACAGCTTGCCGCGCCGCATCGCGTTGGTGACCAGCTTATCGTCGGCAATGTTGGCGATCGCCCGCATTTCCAGGTAGTCGGACAGGCGCGTATCCGGCACCCGCCGCCCTTTGGTCAGGATCCACCAGGGGATTCGGCCGAGGTTGGGTTTCACACTCCACCGATCGCCGGATTTCAGGTCCATGAACGGAAAAATCGGCAGTTTCGGCCCGGTCATCAGATCGGTGGCGCCGATTTCGGCGATATAGGCGAAAGCGGCTTTGTTGCCGGTCAGCAGCAAATGGTTGCCATTATCGATCCGCATTTCGAGTTCGCGATCGAAATACGAACGGCACCGCCCACCGGCCGCCGGGCCGGCTTCGTAGATCGTTACGCCGCGACCGGCAGCGGTCAGCGATAGCGCTGCGGCAAGCCCGGCGAGGCCGGCGCCTATGACGTGTACATGGCTCATTATCGGTCGGGGTTTCGCACGCCTTCGGTGGGTTGCGCAACGGGGACATCGGCCGTTCGCGCGATCGATGTCGAACAATATCATTTGTCCGCCGCGATGGGGCGGTGGGTGGCTATCGTCAGGGGTTGAAAATGCCCAGCCATTTCTGTTTTGCGCGTTGAATGTCGGCAGCGCCGATTTTTCCCCAGTCCATTTTTATCGATGTCATTCTATCGATCGCCGGGGCGTCGTCCGGCAACGGGTTGTTGAAATTGGATCGGCCGGAAATCGGCGCCTTGGCCATCATCAAGGTGCATTGCGCCAGCAGCACGACGCCCTCGGTCCGCAACAAAAACTTCAAATTATCAACGCAATGTTAGAATGTCCCCTTGGTTGGACACGGACGTTCGGCCGTCGCCTCCGACCGGACAACGAAGGCCGGTTTCATTTTTGCCTGTTCGTTGAAATAATCGACGCGAAGATCGCTCGCAGACCGATACGACCCGGCGGCACCGAACCCAGGATGTCCTTCCAGCTTTTGCCGGTGAATTTAAGGTTGTCGTCGTTCCCAGCCGGCACGATCGTCGGCGATGGCAGGCGGGGACAGGATCGTTGCGCAAAATGCTAGGGCCACAAGGATAGGTCGATACATGGGCAGGCTCCTGCAACGATCGTGCATTACGGCGCGAAGATGCTTTGCCATTCCGCCTTGGCTTTGGCGATTTCCACCGGCCCGATCTTCGACCAATCGATCGGGATCGGTTTCAGCGTGTCGATCGCCGGGGCATAGTCCGGCAGCGGGCTCTTGAAGCCGGCGCGGCTGGAGGACAGCGCCTCCCGCTTCGACAGGATGGTTTGGGCGGCTTCCGACAGTTGGAAATCCAGCCATATTTTCGCGGCATTGGGATGCGGCGCTTTTGCGAGAATAAAGGTCGCGTTGCCCAGCAGGAGAATGCCTTCTTCGGGGAAGATGAATTTCAAATTGGCGCCGCGTTCGTTGTATTGCAGCATGCGGCCGGGCGAGCCGCCCCAGGCCATCAGGTCCTGACCGTTAACCAAACGTTCCGCCGTTTGTTCCGATCTGACGATAAATTGCGGCTTCATCTTCGCCAGTGCTCGGAAATAATCCAGGTCCAGAATTTGCCGCAGCCCCATATACGACAACAATCCGGTGGCGGAATTCGGCGCATCGTTTATGCTGACCCGCCCCGACGGCACCGCATTCAGCACATCCTTCCAGGTTTTGCCTTTGAAATCCAGCGTATCGGGATTCCACGACGGCACGAACATATAGGCCCCGTTCGGGGTAAAATAGCTGCGCAGGCCCAACCCGGTCGCATATGCTTTATCGTAATGTTTCGCCTCGGGGCTATCGTATTTCATGATATGCCCGGCCTTGACCAGACCGCCGACCCAGGGTGCCGAGGCCAGAGATGCCATATCGATGGTAACATTACCCGATCCGACTTCCTGTTCCACCCGCGTCACCACGCCCAAGGTGGGGCTGAGTGTGTGCTTGACCGCGAAATTGGCCGGCAGCCCGTAGGCGCGCAGAAATAATTGCACCAATTCGTCGTGGGTTTCCGGTGCGATGACGGCATCCCAATAGCTCACGACACCCTCCGCCTTTGCGGCGGCGATCGTTGCCCGTATGGCGTCGCGATCCGCCGGATCGGCGTTGGCGACCGCCGGCGGGTCTTGCGCCCAGGCGGCGAACGAGAAAACCGAAGCCAGCAGCAGGCCCGCAAGCAGATGCAGTTTCATGGTTGTTTCCCTTGTTACGGCAACACGATCCAATCGTCCGCTGCCATTGCGACATGCACCGCGTCGCCTCGTCGGAAGCCGATCGCGGGTTGGCTGGCGCGCAACGATACGCCCTGGATATCGACGATATACTCCTCGGCCGTGCCGAGGAACGACATGGCCTCGATCGTCGCCGGTCGCGTCCCGTCCGACGATACGCGATCGGCACGAACGCTTTCCTTGCGAATGCAGGCCAGCACCGTTTTCCCCGGCGTCGGGTCCAATTTCTCCCCCGCCACGCCGCGCACGGTCACACGATCGTTCAAGGCCACATCGACATAATTCGAACCAGCAACGGGTCCGACGATTTTCGCCTCCAAAACGTTCATGCCGAAAAACCGAGCAACGAAGGCGGTGGCGGGCTTGGCGAAAACGGCGCGGGCGGGGCCGGATGTTTCGATCGTTCCTTGGTTCATCAGCACAACGGTATCGGCAAGACCGAAGGCCTCGGCTTGATCGTGGGTGACGTAAACGGCGGTAAAACCGAGCCGCTCTTGGAGTACGCGTAATTCCATTCGCATGTGTTCGCGCAATTGCGCATCGAGATTGGACAATGCCTCATCGAACAGAACCAGCCGGGGTTCGTGGATCAAGGCACGCGCGAGGGCAATGCGTTGCTGTTGCCCACCGGAGACCAACGTCGCCGATCTATCCTCGAACCCCTTCAAACCCACCGTTTCCAACATCTTCGATGCTCGACGTAAACGTTCCGCTGCCGCAATCCCGCGCACCTTGAGCGGGAAGGCCACGTTTTCCGCGACCGTCATGTGCGGCCACACTGCATAGGATTGGAAGACAATGCCGAGTTCGCGCTTTTCCGGCATCAGATCGACATGCCGTACTTTGTCGAAAACCCGATTGCCGCCGATTTCGATCGTGCCGCCATCCGGGGTTTCCAGCCCGGCCAGACAGCGCAATATCGTTGTTTTTCCGCAACCGCTTGGCCCCAGCAGCGCCAAAGTACTGCCCTCCGGCACGTCGAACGACACGTCGCCCACCGCCGTGTGGTTGCCGAACCGCTTGGTCAAATGCGCGATGTGGACAAAACTCATGGCTCAGCTCTGCGAAATGGATGTGCGGGTCAGGCGGAAAATGGCAAAGGCGCTTAGCAGCAGCAGCAGTTGCACGACCGCGAGGGCAGCGACATAGCCGGAACTGCGCTCGCTCAAGATCACCATCGCCACGCTGATCGTTTCGGTGCCCTGGGCATACAGCAAGATCGTGGCACCGAGTTCGCGGATGAAAATCACGAACAGCATCAACCACGCTGCGACCAAAGCCGGGCGCAGCAGCGGCAGCACGATCATCCGCATCGTCTGCCACCAACTCGCCCCCGATGCTCGGGCACTTTGTTCCAGTTCCGGCGAGATCGCCAGGAACATGGCGGTGACCGTGCGAGTGGCGAAAGGAAAAAATCGAGCGATATAGGCGATCAAAATGATGCTCAGGGTGGAATATAGCGGGGTTCGGATCGCCATGATCAGAAAGCCCAGGCCGAGAACAATCCCCGGAATCCCCAACGGCAGCGACAGCAGCGCATCGACCAGCGCGCGGTGTTTCGGGTTGCCTCGGGTCAGGTAGTAGGATTGCAGCACGCTCAACGCGACCGCGATCGTCGCGCCGGTCAGCGCCAGAAACAGGCTATTGGCGATGGCGGTTTTGGTCAGATCGTATTTGGTCAATACATATTCGAAATTGCCCAGCGTCGCGGTGCGCCACAGGAAAACGCCTGTCCAGAGCTTGGAAAACGCCACCATCAGCAGCACCGCCGTCGGCAACACCACCGCGCCGCCGATATAGACGCATTCCAGCGTCAGCGCGGCGATCCGGCCGCCTCGGCGCAGATGGATCTGGCGCGGCCGATAGCCCTTGCCGGTGATGGTATCGAAGCGCCGGTTGGCAATGAAACTACGTTGCAGCAGGGTTAGCAGGATCGTGACCGTCAGCACCACCATGCCGAACGCCGCCGCGCGGCCGAAATCCGATGGGTATTGCACCAGCGAAAAAATCTCGGTCGGCATGAACCGGATGCCGCGCGGGGAACCCAGGGCCAGCGGCACGTCGAACAACCCGGCCGAGGTGACGAACACGATCAACGCCGCCGACAGCAGCGCCGGCAACACCAGCGGCAGGGTGATATGGCGCAGCGTGTACCAGAACGACGCGCCATGTACCCTGGCAGCGTCTTCGAAAGCGGCATCCATTTGGCGGAGGGGGCCGATGACGAAGAGATAGACGTAGGGGGTATAGAACAATGTCAGTACCCAAATGACCCCGGGAATGCTGTAGATATCGAGCCAGTCCAGCGAAAACCCGAGATAGTTGCGCGTCAGCCGGGGGATCAGCCCGCCATGCGGCGCCAGCAGGTAAATCCAGGACAGCGCGCCGACATAGGGCGAGAGGAAGAACGGCACGAGGTTGCCGGTTTCGAACCAACCGCGACCGGGCATATCGGTGCGTGCCACCAGCCAGGCCAGGGTGAAACCCAGCACCATGGCGAAGAAAGTGGTCAGCCCGCCGGCAATCAGGGTGTTGACGGCGGCGCTGGCAAAGCGGGGATCGCCGAACAGGCGGGCGAAATTGTCCAGCGACACGCCAACCGCATCGCCGTCCCACACCAGGATGCTGCGGACGACCGTCGCCAGGAACGGGCCGGCAATCGACAGCACGCCGATCGCCACCCCGGCCATGGGCAACCCCACCTGCAACCATTGCCCCCGACGGCTGGTATTCACGGCCGGTCCCCCCCAGCTTGCGCCGGATTCCCGGCGGTTTATGATCGGCTTCGACATTAGGCGGAATTCCCCTGCCGGGCCAAGCCGGGTCCGAAGGGAACCATTCAGGAGACCAGGGGTGAAATTCGGACTGTTCGGCGCGGCAACCGCGCAACGCAACGCCAATGCCGACGTCGATAGCGGTGCCGGCTTCAAGGATTACATCGAATACGTCATCGAAGCCGAGGCGCTGGGCTACCACGCCTCGTTCATCGTCGAGCACCATTTCACCGGCTTCGGCCAGGTTTCGGCGACGCTGAACCTGCTGACCTGGATCGGCGCCCGCACCACGACCTTGCGCCTGGGCACGGCGGTGATCGTGCTGCCCTGGCACGACCCGGTGCTGCTGGCGGAACAGGCCGCGACGCTCGATCTGCTGTCGGGCGGGCGGTTGGATCTGGGCATCGGCAAGGGCTACCGGCACAACGAATACGTCGGCTTCCGCATACCGATGGAAGAAGGCCAGTCGCGGTTCGACGAATCGATCGACATCATGACCAAGGCATTCTCGTCCAACGAGCGCTGGTCGTTCGTGGGCAAGCACTGGGGCTACGAGGATATCGTGGTCGAGCCGCCGACGGTGCAGCGCCCGCATCCGCCGTTCTGGCAGGGCGCGGGCCATCCCGACTCCATCCGCCGCGTCGCCGCGCGCGGGCACAATCTGTTGCTGGATCAATTCGCATCGATGGACGAAACAATCCGGCGGTTTAACATTTACCGCGATGCGATGCGCAGCAACGGTTTCGGTTTCGAACCGCATAAGGTCGCCGTCGCGCGCGCCTTTTTCGTGGCGAAAGACGATGCCGACAAGCAGGCCGCGGTCGATCGCCGCATCGCCGCGCAACGCCGGCTGCACGACATCAGCCAACGCCCGGACGGCAACAACACCGCCAGCATCATGGCTTTCTCCGACACCCGCGAAGCCAGCGAGGAAAGCGCGCTCTACGGCAACCCCGACGAAATCTGCCGCAAGATCGAACATTTGCAGGCCCAGGGAGTCGAATACCTTCTCCTCAACGGCGGCGGCACATCCCGCGACAATCTGCGTCGTTTTGCCAAGGAAATTATGCCCCATTTCGTCGATAAAACCCAAGCCAAGGCGGCGGCGGAGTAAGTGCACCCCCTGGTCCTGCGGGACGTCGAGCGCACCTATCGGGGGGAGGCCGGCGACCTGCCGATCCTGCGCGGCGCCAACCTGACCCTGGCCGCCGGGGAGATCGTGGCCCTGGTCGCCCCGTCCGGCGCGGGCAAATCGACGCTGTTGCACGTTGCCGGACTGCTGGACCGGCCCGATGCCGGGGCGGTGCTGGTGAACGGGCGGGATGCCGGGTCGCTGCCCGACGCCGATCGCACTGCCGTGCGCCGCGACACCATCGGCTTCGTCTACCAGTTCCACCGCCTGCTGGGGGAGTTCACCGCGCTGGAAAACGTGATGCTGCCGCAGACGATCGCCGGACGGTCCCGCCGACAGGCTGCGGCCCATGCGACGGCCCTGCTGGGCGCGTTCGGTCTGGCGTCGCGGTTGGAACACCTGCCCGGCAAATTATCCGGCGGCGAGCAGCAGCGCGTCGCCATCGCCCGCGCTTTGGCGAACGGGCCGAAAGTGCTACTGGCGGATGAGCCGACGGGCAATCTGGATGTCGCCACCGCCGCGACCGTTTTCCAGGAACTGCTGACCATCGTGCGCAACCAAGGGGTGGCGGCGCTGATTGCGACGCACAACCCCGAATTGGCCGCGCGGATGGACCGCATTGTCACCCTGCGCGACGGGCTGACCGTCGCCGGCTAACCCGGCCTTTATCGCGACAGCCGGTCCTCCCGCCAAAGCGACAGAACATCCTGCACCGGACGGTCGGAGAAGCTGAACAACACCGCCTCGCTCGACGCCTTATGCCGATGCACCGCCCAGCTCGGCACCACGAACAGATCGCGCGGCTTCCAGCGGATGACGGTGTCGCCGACGATCGTCTCGCCCTCCCCCTCCACAACCGTATAGAACGTGCCGTCGGTGGATCGATACGGAGCCGTGGCGAATCCGCCGGGCAGCAGGGCCATATAGGCCCCGATCGTCGGCATCGGCGCCGCGCCGGAGCCGGGATCGATATAGCGCAGCTTATAGCCGTGGCAGGCGTCGGGATCGCCGTTGCGGGCGAGGGTCGCCAAAGCCTCCCGCGAGCGGGCATAGGGGTAGCTGAACACCGGGGACGACCGGCGCTGCGGCTTCCAGTCCACCGGCACCATGTTGGCACCGTAACGGGCCAGACTGTCGCCGGCGGGGCGGCCGATCGCCTGGCTCTCGCTATCGGACGGTTCGGCGAAACTGGCATCCAACATCCGCACGATCGGCACATCGAGGCCGTCGAGCCACACCACGGGATGGTCGGTTTCGTTGCCGTGATCGTGCCACGTCCAACTCGGGGTGATGATGAAATCGCCGGGTTCCATGATCGCGCGCTCCCCCTCCACCGCCGTATAGGCCCCGCGCCCTTCGAGGACGAAGCGCAGGGCGGACGCGGCGTGCCGATGGGCCGGGGCGACTTCCCCGGGCATGATCAATTGCAGGCCGGCGAACAGGGAATGGGTGGCGGAGACCTGGCCTTTCAGCCCCGGATTTTCCAGGATCAACACCCGGCGTTCGGCCTCCTTCGCGGTGATCAGCCCGCCGGACTGCATCAACAGCGGGCGCACCACGTTGTCGTAATCCCACTGCACCGGCAGCGCCGGGGTATAGGGGGTGCGGGTGACCATCCGGTGCAGATGCTCCCACAGCGGGGCCAGATGGTGCGGGCCGATCCGGTCGTAGAACGCCTGCCGATCCGGGTCGATGGGTGTTGCATCGTTCATGGTTAGCGCCTCCTGCAAGGCGGCAAGTCTTGGCGGCGACCCCGGCTGCGAGTCAATCCGGGTGCCGGCGCACCAGCAACGTGTATTCGCGCATGCCGTAATCGGCCAGCACTGCGACCGAACACCCCAGAATCTGCTCGCAATACCGCACCCAGGTTTCCGGTGGAGGGCAATAAAGTTGATTCGGTGGCGCATCGGGATGCGGGCTGGCGAGGAAATTGACCGCGAACCCGATGCGGCTGGTGCGATGCATGTCGTCCAACACCGACCGCACGAAGCCTTCCCAGATCGGCAGGGGTTGGTGCAGTTTGACGTTCATAACCCCGCTGGCGACGGCATAATCCGCCTGTCGCGGGATGCTGCGCCCCAGTGCGAACCGGATCAGCGGTTTGCCGCGATGGCGCCGGCGGGCGCGTTCGATCATGCTCGGCACCATATCGATTCCGAGATAATCAATCGCAGTGTCGGGATATCGTTCCGCCAAAAAAACTGCCAGAGCGCCGTAGCCGCAACCGAAATCGTTGAGCGAGAACGGACGATCGAAGGCGCAAACTTGCAACAATTTGGCGAATCGCAGCCGTTGCGTTGCCTCGCAAGACCAATCGACACCCAACGGTATGGCGCCGTGGCGGGCGAGTTTGGCGGCGTAATAGGCGGCGACGGTTGTATGGACGTCGTCTTGTGCCGGCGGATCCGCAGGGGATTGCGCTATCATAGGACGGCGCGGGGCGAGACAATGTTACAGCAGCGCGACGGATCGATGATCGTCGCGGAACCGCATCGTACGAACGAAACGCGGGATGGGACACGATCGTTCCGTGTCGCCATCCCGCGCGCGATCATTTCGCCTTCTTCGCCGCCGTCTTGGCACGCGCGGCGGTCACGGTCGGCTTCGGCGCTTCCCCGGTCGGAACCGTCGGCAAGGAAACGGTCATGTATTCCTGGCGTTCGTGCGGGATCGGCGTGCCGCGCCCGATCGTCACGCACGGATCGGTTTCGGCGAGATGGGTCATCCAATAAACCGGCAGAGGTGCACTGGATTCGAAATTCTCCCGCAGGGCCGACACGATGCGATCATGCCCGTTGACGCCGGCGGCGTCGGATTTGAAATCGACCAGCGAATCGAGGTAACGGAACCACTTGCGGCGCTCGCCATGATCGGACGGTGCGATGTGAAGCGCGCGGTAGGCCTGCTTCAGATTGTACTTGTCTGAAAACATATCGAATTCTTTGTGAACGGCGGCGATTTCCTTAATCGGCTCGTTCGGTCCCATCCTGGTGTTCATCTGATGAAACACATCGGATGTGGTGCTGTCCTTGATCATCCCGCCCATAGTGCGCTCCCTTTTGCTGCTGCACGCGGCCGGACAATGCCGAACAATGCGATCGCGATCAACCCTTTACTGTCGTCGAAGTCGCAACAGCCGCAGCCGGTCTGGTCGATGTCGACTCAATCGCAAGCGAACCGGTCAACGCCAGCAATTCCCGATTCCGTTCCGCGAGCGTCCTATCTCCGTTTAGCCCCGCCGCAAGTGCCACGGCGCTGGCGTGGTACTCGCCCAGCCGGTCGGTGCGGCGGCGGGCGACCGCCATCGCCTCGGCCGCAACGCCAGCCGCGCGTTCCGGCTGCCCGGCCCGTTGGTGGATGCCGGCGAGATGGGCCAAAAGCCGAGCCTCGAACTCCAACGCGGCCTTGCCTGCCCGCGCTGCCGTCACGGCTTCGGTCAAATAGCGCTCGGCTACCGCATTCTCCCCCGCCGTCGCCGCCGCAAGGCCGAGGCAGGCCTGGGCCATGACATGCAAGTACCGGGTTCCCGATCGTTCCGCGAATGCCGCAACGATCGCCGCATGCGTCTGTGCCAGGGCCGTGTCGCCGCGATGCCATGCCAATTCGACCGCCGCGCAATGCGGAATGAATTGCACCACGAGATCGACGATTTCCGGATCGGCGCGGGATACCCGATCGATACATTCCAATGCTTCGTCGGAACGTCCGAGCCAAACGAGGATGCGGCTGCGCAGGCATTCCGCCCAGTGACGGACATCGAAGCCGAAGACTTGGTTCACCGTCAGCCCCGGCCCCGGTTCTTCCGATCGATTGTCGGCCCGCGCGAAGGCGGCCAGTGCGGCGTCGTTGGCGGCGATCGCCTCGGGCAGGCGGCCGGACAGCCAATAGGCCTGGCTGAGCATGACATTGACCGTGCCGAGGTGTACCGGATCGCCGCCGACATCGGCCACCGCCAAGGCCGCCTGGACCAGCCGCACGTAATCGTCGGTCGCACCGCTGGCCGCCAGGATGCGGCCGTAGGAGGCCAGCAACAACGGTTCGTGCAACGAATGTTCCTCGGGCCGGCGGGCGAAACGCAGCGCTTCTTCCGCGTAAGGGCTGGCTTCCTCAGCCGTCATCCCCTCCCGCCAACCGAAGCTGACGATCTGCCCGCTGGCCAGCGCGCGCAGGCGATCGACTTCGGCCGAGGCGGGTTCGGGGTGCAGCAGAAAATGCATCTTCTTCCAATGCGCCACCGCCTGGGTCGCGTTGGTGCGCCCGACCCAGCGCGCGGCGCGGCCCAGATGGGTGGCGGCGGCCAGGGTCTGACCGGCTGCCTCGCAATGATAGGCCAGCAGACCGGCGCATTCGTCGTGCAAGCCCCATTCCTGCCGCCCCATCGCCCCAGCCACCGCCGCATGCAGGCGGATCCGCCGGGTGCGCAGTTGGGTGTTGTAGGAAACCTCCTGGATCAGCGGATGGCGAAACGCGAAGCCCGGCCCGCCGGCCAGGGATTGCGGCTGGATCAACGCCGCGTCGCACAGCCGTGCCAGCAGGTCGTGCGCCTGCCCCATCGGGATGCCCGCGACCTCCGCCACCAGAACCTGCGGAAACTCTTTCCCGACGATCGCCCCGATTTGCAGCAGGGTCTTTTCCCGTTCCCCCAGGGAGTCGAGCCGAGCACCGATGACGGCTTCGACGGTGGCTGGCAAAGGGAGGTCGCGAATGGCGGGGCCGATTGCGCGATACCGGCCGCGCTGCCCGACCAGCACGCCGCTTTGCACCAGCGAGAGCACCAATTGTTCGGCAAAGAACGGATTGCCGCCGCTTTGCATCGCCACATGGGCGACGATCGCTTGCAGCGCCGGGTCGTCGCCCAGCAGATCGCGCACCATTTCGCCGACGGTAGCGTCGGGCAATTCGGCCAGCAGCAATTCGCGATAATACGGGCAGTCGCGCGGTACGGCGTGCCAGACCGGGCGGAAATTGAACACGACCACGGTGCGGGTGCCCTCGACCGCTTCGACCAGGGTTTGCATGAAGGCTTCGCTCGCGGGATCGAGCCAGTGCATGTCCTCGACGATAATGACCGAGGTCCGCTGCCCGGCCGCCACGATCAGGCTGCGGACGATCGCCTGCAACCGCGCCGAACGGCCGGCCGGATCCAGCCGAGGGGCTATCAGGTCGGCGGCGGGAATGCCCAGAAACTCCAGCAAAATCGGCAGATCGGCGGCCATATCCAGGCCCAGCGCCGCCAAAGATTGCGCCACCCGATCGCGCGCCGCTCGGGTACCCAGGCGCGGCGTCACCCGCAGGAATGTCCGCAGCATCTCCAGCACCGGCAGCAGCGGCGTCGCCTGCCCGAACAGATGCGCCCGGCCTTCCACCACATCGACGCGGCGTTGGCGGCACCATTCGCCGAACTCGAAGCACAGGCGGCTTTTGCCGACGCCGGCCGGGGCGGCAATGCCGATCACGCTGGCGACGCCGTTTTCCGCCGCAAGCAGCGCATCCTGCAATACCGTCAGTTCCGCCTGCCGACCCAGGAACGGGGCCAGATCGCCGCCGCGAAACTGTTCGCTGGCGACGGCCGGGCGCAACCCGACCAACCGAAACAAGGCGACCGCGCTATCCAGGCCCTTCACGTCGCTGGGTCCCAGCGCCTCGGTTTCACAATAGGCGCCGATCAACGCCCGGCATTCGCCGCTGAGGGCGATTTCGCCGGGCGCCGCCAGTTGTTCGATGCGGCTGGCCAGATGCACCGTCATGCCCTGCGCTTCCAGTTCGACGGACGATCCGGTGTCGAGCGCGCCGGCCACGACCTCCCCCGAGTGCAGACCGACGCGGATTTGCGGCGCACCGTCCAGCCCGGCCACGGCATCGCGCATCGCCAGGGCGGCCTGACAGGCGAGCAACGCATGGCCCTCGCGCGCCAGCGGCGCCCCGAACGCGGCCTTCAGCCCGTCGCCGAGGGTGCGCAAAATCGTGCCGTCGAAGCGCCGCACCGCCCGCGACATCGCGGCCACCACCGGTTGCAATCGGTCCATCGCCTGCTCGGCATCCAGGCCGACGATCAGCGCGGTGGAGCCGACGATATCGGCGAACAGAACGGTGGCCTGCTTACGCTCCCCCCCGGGTTCGACGACCAGCTTGCCCTGGGTCAGCGATCCACCGCACCAGCCGCAGAATCGAGCGGTGGCGACGCAGCCTCGGCCGCAGGCATCGCAGACAATACCCAGTCTTTGACCGCAGTTTTGGCAAAACGCGCTGCCGTCGGGATTGTCGGCCGAGCAGTTACGGCATGGCATCGTTTATCCGTTCGGCGGTTGCTTGTCGCAACCCCGCTTCTGGCGCTTTGCGCGCGCTCTGCTGCCCGGCCTGCCCAACATGCCATACCCCGTATTGCGCCCGCGCCATTCGGCGTTTCCCGCGTGGGCCATACCTAAAGCCTGCCGCGATTTCTGGCCAGAGGCAGCGCACGCGGAGGCTGTAGCAGTGGCCCCGGCGGCACCCGATTCGGCGGCATTCGGGGCATGCGATACGACGACATTGCACGACAGCATCGGAAAATGGCAGGCTGCCGGTCAGACAAAGGGAAAACGGCGATGGCACAGAAAATTCGCGTCGGCATGGTGGGGATTTCACCCAATCGGGGCTTTTCCTCGATTGCACATATGCCGGCCTTGCAGGGCTTGCCGGATTTCGATGTCGTCGCGGTCTGCACCACCAATCGCGCCTCGGCCGAGATTGCCGCTCGGCATTACGGCGCCGCGCATGCGTTCGCCGATCCCGTCGCGCTGGCGCAGCATCCCGACGTCGATATGGTGACGGTGTGCGTCAGCGTGCCCGGCCACCGCGACCCCGTCATGGCCGCCATCGAAGCCGGCAAACACGTCTATTGCGAATGGCCGCTGGGCCGCACGACGGCAGAGGCGATGGCGATGCGCGATGCCGCCGTGGCCAAGGGGGTGCGCCACGCGGTCGGGCTTCAGGGGCGGGTTTCGCCGTCGATCTGCTATGCGCGCGACCTGATAGCGGCCGGCCATATCGGCGAACCGCTCTCGGCGACCCTATTCGTCAATGCCGGCAATTGGGGGGCGACGATCGATCGGGCGTATCAGACCCGGTTCGAAAACGGCGCCAATCTAATGACGATAACCGGCGGGCACAATCTGGACGCGCTGTGCTTCATGTTGGGCGAATTCCGGTCGTTGTCGGCCTTCGCCGTCAGCCAGCGCGACACCATCCCGCTGGAGGGCACCGGCGAGCCGATCCCAAAGGACGTGCCGGACCAGTTGATCGTCGCCGGCATCGTCGGAAGCGGGGCGGCGGTGTCGGTGCAGGTGCGCGGCGGCATGACCCGCGGGCACGAATTCCTGTGCGAAATCCACGGTTCGGAGGGCGATCTGGTGCTGGAGGCAACCGAACGCGCATCCACCCAACGCCAGGAGTTGCGGATATCGGCGGCGCGCGGCAAGGGCGTGCCTCTGGCCGAAATGCCTGTCCCCGAGCTCTATCGTTGGGTGCCGCCGAGCGTGCCGAAGGGTTCGCCGTACAATGTGGCGCAGCTTTATGCGCGGTTTGCCAAGGCCATTCGGGAGGGGTCGGAGATGGTGCCCAGCTTCGATGCGGCGATCGTGCGGCATCGGATGCTGGATACGATCGTGGCGGCGGCGGAAACCGGGCAGCGGCAAACCGGTTAGCCAGCGGCGCCGGATCAGGCCGCCCGGGCGGGAGTGCCGATCAGGCGCAAACGCAGCATGCGGGAAAGATTGTCGATCAGGGCGACGGCAATCAACACCAGCACGATGACATAGGCCACCTGATCCCAGGCGTTGATCTGAATACGCTCCGACAGCCGCAACCCGATGCCGCCGGCCCCGACCAGACCGAGGATCGTCGCCTCCCGCGAGTTCGATTCGATCTGATACAGGGTCTGCCCGATCATGACCGGCAGCACCTGCGGCAGCACGGCGAAGCGCAGGGCGCCGAGGAAGCTGCCGCCGGTCGAGGTCACACCCTCGATCTGTTTGCGATCGGTGTTTTCGATCGCCTCGGCAAACAGTTTCGACAAAACCCCGGTATCGGCGACGCAAATCGCCAGAATGCCGGCGATCGGCCCCAGACCGACGGCGCGCACGAAGACCAGTGCCCAGATCAATTGATCCAACCCGCGCATGCCGTCGAACAGGCGGCGGGCGAAGAAGCGGAATATCCTCGCCGGAATAATATTGCGCGCGCCCATGAAACCCAGCGGCACAGAAACGACCAGCGCCAGCATCGTGCCGATATAGGCCATGGCGACGGTTTCCAGCATCGCTCGCAGCAGCGCCGGATGGTCCCAATCGGCGAAACCGGACCAATCGACCATCAGCCGGACGATGACGAACAGCCGGGACAATCCGGTGAACAGTTTATCGAAGTCGAACAGCCATTGCAGATACAGAAGATAGAAGACCGCCAGCAAGCCAACCGCCCACCGCAACGCTCGGGTACGCCCACTCGCCCCGAACGCCCAGGGCGTGCGCAGCCGTTGTTCGGCGATGTCTTCGGCCGTGAGGCTCGCCATGTGCGCCGTCATACGAAATGTCCGATGAAACGATGCCTGATGCGCTCGGATGCGAGGTCCAGCACCACCACGACCAGAAGGATCAAAATGCAGATCGCGCTGACTTCTTCGTAGATGTTGAAGCCGATGGTGCGTTTCAGTTCCATTCCGATGCCGCCGGCGCCGACGAAACCCATGATTGTGGAGGAACGGACATTGATTTCAAAACGCAACAGGCCGTAGCTCAGAAAGCCAGGCAGCACCTGCGGCAGCACGCCGTAGCGCATTTGCGCCAGCCAGGATCCGCCGACGGATTGAATGCCCTCGACCGCGCGCAGATCGGCGTTCTCGTTCAGCTCCGAGAATAATTTACCCAGCGCCCCGGTGGTGTGGATGGCGATGGCCAGAATCCCAGCGAGCGGGCCGATCCCGAACGGCCAGACGAAAATAAAGGCCAACACCACCTGCGGAATGGTGCGCAGGATTTCCAGCAGCCGCCGCAGCACGAACACGACGGGGCGCAGGCGCAGCAGCGTGCCGGTGGCGGGAAAGCACAGCACAGCGGCGGCGGCGAAGCCCATCGCGGTTGCCAGGATCGCCATCTGCACAGTCTGCCACAGCAACCTCGCGTAGACGTCGAAGCGGTAGAACCAATAGGCGATCGACTGCGGTTCTTTGGTGCCGCCGAAAATATGGCCGAATGCCAGCACCGGCACCGGATCGGCCCCGCGTGTCGGTTCGATCGACAATAGCTTGCCGAAATATTCGCCGATGCGGGGCATGCCCTCCAGGATTTTGGTCGGCGAGAATTCGGTCCAGACAGCCGAAACCACAAAGACCAGGACGACGACGGCGACCGTCAGGGCGGTTTCGGTCGATCGCGCGCGTCGCATGGCACCGAACCGTTGCTGGAACAGTCGGTAGGCGGGATCGTCGGTGGGGTTGAGTTGGGTCATGCCAGGGGGGCAACTATGGGATGGGGCGAACCCCATCCCATCCGCCGTTACGACCGGCCGCCGCGCTTTTCGGAGGCGCGGAGTTCGATGATATCCTTATACAAATCCATGGTTGCCGGCACGTAGCCGACGCCCGATCCTTGCTCCACCGCATCGTAAACGTCTTTGTGCGACTTCGGCAGATCGAGCATGAAGTCGGCGAAGACCTTCTTGAAATCGGCGGGCATGGCAATGCGCACGGCCCAGGGACCGTTCGGAATTTTGCCCGACTGCCAGATGATGTTCACATCCGACATTTTCAGCATGTTCTTGGCAACCATCGAATGCAGGTTGCCGCGGCTGTAGCCCTCGGCGATGTCGCCCTGGCCGGACGTCCAGGTGACGCAGCCGTCGTATTGCTTGTTCAGCATCGCGACGACGCCCTGTTCGTGCCCGCCGGCAAACCCGGTGCGGGAGAAATACTTGCCGTCGGCAAGATCGATCCCCTTCGATTTCAGCGTCGCGCTGGGGATCAGGTAGCCCGAGGTCGAATTCGGATCGGCGAAAGCCAGAGAATGGCCCTGCATCTTCTCGATCGAATCGATGCCGGAATCCTTCCGCGTGACCATCACCGAGTAGTAATAGGTCGAGCCGTCGGTTTCCTGCGGCACCACGACGGGTTCGATGCATTTGCAATCCAACCACGCGCCGGCGAAACCGGAGGCGCCGAAGCTGGCGGCATCGAGCTGACCGGCGGCAATGCCCTGCATCACCCCGGCATAATCGGCGGCGGGGAACAATTTGACCGGAATGCCCAGCTTCTCCTGCAACAGGCGCTGGAATCCGTCGTATTTCTTCAACCGATCGGCGGTGTTTTCGCCACCCAGAATCCCGACTCGGAATTCCTTCACCGTGCTTTTCCAGTCCTCGGCGCGGCTGGCGTTGGGCATGGCAATGCCGAGCCCGGCGATGGCGACAAGCGCCATCCTGGCAATCGTACGACGCAACATCGGAGATCTCCGTAAATTGGGTTTCAGCGGGCCATGGCGGGCATGGCCGCGACCGACAGGCTGGTCGATGTCAGGCGTTCGTCGAACACCCCGGCATCGCCATAAATCGTGCGCAAAACGGGATCGGTCAGTTCGGCCGGCTTCCCATCGAACACAATGCGCCCAGCGGACATGCCGATAATACGCCGGCAATATGACCGTGCCGTGTCAAGCGTGTGAAGGTTTGTCAGAACCGTGATGCCGTCGCGCTGGTTGATATCCAGCAACGCGTCCATCACCACCTTGGCGTTCATCGGGTCGAGTGAGGCAATCGGTTCGTCGGCCAGCAGAATGGCGGGTTCCTGCATCAGCGCCCGCGCAATCGCCACCCGCTGCTGCTGCCCCCCGGACAGCGCGTCCGCCCTGTTCATCGCCACATCCGCCAGACCCAGACGATCCAGCGCCCGAATCGCCAGCACCCGTTCGGCCGGGGTGAACATCTTGAACAGCACCCGCGCGGTGGACATGCGATTGAGCCGCCCGCACAGCACGTTGGTCAGCACATCCAGCCGGTTCACCAGATTGAACTGCTGGAAAATCATGGCCGAACGGGCGCGCCAAGCGCGGAGGTCTTTGCCGCGGAGGGCGGTGACATCGGTGCCATCGGCGAGGATGCGGCCCTCGGACGGTTCGATCAGCCGGTTGATCAGCCGCAGAAGGGTCGATTTCCCGGCCCCGGAGCGGCCGATGATGCCGACCATCTCACCGCGTTCGATGGTGAGGCTGGCGCCGGCAACGGCCAGTTTGTCGCCGAAGCGGCGGCTGAGTTGAACGAGTTCGAGCACGGGCGTCCTGTGGTTTGGTCAGGGCGATCTAGCGCGATGACCGGAGGTGGAATCGGCGGAGGTCTGAATCGCGCGAACAAACAAAACCTACATCGCGATGCGTGAGCCGACGCGAACGCATCGCGATGTAGCAGCCCGACTATGACCGGTGTGTGACCGTTCGGTGAAGCCCGGTGCCCTATGCGCCTTCCAGCGCCGCCGCGATCGTCGCGCGCCGCCGCCAAGTGCGAAACCACATCGCCAGACACAGCGTCGCGCCGATCAGCACCGGGATTTGCAGGCCCACGACCTCCGACGCGACGCCATACACCAGCGCCCCCATGGCCGGCGCCGCTCGGGTAATCATGCCCCACAAGCTCAGGACACGGCCGACCATCGAAGGCGAACAGGAGCTTTGCAGCAGCGTCTGGATGGAAATGCCGTGCATCGTCGTGGCCATGCCCATGGCGGCGATGCAGACGACCCCGAACGAGAAATAATGCGTCGCGGCGAAGCAGGCGGTCGCGAAGGCCAACCCCAACCCGCACAGCAGCGCAACCCGGGTCAGGCCCTGCAAGCGGCCGCGAATCGCGACATAGGACCCGCCGATCAGCGCGGCGCAGCCCATGGCGCTGGCCATGGTCGCCAATCCCTCGGCGCCGCGCCCGAACAGGTCTTCGACATACGGGGGCAGCATTTCCGGCACAGAGCGGAGGAACATGCCCATGGTCGCGGCGAACAGCATGATCGGGCCGATGCCCTTGTGGCGGGCGACGTAGCGCACACCCTCGATGGCGTCGTGCAGCACGCTGCCGGTGGACCGCTGCGAGCGCCGGATCGCGGGATCGAGGTCCAGCATCGGCATCGTGAAGCTGGCATACAGAAAGGCGAAGCAATTCAGCACGATCGACGGCACCACGCCCCAGGCCGCGATCATCGCACCGGAAATCGCCGGGCCGATGAAGCGCGCGAGATTATAGGTCAGGGAATTCAACGCCACCGCGCCGGGCAGGAACTGGCGCGGCACCAGCCCGGGCACGATGCATTGGCGGGCGGGTTGGGCGAAGGTCTCCGCCGCGCCGTTGCAGAAGGTGAGCACGGCCATGAACTCGATCCGGATGGTGCCGGTCAGCACCATCGTCGCCAGGATCGCCGCCTGCCCGGCCGCGACGAACTGGGACGCCATGGTCAAATGCACCCGGTCCATCCGGTCCGCCACCGCCCCGGCGATCGGCGATATCACCACCGACGGCACCAGATTGCAGAACGCGATCACCGCCACCCAGAGCACGGAGTGGGTCAACTGCCATGCCAGCCAATCGGTCGCGATGCGCTGCACCCAGGACCCGGTCCAGCAGACGAGGCTGCCGGAGTAGAAGATCCGAGCATTGCGTTGGGCGAAAACGCCCCTGACGGCCGAGAGGCTGGCCACGCCCCGATCAGCGGTCGGCGGTGCCGTTGCGGCGCACGCAGTCGCGGATATCGTTATCGCGGGCGAAGATCTGGCCGAGGCCCTTGCCGTCCGCGCTGGACGTGTAATGCCCCGATTGCGGCGCGTTCACGCTGGACATCGGGGCGAAGATATCGCCTCGGTGCTGCACATCGTATTGCCGATCCACCGCTGCCCGGCACCCTTCCTCCAGCCTTGCATCGCCCGATGCCGCTCGGTCCCCGCCCGCCGGGGCGCAGTTCGCAAGGGCTACACAGGTCAACAGGATCGCGGCGGTTCGGTACATCGATTAGGCTCCCAATTGGGCGGGGTTTCTTGCGGGGTTTGTCGGGGCTTCCAGGGCGAAGCCGGCCACGTGGCGCGACAGGCGATCGCGAAACCCGGTTTCGTCGAAACGGGCCTCCCGGGTCAACGGCAGGGTGGCGGCGGTGCGCAATAAAGCGGGATCTCCGGACCGCGCCCCAGCGTTGCCCCAGCGCGGCGCGGCGGGCGGTGTGCCATGCGTGTTCGAGGTCGCGTTTCCCCATCGGGGGCAAAGCCTCGGGCGTAGGGCGACCAGATAAGTGACCGACCCGTCGGGACTGGTTCCGACACGGATCGATGGGGTTGCATCCATCGCCGGGAAGATGGACCGGGCGGCGGCGCGACGCCAGAGCGTTTGCGGGATCGGCGGTCGGTTTCGATGCCGGTTGGCCGATTGCGGCCGGCGAACGCGGATGCGTGTTGGATCCGAGGTTGGCAAACAGGCCCGGGCAGTGCCACCTTGCCCCTTGCCACGCTGCCCCTTGCCTCGGCTGCCCCTTGCCTCGGCTGCCACGCATTCGTCGGCGCACCGGATTGGTAATATTGGAAAGGACTATCGATGAGCCAGGCCCACGCCACCAAGGACCATTTCCGCTTCCATCGCAAAAACGACCATATCGCAGCCACCTTCGGAAACGATTGGTTCGCCCTCAAAGCCGAGTTATTTGCTCGGTTTTTCGGCACGCCGCTCTTTCTGGGCGCACAGACCTTCATCGTCGCAATTTGGATCGGCATCAACCTGATGGGTTGGACCAAATTCGACGAATATCCGTTCATCCTGCTGAATTTGGCGTTCAGCCTACAGGCCGCCTACGCCGCGCCGCTGATCCTGTTGGCGCAAACCAGACAAGCCCAGCGCGACGGCGCCCATGCCGACGCCGATGCCCAACACCGCGAAGACCTGGCGCTGGCGACCGTGCATCGCCAGGAACAAGCGGCGGAATGCGCCAATCAGTTGCTGGAACTACTGCAACAGAACACCCAACTGACCGAACTGACGAAAGGCCTGATCGAAAAGGTGGAAGCCCTGACACGGGAAATGCACGACCGCGTCGTACGCCCCCCGGCCTGAGCCGCCCGTCCGATCCCGCCGCAGATCCCTGCGGCGGGCGTAGATCCCTGCGGCGGGAGGAGACTCGGTTCAGCCCGCGTTCGACTTGTCCAGCACCGGCTGGAACGCCGCCGTGGCTTTCTTCAACTCGGTCGCCGGATCGGCGCCGCCGACGATGTTGGTCAGGCCGGTGCCGATGGTGTCGCGGAATTCGGTCACCGGCACGATCACCGGCAAGCCCGAACGGGCGAGTTTCAGACTGATGCCGGTCGTTTCGAACCATTCCTTCGGGAAGGCGCTGGATTTCACGATGTCTTCCCGAGCATAGCAGGACAGGCGGGGCGGGGTGCCGGCACCGGCGCGAAGCTGTTCGTTCATCATGCCCTTGCCGGTAATCCATTGCACGAACAACCAAGCCGCCTTCTTGTTCTTGGCATTGGCGGGGATGCCGATGCCCTCGATGAAGGTGGCGCAGTTATGCGCTTTCGGGCCGGCCGGAACCGGGGCGAAACCGACCTTCTCGACGATGCGGGATTTGGTCTTGTCCAGCAGCGGGGCAGAGAAGCCGATCCCGTCCCACCACATGGCGGCGCGGCCTTGCATGAAGGTCGTCTGACACTCGTTCCAATTGAAGCCGATATTGCCGGCCGGACCGCAGTCCTTCATGATTTTCTGGTACCAAGTCGCGGCCTCGATCGCGGCGGGCGTGTCGGTCAGCAGGGTCTTGCCGTCGGCGCTGACGGTTTCCTGATCGAAGCCCAGCAGGATGTTGTCGAACAGCACGACGTTGGCATTCTTCAGGCCGCGCCCAACGAAGCCCGCGATGCCCTTGGCCGGATCGGTCATGGCTTTCGCCATCGTATACATCTCATCGTAGGTTTTCGGCGGCGCCTTGAAGCCCTTTTCCGCCAGCAATTCCTTGTTGTAGAAGACGATGAACAGATCCTGATTGTTCGGGATCACGTTGATCTTGCCGTCCGAACCGGTCGCAACCTTCATCGACGGGGCGCTGAAATCGCCCATGTCGAAATCCGGGTTGGTCAGGGATTTGTCGGCGATGAAGGGGCGCAGATCCTCCATCCATTTGGCCGACTCGACCAGCCGCTTCTGCACATGCATGCCGACATTGACGACATCGAAGCCGGGATGCCCCGTCGCCATTTCCATCGCCACCTTCGGGCGCTGCTGCTGCTCGGGGATCTGTTCGAAGCCGGCCTTGATGCCGGTCAGTTCCTCGAACTCCTTGATGTGGTTGCGCACAAGATCGCCGCGCGGCGAAAGCTGGTAGTTGACCTCGATCGATTGGCCCTTGAACTGCTTCCAGTCGAAGGCGGATTGCGCGTTGGCCTTGGCCAGGATGGCGGGGGCGGCGAGCACGGCGGTGGATGCCAGGACTTGGCGACGGCGAATCATGCGTTTTCTCCCGAGGTGGACGTTGCAGGACGATATAATCAGCCGCCTTTGACCCCGCCAGCCGTCAATCCGGCGACGATTTCTTTCTGCATCAGCAGGGTCAGCAGCAGCACGGGGGCGGTGACGATCAGCGCGGCGGCCGCGAGGGGACCCCAACTGATCTGTTCGAATGTCAGCACGTTGTAAACCGCGACCGGCAAAGTGCGGGTGGATCTTCCGGCCAGCACAACGCCGAATATGAAGTTGTTCCACGAAAAGATGAAGGCCAGAATGGTGGCGACGGTGATGCCGGGCCGAGCGAGGGGCATCGCGACATAGACGAAGGCTTGCCAGATGGTGGCGCCGTCCACGAGGGCCGCTTCCTCCAACTCCCCGGGCAGGCCTTCGAAGAAACCGATCATGACCCAGACCACGATGGGCACGGTAATGACCAGATGGGTGACGATCAGCGGGGTCAAAGTGCCGATCAGGCCCAGCCATTGGAACAGCAGAAACAGCGGGATCAGATAGGACAGGCCGGGGGTGACGCGAGCGATCAGGATCAGCGCGGCGGCTTTCGTCGCCTTCGCCTTGGCGATGCCGTAGGCCGCCGGCACCCCGAACAGCAGCGCCAGACCGGTCGCCGAGAACGACACGATAATGGTGTTGATGGTGTAGGTGAGAAAATCGTTCTTCTCGAACACATCGACGAAGTTGGCCAAAGTTGGCGGGTTCGGGATGAAAACCGGCGGCCAAGCGGTGTTATCCAGCTCGTTCTTCAACGACAGGGAGATCATCCACAGGAAGAACAGCACCGCCGGGGACACCAGCACAACGACCGAGAAATACAGGCCCACCCGGCCCAAAAATCCGCTTTTCATCGCAGGTCCTCCCGCTGGCGGGTGCGTAACAGCAGCAGGCTGACCAGCAGGATCAGCACGAAGAACACCACCACCATGGCCGACCCGTAGCCGAGGTCGTAGTAGGCGAAGGCGGTCTGATACAGCAGGATGTTGATCGTCTCGCTGGCCGAACCGGGACCGCCGAGGGTGATGACATAGATCGTGTCGAAGGTTTTCAGCGCATCGATGATGCGGATGACGGCGGCAACCATCACGAAAGGCATGACCAGCGGCAGGGTGATATGGCGGAACATCTGCCACGCATTGGCGCCATCGAGGATGGCCGCCTCGTACGGATCGGTCGGCAGAGAGGCGATGCCGCCCAACACGATCAGCATCACCAGCGGCGTCCATTGCCAAGTTTCGACCATGACCAGGGTCGGGATCACCGTGGCGGCGTCGTAGACCCAGGTGGACGGCGGCAGCCCGACGCTGGTCAGGATGTAGTTGAGGACACCGAGCTGCGGGTGGAACATCATGGTCCACACGAGGGAGATCGCGACGGGGGTCGCCATCATCGGCAGCACGAACAGCGTCCGCGCGAGGCCCCGGCCCTTGAACGTGTTGGAGAAGCAAACGGCGGCCCAAACGCCCAGGATCAGCGGCGCGACCACCGATGCGACGGTGAAGATCAGCGTGCGCCAGACCGCGCCGAGGAAACGTTCGTCGCTGAGCATCTTTGTATAGTTCGCCAAACCGACGAACGGCGTTTCCCCGGTCACCTTCCACTCGTGCACCGACATGAACAGCGTAAAGATCCAGGGGAACAGAATAACCAGCAGCACCACCAGCGCCGCCGGCAGGGCGAACAGCCAATAGCGGCGCCCATAGGCTCGGGGTCCGGATGGGATAACGACGGCGTTCGTGGCACTCATGGTGTGGCCCGACAATTTATCGGCTTTACTGAGCGGGGCGGGCCACCGGGTCAAGGCCCGATGGCGCGGGCCGGGTCAGAACTCCTGGCGGAACGCATCCGCGATCCGGCGCACCCGGCGCTGGACATCGACCAAAACCACGTCGAACCGCACCCCCGCCCGCCCCCAATCCGGGTGCTCGGCCAGCACGATATCGCAGGCCGCAATGAGCCGCGCTTGCTGTCGAGGCGTGAGGGCGGTGGCAGCTTCCAACAATGAGGGACGGGATTTGACCTCGACGATCGCCAGCAGGCCGTTTTTCTCGGCGGCGATGTCGATTTCCCCGGCTTTGGTGCGCAGGCGTTGGGCGAGAATGGTCCAGCCGTCGCGTTCCAGAGCGACACGGGCGGCAGCCTCCGCACCCATGCCGGTGGCATGCGCGATCTGGCCCCGGGTACGGCGGGTCGGGTCAGTCATCGGGGGAGGATGACAGGCGGGCGTTAAGGAAGCGTTAACGCCGCAGGGCAGCATGGTCATCCGGCGGACTCGGTCAACGGCCTGTGGGCAGCGGCGCAGGCGCGGTAGTTGGCGTCGAGTTCCGGCGCCATCAGGCGAAGCGCCGCGAGGCGGCGGGCGGTGTCGCGGACGTGGCGCAACTCATCGGTGGCCAGGGGACGGCCGAGCAGCGGCTGCTCCCGGTAGGAGAGCCATTTTTTCAGGACCTGATACCCGCCGATGGTGAAATCCCAGACCGCGTCG
>JANXMB010000061.1 GCA_025354865.1 Acetobacteraceae bacterium | reverse complement strand
CATTCCGAGCGAAATAATCGAGGAAGGTGGCGCGGATATCGTTGCTGCTGGCCATGGGCGAAGGTCTGGTCCCGAGGTTTGTGGCGCGAAAGCACCGAGGTAGCGCAGCTAGGGGGCGAAGTCACGCGGCCACATGGGCCGCGCCCGCTCGGTCGGACCCAGCAAACGATCGAAGGCGCGGCGGATGATCGAACGCACCCAGGGCAGATTGCGCTCCGTCAATCCGGCGAGAACCGCGATCGATACGGTCAGTGCCACCACCGTCGTCGGCGGCGACAGACCCCAGGCGAACCGGAACAGGCCCAGCAAGGCGAAATGATACATGTAGATCGAAAACGTCGTGGACGCGGCAGCCGCCATCGGACGGCGCAGCGCGACCAGGAAGCCGAGTTGTCCTTCGAGCGCGCGCACCCCGATTAGGTTCGCCGCCACGAGACCCGCGACCATCCAGTCGCCGAGGAACGTATTGGCGCCATGCAGATATTCCATGGGCAAAGGCGCGATCGACACCATCCACCCGCGTATCGCGATCGGCAGATTGAACTTGAGGAGAATCAGATAGCCCAGCATAGACCCAAAGATCAGAACCCAGGCGAGGACCGGGCGCAGGGCGATCGGGTGGCGGTACAGTTGTACGCCGAGCAGCCAACAGGGCATCAGCAGCAGAATGTTCGGGCCGCAGATGGCCAAACCGATCGCGATCAGCGGGAAACGCCAAGGCGGGCGAAGATAATGCGCCGCGCCGAAAATCGCGTAGTACCAGACCTCGTAATTCAACGACCACATCGGATTGTTCAACGATGGCACGATCTCCAGATCCCAGAGTTGCCCGACGAAGAACAAGCTGGCGAGATTGACGACGGCCATATCCAGGAACGATGCGTAGGGCGGGCTGAAACCGGGGACGATCGGGCTCACGAACGGCGCGATGATGGCGGCGAGGACCAACGCAGGTATCGCGACCGACCAAACACGGGCGATCCGGCGAATGGCATATTCCCGCAGCGCGGTTTCGCGGTTCTCCGTCACATAGGCGATGACGAAGCCGGACAGGACAAAGAACACGACGACGGCGTGATGGCCGGGCCAGATTTCGCGCCATTCCGGCCACAAAACGGGCCAGGCATGATGCAGCACCACCACGAGGGCGGTAAAAAATCGCAGCATATCCAAATAGACCGAAAGCGCCGGTGTCATGCCATTCGCCCGAGTTCTGCGGTCATCGACACACTATACGACTGCATGTGCAATGGATGTTCGACGATCCGCACGGGATACATCGCGCGGATCGTTTCGGCCGGCAAGCAGATCGGCTCTAGCCGGCTTCGATCCGGATCGGCGTCGGCTTTTCCATTACGGTGTTCAAGGCCTCGATCCGAACGAGCGCTTTGGTCATGGCGCTTTCCTGGGTCTCGTGGGTCACGAGGACGACCGGCACCGCTTCGCCGGGGCTGCGCCCACGTTGCAGCATCGATTCGAGGGAGATACCCTCGTCCCGCAGTATGGCGGTGACGTCCGCGATCACACCGGGACGATCGACGACCATCAGTCGCAGGTAATACGCGCCGACATGCGCGCTCATGGGGACGGACGGCGCGCGCGACAACGCGGTACCGGCGGCACCCCAAACCGGCGTCAACCGCCCACGCGCGAGGTCGATCAGATCGGCGACCACTGCCGAGGCGGTCGGCCCCTCCCCCGCGCCGCGCCCTTCCAGCATGACGCGACCGACGAAATTGCCCTCGGCAACGACGGCATTGAACACGCCATCGACCCGGGCGATGGGGGCGGATTGCGGCACCATGCAGGGGTGAACGCGGGTTTCGATGCCGTGTTCGGTCTGCCGGGCAATGCCAAGCAGCTTAATACGATAGCCAAGTTCGTTGGCGAACCCGATGTCGAGGGCGGAGACCAGCCTTATCCCCTCCACATGCACGGAATCGAATTGCACCGGCCGCCCGAAGGCCAGTGCGGCGAGGATCGCCAGCTTGTGCGCGGCGTCGATCCCATCGACATCGAACGATGGATCGGCCTCCGCGTAGCCCAGCTTCTGCGCGTCGGCCAGCACATCGGCGAATTCGCGCCCGTGTTCGCGCATCTGGGTGAGGATATAATTGCAGGTGCCGTTCAGAATGCCGGCGATGCGGGAGATGCGGTTGGCCGCCAAGCCTTCGCGCAAGGCCTTGATGGCGGGGATCCCGCCGGCAACAGCCGCTTCGTAGGCGAGGGAGACGCCCTTTTCCTCGGCCGCAGCGGCCAGTTCGGCGCCGTGTACTGCTAACAGCGCCTTGTTGGCGGTCACCAGGGATTTGCCGGCGGCGATGGTGGCGTTGGCCAGCGCCCGCGCCGGGCCTTCCGACCCGCCGATCGCTTCGACCACCGCATCGACCCCGGCATCGCCGGCCAGCGCCACGGGATCGTCGTACCAGCGCAACCCGGTCACCGGCACGCCGCGATCACGCGACCGATCCCGCGCCGAAACCGCCGTCACCACGATCGGCCGACCCGCTCGGGCTGCAATGATATCGGCATTCTCGCGCAACACCTTCAGGACCCCGGCCCCGACAGTGCCAAGGCCGGCGACGGCAACAGAAAGCGGACGGGTCATGCAACAGGCTCCTTCGCAGCCTCGCCGCCTCGTCCCCGGAATGGCAGGGGACGATCGCGGCGGAGGCGCCGGTGGGTTGGATACTCCGGGACCTGCCCGGGGATGGCGATCAAACGGCGGCGGTTTCGGGGACCGATTCCTCGGCGACATTCGACCCCGCTTGCAGAAAGCCGCGGATATTGCGCACGGCTTGGCGCAGCCGGTGGGTGTTTTCCACCAGCGCGATCCGCACGAACCCGTCGCCGTATTCGCCGAAGCCCAACCCCGGCGCCACCGCAACCTTGGCGCGGGCCAGCAGCAGCTTGGAGAACTCGACGCTGCCCAGGGAGGCATATTTCGGCGGAATCGGCGCCCAGGCGAACATCGAACCCTCCGGGCTGGGCATATCCCATCCGGCCGAGACCAGGCCCTTGATCAGCACATCGCGGCGTTCCCGATACAAGTTGCGCATGTCGTCCACGCAATCCTGCGGCCCATTCAGCGCTGCCGTCGCCGCCACCTGGATCGGCGTGAAGGCGCCGTAGTCGAGGTAGGATTTCATCCGGGTCAGCGCGTTGATGAGCCGAGCATTGCCGGCGGCGAAGCCCATGCGCCACCCCGGCATGGAATAGGTTTTCGACATCGAGGTGAATTCAACCGCGATATCCCGTGCGCCGGGCACCTGCAGGATGGACGGCGGGATTTTGTCGCCGAAGTAGATCTCGGCATAGGCCAGATCGGACATCACCCAGATGTCGTGCTTTTTCGCGAAGGCCACGATCTCCCGATAGAAATCGAGGTCGGCCAGATAGGCGGTCGGATTGGACGGGAAATTGACGATCAGCGCTGTCGGCTTGGGAACCGAGTGCCGCACGGCCTGATCCAGCGCCCGCAACATCGTCTCATCGGGGGAGGCCGGAACGCTGCGCACCCCGGCGCCGGCGATGATGAAGCCGAATTGGTGGATCGGATAGGACGGATTAGGCACCAGGATGGTGTCGCCGGGGCTGGTGATTGCCGACGCCAGATTGGCCAGTCCTTCCTTGGATCCGAGGGTGGCGATGACCTCCTTGTCCGGATCCAGCGTCACGCCGAACCGCCGCTCGTAATAGCCGGCCAGCGCCTTGCGCAGCCCGGGAATGCCCTGGCTGGAGGAATAACGATGCGTCTTCGGATCCTGCACCGCCTTGACCATCGCCGCCACGATATGCGGCGGAGTCGCGCTGTCCGGATTGCCCATGCCGAGGTCGATAATATCCTCCCCGGCGGCGCGTGCCTTGGCCTTTGCCGAATTCACTTCGGCGAAGACATACGGCGGCAGGCGGCGGATGCGGTGGAACTCACCGGAGGAATCGGAACTCATGACGGGCCTTTCAGGGCTTGCAGGACAACTATTGTAGCAGACGGATCAGCACACCGCGACCGGCGGCTTCGGCGCCCAGGCGGATTGCGGCGGCCGGAACCCCGGCCGCTTGCAGCGCGTTGGATATCGCCTTGGTGCGGGCCACCGCGAGGCCCATCGCCGCCGCCTGCGCGGTCGGATCGCTGGACGCCGCATCGCCATAGCCAGTCAGAGTGATCGCCGCGCCTTTCCGTTGCTGGGCGAGCTGCTTCACCGCCTCGGCGGTGGCCGAGGTCAATGTCGCCGAGCCCGGATCGAATGCAACGGTTGTGTCGTTCGATCCGATCGGCGTCGGGGCCGGCTGCAGCGGCCGGTCGGTGCTGGAGACCGGCGCAATAGGCACCGAAGCTGCCCCCGGACGCACCGGCGGTTCGACCGGCAGCGCCGGCAGTTCGGGCGCTGCGGCCGGGACCTCCGGCGTGGCCAAAGGTGCCGCTTGCACCGCCTTGCGCGGCGCTGCCGACGGCGGGGTGGCCGGCTGATCAGGCGGAGCAGAGGCCGCTTGCAGCGACGCGCTGGCGGTTGTCGGTCCAGTCGGAGTGCCGGCCACGGCCGTGTTCGGCTTGACCGGAGGCGGCAACGTCCCCGTCCCGAACAGCGCCGGGGAGGCATTGGGCGAGGACGGATCGGCCAACGGGTTGGCAGCATTGCTGTAATGGGCATTCTCGCGATCTGCGACCAGCCCCTGGGTCAGCCGCTTCATCGCATCGCGATCCGGCGGCGTCGGTTTGGCCGGCACGCTGCCCAGATCGGGATGGGCGTCGTCCGAACCCGGCAAAGGCGGCCGGGTTTCGGCAATCTTGCCGCCTTCGTAGGCGTGCCACAGGTTCACCGGGTTGAGCGACTCCATCGTCGCACAGCCGGCGAGCAGCAGCGATAGGACCGCCGGCAGCGCACACGCGTGCCAACCCTGCAATAACCGGACTTGAACGCGCACCCGCACGCCCTTAGGTTCCGCTCGTCTCTCGCCGATCTTCATTTGTCGGAATCCGCTCCACGCTTTGCGCGGCCTGTGTAGCCGCTGGGTGGCCCGACGCAAAGGATAGCCGCATGGCCAATGCCGAAAACCCGACCCCGGCGACGAACATGCCGGAATTCAAGCTTCCCGACCCCGAGGTCGTCGGCCGCACTATGGCCGATGTCGCGGAACGATCGCAGCGGATCGTCGGCGACTGGTTGAAGCGCCAGGCGGAGGGCGAAAACGGCGACGGCGGCGCCGATGCGATGAATATCGGCCGGGCTTTTCTCGAAATGACGACCAAAATGATGGCCGACCCCACGACGTTGCTGCGTGCCCAGATCGGGTTCTGGCAGGACACCATGACGCTCTGGCAGAACACCACACGCCGCATCATGGGTTTCGACGCGCCCGAAACCGCCGACGCCCCCGGCACCGATCGCCGTTTCAAGGACGCCGCCTGGAAGGACGTCGAAGTCTTCGACTTCATCAAACAATCCTACCTGCTGTCCGCCCGCTTCATCCAGGACACCGTCGGGCACGTCGAAGGGCTGGAGCCGAAAACCGCGCAAAAGGTCGATTTCTACACCCGCCAGTTCATCGACGCGATGAGCCCCAGCAACTTCGTGCTGACCAACCCCGAGGTACTGCGCAAAACGGCGGAAACCGGCGGGCAGAACCTGTTGCAGGGTTTGAACAACCTGCTGGGCGACCTCGAACGCGGCAAAGGCCAATTGCGGATCAAGATGACCGATACCGACGCCTTCTCGGTCGGCGGCAATATCGGCGTGTCGCCCGGCAAGGTCGTGTTCCAGAACGACCTGATGCAGCTGATCCAATACAATCCGACGACGGACAAGGTGCTGAAACGGCCGCTGCTGATCGGCCCGCCCTGGATCAACAAGTTCTATATCCTCGACCTCCGGCCGCGGAACAGTTTCGTGCGCTGGGCGACATCGCAGGGCCATACCGTCTTCGTGATCTCCTGGGTCAATCCGGACGAAACACTCGCGGAAAAGAACTTCGAAGATTACATGCACGACGGCTACCTCGCCGCACTCGACGCGATCGAAGCGGCGACCGGGGAAAAGGATGTCAACGCGATCGGCTATTGCCTGGGCGGCACATTGTTGGCCTCCACGCTCGCGTATATGGCGGAAAAGGGCGACGATCGGATCAAAACCGCGACATTCTTCGTGACCATGATGGACTTCGCGGAAGCCGGCGAACTCGGCGTGTTCATCGACGAGGAACAATTGCGCGCGCTGGAAGAAAAAATGAACAAGCGCGGCTATCTCGAAGGCAGCGAGATGGCAACGACGTTCAACATGCTGCGCGCCAACGACCTGATCTGGTCGTTCGTGGTGAACAACTATCTGCTGGGCAACGACCCCTTCCCGTTTGACCTGCTCTATTGGAATGCCGATTCCACCCGCATGCCGGCCAAGATGCACAGTTTCTATCTGCGCAACATGTATCAGGCCAACCTGCTGTGCCAGCCCGGCGGCATCGCCTTGTCCGGGGTGCCGATCGATCTGGGTAAAGTCAAAACCCCGGCCTATTTCCTGTCCACCCGCGAGGACCATATCGCACCCTGGAAATCCACCTATCGCGGCACCCAGTTGCTGGGCGGGAAGAAACGTTTCGTCCTCGCCGCATCCGGCCATATCGCCGGGGTGGTGAACCCGCCCGAGGGCGGCAAATACAACCATTGGATCAACGAATCCTTACCGGACGATCCCGACGCCTGGTTCGCCGGCGCGACGGAACTCGCGGGGTCCTGGTGGCCGGATTGGCAGCGCTGGATTCAGGCGCATGGCAAAGCCCAAGTGCCGGCCCGTACCCCCGGCGACGGTAAACTGCCGGCGTTGGAAGACGCGCCTGGCAGTTACGTACAGGTGAAGCTGACCTGAAAGCGCGATGACCGGAGGTGGAAGCACCGAAGGTCTGAATCACGCGATCGAACCAAGAGCGCGACGACCGGAGGTGGAAGCACCGAAGGTCTGAATCACGCGATCAAGCACGATCCCCGTCAGCGAGGACCTGTTGCGGCGTAAACCCCGGACGGCGCCGACCGGTCCGGGGTCCGCCACAGCAACAGCAGGCCGATCATCAGCACCGCCCATACCGCCGTGCTCACCGGCAGCCCCCAGTTCAGCCCGTGTCGGCCGGCGAAATAATCGCCCGCCGTTGTGCCGGCGCAACGCACCAGGACAACCGTGCCCCAGTACGACGCCCGACCGACCAGACCCAGGAACATCCGCGCCGACAGCGCCACCGCCAGCGCACTCCCCAAGGCCACCGTTCCCAGCCCGACATCCAGTCCGATAACGTCCGCGACATAATCGCCGCCGACGGTACCAAGGGTGCCGGCGATCAGCATCGTGATCCAATAGAACACGTTGGTGGCGGGAATACCGGTGGCGACCTCATCGGGATGACGCACGGTCAGTATTTTCTCGACGACCTGCACGGCGACCAGCGCCGCTGCCAACCCGCCCAGCGCAACGAGCCAGGGGATCGCCAACTCGTGCTTCATCGTATCGCCGAGATTGGTGGCGGCGGTCCGCATCGTCACGATGGCAAGCCAGTAATAGGCTTCGGTCCGGGTGCGCAGGCGGCTTTCGGCGAGCAGGATAATCCCGAAAATCAGTGCCTCGGGCGCCAGCCCGTAGGTATGGCCGAGGTGTAAAATATTGGAAACGAAATCCCCCATATTGGCGCCGAGAACGCTGGCGATACAAAGTGCGGCCCAGTAGCGCGGGCCGGTCATGGGGGTATTGACGGTGTGCATAGCGGACCTCGTGTCAGACGCAGCGGCTATACCGAGGCTATCGGCGGTTCGCGAGCGCCTGACCGCGTCGAATGCGTGACAATCAACCGGTCCAGGCAACCTCATCGGTCCATACGGTGAACCCGCGCAGCGTATTCAGCCCGAAGGTCGTGCTGATGGCGACATCGACGGCGTCGCGGCCGCGCGCAATCAGGACGCGACCGATACGGGGAATGTTGTTTCGGGCGTCGAATGTATACCATTGGCCGCCGAGATAGGCCTCGAACCAGCCGGCGAAATCCATCGTGCCGTACGGCGGCGGCATGCCGATATCGCCGAGGTAGCCGGTGCAATAGCGGGCCGGAATGTTCATGCAACGGCATAAAGTCAAGGCGAGGTGGGCGAAATCGCGACAGACCCCGACCCGTTCGTTGTAAGCCTCGAACGCGGTGCGGGTGTTACGGGCTTGTTGATAATCGAAGGCGATATGGTTGTGCACGAAATCGCAGATCGCCTGCACCCGAGCCCAGCCGGGGGGCGTATCGTTGAACAAGGTCGCCGCGATATTGGCCAGCAGCTCGGTTTCGCAATACCGGCTCGGCATCAGGAACAGCAGCGCTTCCTCGGGCAGTTCCTCCACCCGGTGCTGTATCGCATCGGGCACGACGACATCGGGAATGCCGGTATCGCGCACCACGGCGGCGGTACTGATCCGCGTCAGGCCCGCGGGGGCGACGATGCGGCTACACCAATTGCCGAACGAATCCCGATAGGACGTGACCGGCACCGACGGCGCGGTCACCAAATGATCCGGCATCGCCAGATCGCCCGCTCGGCTGTAATGAATATTCAGCATCAGCAACATCGGCGTTGGCTGCGGGCAATCGTAGATCAGTTCGTAACCGACTTTAATATGCATGATGCGGGACTTTCGGGTTCATGGCCAGGCACGTTTCGGCGCCGCGTGGTTGTCCCACCGTCCGCCCCGATCCTGGGGTGCCTGCCCGAACCGCTCGCCACGTCTTCCCTACCCCGGCGCGGTCATCCTTTCGAGCGGAAGCTCGTGCGGAATCGCTTCGCCAAATCCCGATACACAATCGCATTGCGGGCGAATTTTTCCAACTCGGCATCGTCCATCGTGCGACGATATTTGGCCGGCGATCCGGTCCACATCTCGTTGCGGCCGATGACCTTGCCCGGCGTCAACAATCCGCCGGCCGCCAACATCCCGCCTTCCTCGATCGTTGCGCCATCGAGCACGGTGGCCGAGATACCGACGAAGGAGCGGTTTTTCAGCGTGCAGGCGTGGATGACGGCGTTATGCCCAACGGTCACATCGTCGCCGATATGCGTATCCATGCCGCCGGAGTCGACGTGGATCACCGAACCGTCCTGGATATTGGTGCGATTGCCGATACGAATGATGCCCATGTCGCCGCGCACCAGACAATGGAACCAGATGCCGGTTTCCGACCCGACCCAGACATCGCCGATCACCGCCGCGGTGGGCGCGATGAAGGCGTCGGGCGCGATTTTCGGGACGACGCCCTCGTATTCGAAGATCGGCCCGAAGCCGCCGTAATCGTGCTCAGGCATCGGCCATTTCCCGTGCCCCGACGCCGGCATGCAATCCCAGCATCAGCGCGATGTTCTGCACCGCTGCCCCCGAGGCACCCTTG
>JANXMB010000003.1 GCA_025354865.1 Acetobacteraceae bacterium | reverse complement strand
CGCGCCAGCCCCGATCTGCTCGACATGCTCTATGCCTGCCAGGAACGGCAGGGCTGGTATCGTGAATTTTCCCTGACGGTGCGCGCACCCGAAGCGGCATTCGTCGGCAGCGCCGCGCTCGATCGGCAACCGGAGGACGTGGCGGCCGACATGGCGCGCACGCTCGGCTTCGACGTGGCCGCTCGCGCCGCCTGCGGCACCTGGGAAGACGCGTTGCGCCTGTTCATCGCCCAGTCCGACAAGATCGGTGTGTTGGTGATGGTGAGCGGCGTTGTGCTGAGCAACAACCGCCGCACCCTCGATCCTGAGGAATTTCGCGGTTTCGCTCTCGCCGACAAGCGCGCGCCGTTGGTCTTCGTCAATGGCGCGGACACGAAATCTGGCCAGATGTTCACCCTGGCGCATGAACTCGCGCATCTCTGGCTCGGGGCCTCGGCCGTCTCGGATGCCAGCGGCGCGCCTCTCACGGGTTACCGGCGCGAGGAGGTCTGGTGCAATGCCGTGGCGGCGGAGCTTCTCGTCCCACTCGCCGCGTTGCGCCCGATGTTGCGGCGCGATGAACCGCTCGCCGCGTCGCTGCAACGCCAGTCCCGGCACTTCAAGGTCAGCACACTTGTGATACTACGCCGCCTGCTTGATGCCGGGGCGCTCAGCCGGGAGGAATTCGATCGCGTCTGGGCAAGTGAACGGGCACGACTGCGCGAACTGGCGCAGGCCGGTGGGGGCGGCGGCGATTTTTATCGGACGACGCTGTCGCGCGTCAGCCGCCGGTTTGCGCGGGCCCTCGTCGAGAGCACGTTGGAAGGGCAAACGCTCTATCGCGATGCCTTCCGCATGTTGGGCGTATCGAAGACCGAAACGTTCAACAATATTGGCCGCGAAGTGGGGGCGATGCTTTGACCCGTTTCCTGCTCGACACGAACATCTTCATTCAGGCGAAGAACCTGCATTACGGGTTCGATTTCTGCCCGGCGTTCTGGGAGTGGCTTATCGCGCAAAACGCCTCGGGACGTGTCGCGAAAGCCGCGGCGCCACCAGAGGAGGGAGCCGCCTGATGGCCTTCTTGTCCGAAGCCGAGGTCGAACAGGCGATCCTGAGCCTGTTCGCGAACCTGCGCTACACCGTCGCCTCCGACACGGTGCTCGGCCCAGACAGCAAGGCCCCCGAGCGGGACGCCTATGCCGATGTCATCCTGACGAAGCGCCTGACCGCAGCCATCGAGACACTGAACCCCGCCATCCCGACCGAGGCCCGTGGCGATGCGATCCGAAAAATCCTCGCGACCGAGATGCCATCCCTGGTCGAAGAAAACCGCCGTCTGCACAAGCTGATGGTCGAAGGCGTGGGTGTTGAATACTACGCTGAGGACGGCACCATCCGCGGCGACAAAGTCCGCCTGATCGACTTCGACAACCCCGAGGCAAACGACTGGCAGGCCATCAGCCAGTTCGCCGTGATCGCCGGTGGCGCCAACCGCCGTCCGGATATCGTCATCTTCGTCAACGGCCTGCCGCTGGCGGTGATCGAACTCAAGGCGCCGGGGGCGGAGAACGCGACGATCGCGGGCGCGCACGCCCAGTTGCAGACGTACAAGGCGGAACTACCGGCGCTGTTCCGGACGAATGCGATCCTGGTGACTTCGGATGGTTTCCTGGCCCGGGCGGGATCGCTGACCGCGGATCAGGAGCGATTCATGCCATGGCGCACCACCGATGGGACGAAGATCGCCGCCAAGGGGCAACCGGAGCTCACGACCCTGATCGAGGGTATTTTCCAAAAGCGCCGCTTCCTCGATCTGATTCAAGATTTCACCGTGTTCGGGGAAACCGGCTCGGGGCTGGCGAAGATCGTGGCGGGCTACCACCAGTTCCACGCCGTCCGGCGCGCGGTGGAAAAGACGGTGGAGGCATCAAAGGCCAGCGGCGACCGTAAGGCCGGGGTGATCTGGCACACCCAGGGTTCCGGCAAAAGCCTGCTGATGGCGTTTTACGCGGGCCAACTCGTACGCCGTTCTGAGCTAGCCAACCCTACCATCCTTGTCATCACAGACCGAAACGACCTGGACGATCAGCTTTTCCAGACTTTCTCCATGTGCCGCGATCTGATCCGGCAAACGCCGCTTCAGGCCGACAGCCGCGACGATCTTCGAAGCGCACTGAGCCGCGCCTCCGGCGGCGTGATTTTCTCGACCATCCAGAAATTCTCGCCAGCCGCCGGTGAGACGACCTTCCCAAAGCTGTCGGACCGCCGGAATATCGTGGTGATCGCCGATGAGGCGCATCGCAGCCAATATGGCTTTCGCGCCCGGCTCAATCCGACGACCGGGCAGATGGTCTATGGTTTCGCGAAACATTTGCGGGATGCGCTGCCCAACGCGTCCTTCATCGGCTTCACGGGAACGCCGATTGAATCCGACGATATCGATACGCGCGCGGTCTTCGGTCAGGACATCGATACCTACGATATCAGCCGGGCCGTGGAAGACGGCGCGACGGTGCCGATCTACTACGAAAGCCGCCTCGCCCGTATCGAACTGTCCGAATCGGAAAAGCCCAAAATCGACGCTGAGATCGAGGACCTGACGGAGGACGAGGCCGCCACCGAACAGGAACGCCTCAAGCGCAAATGGGCGGCGGTCGAGGCGCTTGTAGGCTCGGATAAGCGCCTGAAGATGGTTGCCGCCGACCTGGTCAGTCATTTCGAAAACCGCATCGCCGCGCTGGATGGCAAGGCGATGATCGTATGTATGAGCCGGCGGATTTGTGTCCTGTTGTATAAGGAAATCGTGGCCCTGCGCCCGGACTGGCACAGCGGCGACGATGCGGCCGGGGCGATCAAGATCGTGATGACCGGCTCGGCGGCGGACCCGCTGGACTGGCAACCCCATATCGGCCCCAAGACCCGTCGCGACCTTTTGGCGAAGCGCGCGAAGGATGCGGGCGACCCGCTGAAACTCGTGATCGTGCGCGACATGTGGCTGACGGGCTTCGACGCGCCGTCGATGCACACGATGTATGTCGATAAGCCAATGAAGGGGCACGGCCTGATGCAGGCCATTGCCCGCGTCAACCGGGTCTTTCGGGACAAGCCCGGCGGTCTGGTTGTCGATTACATCGGCATCGCGCAGAACCTCAAAAAAGCCCTGGCCGAATACTCCGCCTCCGATCAGCGTCAGGCCGGGATCGATGAAGACGAGGCGGTGGCGGCATTGTTGAGCGCCTATGAAGCCGTTAAGGCGATGTATCACGATTTCGACTATGCTCGAAGTTTGGCCGGAACACCGCATGAACGGCTTGTGCTGTTGTCGGAGGCGGTGGAATGGATACTCGGGTGCCAGCACGAGGCGGCCGTCAGGGAGACCACCGAAGAGGGCAGGCGCCGCGAGAACCGGCGGTATCAGGATGCCGTGCTGGCCCTGTCCAAGGCGTTCGCGTTATCCGCCGCCAGCGACGCCGCGCGGCACATCCGCGATGAGGTCGGGTTTTTCCAGACCGTGCGCGCGCTGCTGGTGAAGTCAGAGGCCGGTGCCGCCCGCACCGGGGCGGATCGGGAGTTCGCGATCCAGCAGATACTGGACCGCGCGGTGGTATCCACCGAGATTCTGGACATTCTCGCGGCGGCGGGGATTACCACGCCGGACATTTCGATCCTGTCCGACGAATTCCTGGCTGAGATTCAGCAACTGGACAAAAAGAACCTGGCGCTGGAAGCCCTACGCAAGCTGCTGGACGATGAAATCCGCTCGCGCAGCAAAACGAACGTCGTGGAAACCAAACGGTTTTCCGAACGGCTGGAAGCGGCCATCGCGCGGTATCACAACAACGCCATCAGCACCGTGGAAGTGTTGCAGGAACTGATCGCCCTGGCGAAGGACGTGCGCGCGGCCCGCCGGCGGGGCGAGGATGAGGGGCTGACTCAGGACGAGATCGCCTTCTACGACGCGCTGGCGGAGAGCGAGAGCGCGGTGGAACTCATGGGCAACGACTCCCTGAAGATCATCGCGCACGAATTACTGGAAAGCCTGAAAAACAGTGTGACGGTCGATTGGTCCCACCGGGAGAGCGCGCGGGCACGGATGCGCGTGCTGGTGAAACGCATCCTTCGCAGGCATGGCTACCCGCCGGACCTTCAGGACGCCGCGGTGCAAACGGTGCTGCGGCAAGCCGAGGCGCTCTCGGCTCAGTGGGCGGTTTAGGTCATGGCGGCGTTCGCCCGTTACATCGGCATTGACTATTCCGGTGCGCAAACGCCCACCGCCAGTCTGAAGGGCCTGCGCGTTTACCTCGCCGAGGGTGATGCGCCACCATTCGAAGTCCTCCCGCCGCCATCCCCCCGCAAATACTGGACGCGGCGCGGCATCGCCGAATGGCTGGCGGTTCGTCTGGCCGAGGATGCACCGACGCTGGTTGGAATCGACCACGCCTTTTCATTTCCGATGCGCTATTTTGAAGTTCACGGCCTCAAGCCGAACTGGCCAGACTTCCTCGACGATTTTCAGTACCATTGGCCCACCGATGGAGACCGCGTTTACGTCGATTTCGTCCGCGAGGGAATGGTCGGTCACGGCGCGCTACGCGGTGGCAACACCCGCTGGCGGAGGCGAACGGACTTACGTGCCAGCGGCGCCAAATCGGTATTCCATTTCGACGTTCAAGGATCGGTGGCGAAATCCACCCACGCGGGCATTCCTTGGCTGCGTTTCCTTCGCCAACGCCTCGGCGCCCGCGTCCATTTCTGGCCGTTCGATGGCTGGGAAGTCCCCACTGGCCGCTCCACGGTCGCTGAAGTCTATCCGGCACTTTGGAAAAACGCCTTGGCCGTGGAAGACCGCACACCCGACCAACACGACGCCTTCAGCGCCGCCGCATGGATGGCCCATGCCGATCGGGCCGGTCTGCTTGCCGAGTTCCTACGCCCTAATTTGACACCACCGGAAAAGACGGAAGCGACGGTGGAGGGATGGATACTTGGCGTTACCGGCCTGCTGTCCGCCCACCAAGCTTCCCAGCGAGACTCCGGGCAATGCGAGACCGGAACACAGAACGGGAATGCGGCGGGGGGTTCGCCCGCCGCCAATGGTTCATCCCGAACGGCCACGCCTTGACGCCGCGCGAAGACAACCCGGACCTTCTCGGCGGCCTATCCGATGTCGCCTCCGTGCGGTACCTGCTGGCCGACTTGCACGATGATCTACCGGGCAAAGTCGTGCCGTTCCGTCATCTGGCGGACCTTGGGGCCGATCTCGGATCGCGGGGAACCATGCTCTCCGGCGGTTCCACGACCTACACAGCCTGGATCGAGGCCCGGTCCTGCTTCGTCCACGGCAATTACGTCGCCACGGTCCTGCTTTGCCAGTCCCTGATTGAGAATCTCCTTGCCGCGTTTCTTCATGAAGGTCTGACAACGGATAAGCTTCCGCCGCGCATCGCCTTCAGGCGGACACTGGCCCGTTACCGGGCCAAAAGCCTGATCACGGATCAGGACAATCGTGACCTGGAACGGCTGATGAACGTCCGAAACCCGCTCAGCCATTTCCAAACTTTCGATGACGGGAAAAACCTCGATCGCCGGGCGGTGGATGCTGGTCAGCGGCCGGACGAGGTGTTGCGGCGCGACGCCTGGTTCGCGATTGGACTCGCCGTGAAAATACTCGCCAAGCCACAGTTTCGCCTCGGCTGACCCCAGGCAGGCACCTCCACCACCACGATGTTCGGGCCGCCATCATGAACCCAGTCCTCTATCATCAAGGAAAATTCCCGCCGGTCGATCTCGACTGGGTCCGCCTGCTGCCGTTGATCGGCCCAGCGAACGCGGCGGTGGCAAGGTATGAGGGCGTGCTCCTGGGCGTACCCAATCCGGACGTGTTGCTGGCGCCCCTGTCCTCTCAGGAAGCCGTGCTATCCAGCCGCATCGAGGGCACCCAGGCGACACTCGGCGAGGTGCTGGAATTCGAAGCCGGGGAGGGGCCACGCGATGAAAGCACGCCCCGCCAGGCGGATATCCACGAAGTGCTGAACTACCGAGCGGCCCTGCGGGAGGCTGCGCGCCTACTCAACACGCTCCCCCTGTCGCAGAGGCTGATCAAGGAAACGCACACGGTCCTGATGCGTGGCGTTCGCGGCCGAAACAAAGCGCCCGGCGAATACCGGCGAATTCCCAATTGGATCGGCCCATCTGGCTCCCCCATCGAAACCGCGCGGTTCATTCCCTGTGGCGCCGATACCCTGCCTCAGACGATGGACGCCTGGGAGCGATACCTTCACGCACCGGCGCCCGATCTGCTGGTCCAACCGGCTATCATCCACGCGGAGTTCGAGGCCATCCACCCCTTCCTTGACGGCAATGGGCGCCTGGGCCGCCTGATCGTGCCGTTGTTCCTGCAAACCAAAGGGTTGCTGTCCAGCCCGAACTTTTACCTCAGCGAATATCTGGAGAGCCACCGTGACGAATATTACGACCGGCTGCTTGCGGTCTCCCGCGACGGCGATTGGACCGGGTGGTGCCTGTTCTTTCTCGGCGCCCTGATCGCGCAGGCGGAGGTCAACCAGGCGAGGGCGCGATCGATCCTCGATCTCTACCGAACCCGGAAGGACTGGATTGCCGCCGTGACCCGGTCGCAGTTCGCCGTGCGCGCGTTGGATTGGATGTTCGCCCGGCCGATCTTCCGGTCGTCCGATTTCGTGGCGAGCGCGGGCATCCCGGCCCCGACCGCGAACCGCATCCTTCGCGTGGTGCGCGCTGACGGTCTGCTGAAGGAAATGCGGTCGGCGAGCGGTCGGCGTCCCGCAGTATTCGGGTTCACGGAGCTTCTTGCCATCGTCGAAGGTCCGGCCGGGCGTTGAGGTTCGTACGTGAACGGCAAATCGACTTGTCATTCATAAAACCCGGTTTCACGAACAATAAGCCGGTTTGTTGTGAACCGACGAGCGACAACGCCTCTCTTGCCCGGTGGTGGTGCGGCGTCCGTGCTCATGGTGGCGTTGAAAACCAGGCTCCAAGACCGCAAGGCAGCCGCCTGTCAGGTAACCAGGACATTGGATAGGCAAGATGACAACACAATCCGAGAAACCCACCGGTTTGACCAAACCACGGCCACCGCCGGAAAGGCGCAATATCTCGTCTGGCTCCGAGCAACTGACGAAATCCGAAATCGAAGCCCTGCGGCAAGGCAAGAGACAGATCGACGATTATGCCCAAAAGCACCTGACCGGTTGGGCGGCGAAACCACCTGAGTAGGCGGTCGTACCACCGCTCATGAGGAAAGCCTCGCCACTCAGTTTGAGGCATGGAACGTCCACAGGCGGACAATGCGTGGCCCAGTTGTTCGATCCGCTACGGCGCGCGGCACACGACCGTTTCGGTCTTTGCCCGCGCTGGCGGCGCCCCTGGAACCACTCGGCCGTCTCACGCTCGACAATGAGACGAACCGCCATGATGAGACAGATGAGACGGGGATGAGACGCCCGGCCAAAAACCCCCTTCGCACCAAACCGGATCAGGCTGGCGCAATCCGAGTGTGGGGGAAATTGTGGGGGATACGGCCGATCCATCCAATAATACTAAATAATATCAATGTTTTGCTGGTTATAATTGGCGTCCCGTAGGGGATTCGAACCCCTGTTGGTGCCGTGAGAGGGCACTGTCCTAGGCCTCTAGACGAACGGGACATCGGCCAAGGCGGGCCTTCTACGCTGGAACCGTCGCGACCTCAACACCCTTTCGGCTATCGTCCGAGCGAAATGCGACCGGAGACGGTGGCGGTGCGGGGGTCGAGGAAGATCACGCGGTCCGGACCGCCGCCGCGCAGTTGCACCGCCAGCCGGTCGCCGACGGCGGCGATGGCGGCGATCGCGGTCCCCTCCGGCTCCTGCAATGTGCCGATGGCCGCCGGCAGCGCGATTGCGGCAGCCGCCCCGGGTGCGGTCGCCGGGTTGGACGCCCGCTTGACCACCAGGACAACCAAAACTGTCGTCCCCACTAAAATCAGCACCGACATGATGCCCACCGCGATCTTGATCGCCCGCATTTCCTTCTGCCCCCGCACGCGTTAAGCCCTGGTTCATGCCCGTCACCAGCCTCGTGGTCCCTCCGGAAGAAGCCGGCAAGCGCATCGACGCATGGCTGGCCGAAGCCGTGGGCAGCATCTCCCGCTCCCGCGTCAAGACGCTGATAGAGGAACATCGCCTGCGACGCGATGGCATAGTGGTGACCGCGCCCGCCGAACCGACCCGATCCGGGGCCTGCTACACGCTGGATATTCCCGACCCCGCCGCCGCTCGACCGCAACCGCAGGCGATCCCGTTCGACATTCTGTTCGAGGATCGGGATCTGATCGTCCTCGATAAGCCGGCGGGTTTGGTGGTGCATCCCGCGCCGGGCAATCTGGACGGCACGTTGGTCAACGCGTTGCTGGCGCATTGTGGCCCGGCTTTCACCGGCATCGGGGCGGAAAAGCGGCCGGGGATCGTGCATCGGCTGGACAAGGATACCTCGGGCGTCATGGTCGTGGCCAAGACCCAGCGGGCGAACGATGCGCTGACCGCTGCCTTTGCCGCGCGCGATCTGGATCGGGCTTATCGGGCACTGGTCTGGGGCGTCCCGGCCGGTGCGAGCGGGGCGGTCGAGGGCGCGATCGGCCGCGACAAGCGCGATCGCAAGCGGATGGCGGTGGTCGACCACGGCGGCAAGTATGCGTTGACCCACTATCGCACGATCGCCGCCTGGGGCACGTCGCTGGCGTTGCTGGAATGCCGGCTCGCGACCGGTCGCACCCATCAGATCCGGGTTCACATGGCACATATGGGGCATCCGGTGGTTGGCGATCCCGTCTACCTCCGGCGCATTCCCGCCGCCGCCAGGGCGGTTTCCGCCGGGGTGCGCGGCCTTCTCCTGGACTTCCCCCGGCAGGCGCTGCACGCCGCTCGGCTTGGGTTCAAGCATCCGGCCACCGGAGAATTGCTGTCCTTCGAAACCCCGCTTCCGGCCGACATGCAGGCGCTGCTCGATGCGCTCGGCGGCCCTGCTCCGCCCCGCCCGTAGCGCCGAGCGGCCCGGCGTGCGGCGGCGCGCGATTTATCCCATTGCCGCCCGCCGCCATCCGCGCTACATCGCCCGCCGCGCTGGCACCCCTGGAGGCCAGCGTTTTGTCATTCATGGAGTGAATCATGGCCAACGTTGTTGCAATCGAGGCCGAGTCACGTTCGCGAGCCGGTAAGGGGGCGGCGCGGGCTACTCGGAGGGCTGGTAAAGTACCAGCGGTTATTTATGGCGGTCACCAGGAACCCAACCTGATCGCGCTCGATCCCCGGATCGTCATCCGCGAATTGCATCGCGGCGGCTGGCAGTCCCGGCAATACGAGATCGTGACCGGCGACGCCTCCATCCGCGCTTTGATCCGCGGTGTGCAGTTCCACCCGGTCACCGATGCCCCGGTCCACGTGGACTTCCAACGCCTGATCTCCGGCGAGCGGATCCGCGTCACCGTGCCCGTGCATTTCGAGGGGGAGGCCGTGAGCCCCGGCCTGAAGCGCGGCGGCAATCTGAACGTCGTGCTGCACGCCGTCGAAGTTATGTGCGACCCGGATAACATCCCCGACCAGTTCACCGCCGACCTGTCGGAAAAAGACTTCAACGATAACGTCCGCTGGCACGATCTTCAGGGCACCGAAAACGCCCGCCCGGTCTCCACGCAGGATTTCGTCGTCGCGACCGTTGCCCCGCCGACCAAGCAGGAAGCCGCCGCCGCCGAGGCCGCTGCAACCGGCGTGGCGCCGGCCAAGGGCGGAACGCGTGCGCCTGGGAAGGCCGCCGCGAAGAAGTAATCGGTATCCACCCACCGTCATGGCCGGTTTCGTACCGGCCAACTCCGGAAGGTGAGGCAAATGCTGCTTTGGGTCGGCCTCGGCAATCCCGAACCCAGCATGGCGCGCAATCGCCACAATATCGGCTTCATGGCGCTGGACGTCGTCGCGATCCGTCACGGGTTCTCCCCGTGGCGGCAGCGCTTCAAAGGCTTGGTCGCCGATGGCCATATCGCCGGGCAGAAGACCATGCTGCTCAAACCGATGACCTACATGAACAACTCCGGCGAGTCGGTGCAGGCCGCCGCCGCGTTCTTCAAACTGCCGACCGAAGCGATCACCGCGTTTCACGACGAACTCGATCTCGCCCCCAACAAGCTGCGGGTCAAAAAAGGCGGCGGAGCCGCCGGCCACAACGGCCTCCGCAGCATGGATCGTATGCTCGGCTCCCCCGAATATTGGCGGGTGCGGCTGGGAATTGGCCACCCCGGCGATAAAAATCGTGTGTTGGGCTATGTTCTCGGCGATTTCGGCAAGGACGAGAAGGATTGGTTGATCCGCTTCCTCGATGCCATCGCCGACGCGGCGCCGCTGCTGGCGGCAGACAAAATTCCGGATTTCATGAGCAAGGTCGCTCTCCTCACGCAGGATACACCGTAACATGGGTTTCAATTGCGGCATCGTCGGGCTGCCGAACGTCGGCAAATCCACGCTGTTCAACGCGCTGACCGCAACCGCGGCAGCGCAGGCGGCAAATTATCCGTTCTGCACGATCGAGCCGAATGTCGGCCGCGTCGGCGTGCCCGACCCGCGTCTGGGCGTGCTGGCGGAGATCGGAAAATCCATCAAGATCGTCCCCACCTCCCTCGAATTCGTCGATATCGCCGGCCTTGTGCGCGGGGCATCCAAGGGGGAGGGGCTGGGCAACCAATTCCTGGCGAATATCCGCGAAGTCGATGCGATCATCCACGTGCTGCGGTGTTTCGAAGACAGCGACATCACCCATGTCGAAGGCAATATCGACCCCTGTCGCGATGCCGACGTGGTGGAAACCGAGTTGATGCTGTCCGACCTGGAAAGCCTGGAACGGCGGCTGGTGCAGGCGCAGAAGCGCGCCCGTGGCGGCGACAAGGAAAGCATTGCGCTGACCGAATTGATGGAACCGCTGGTCGCCGCATTGACCGAGGGCAAGCCCGCGCGCACCGCCGTCCCCTTCGGCAAGGATGAGGCCGTGCGGCAGTTGAACCTACTGACATCGAAGCCGGTGCTGTATGTCTGCAACGTGGAAGAAGCCTCGGCCGCGACTGGCAATCGGTTTTCCGATGCCGTAATGGTCAAGGCAAAAGCCGACGGGGCCAGCGCCGTGATCGTGTCCGCCGCGATCGAAGCCGAGGTTTCCCAATTGCCGGAAGAAGACCGCACGGAATTCCTCGAAGGCCTCGGCCTATCCGACAGCGGCCTCGACCGCGTCATTCGCGCCGGCTACCAACTGCTCGGACTACAAACGTACTTTACCTGCGGGCCGAAAGAGACACGCGCCTGGACTATTGCGAAAGGCACGCTCGCGCCGCAAGCCGCCGCCGTGATCCATAAGGACTTCGAGCGCGGCTTTATTGCCTGCGAAACCATCGGCTACGACGACTACGTCGCTTGCCGAGGGGAGGCAAAGGCCAAGGAAACCGGCAAAATGCGCATCGAAGGCAAGACCTACCCAGTCAAAGACGGCGACGTGCTGTTGTTTCGCTTCAACGTTTGATCCCGGCCGGCCCTTACCAGTGGCCGGCGCTTACCAGCGGGCGGCGCCTTCGGTCCAATAACCGAAGGAGATGCAGTGGCCGGGCCGGTTGCGGGCGCCATCGTCCAGGTCCGGCCGTAGCCATACCGTAAAGGCGCAATCCTCCGGCAACATGGACAGCAATTTGTAGTCCTGCCCATCGGATCGATAGATGTATTGCGCATGTGCGATCTCGGTCCCGCGCGGATCGCGCGGCGCCGCCGGAAGGTAGTGCGGCACCAGCCCCGGCAGCCAATCGGGGGCGATCGTCCCCGGCCAGAACAAACCGCGCCAGTCCGGCGTCGCGGGATAGCTGCCATGATCGTTCCGGTATGCGACAAGGGCTGCTTTCAAGCGCCCCAAATCGTCCAACCGCGTGGCGCGCAACGGGAACATGAAGGACGGCCCCAGCGTCGCGCCGACCCCGACGACCAGCGCCACGATGCCGGCCAGACCGGCGGCAGCCCAATGGCGGCGATGGTCGCTCAAGACTGCGCGCAGCCAAAGCCGCGCGGGCATTTCGATCAGGGTGTAGCTGCCGGCGGAAAATACGACGATCGTGCCGGTGGCCAGTGCGATTTGCACGACCAGCGCGAAGATCCCTGCCACGGTCGTCTGCGGCAGCGGCGCCCGGACGAAAAGTCCCAGCAGCATCGGATGCAACAGATAGATCGAGTAGCTGTATGCGCCGCCTTTCTGCATGAACGGGGTGGAGAGCATGTCGCTTAGCAGGCTGCTGAAAAACCCACCAGATTGGCTGTAGACCGTCCCCTTATTCCGCTTTCCGGGCTTTTTACTGCGGCGTTTGTGGAACTGTTCCGATCCAGCGGGGCTGGTTTTCATCTGCCGCCGCTGCTTTGCCGGCAGGGCGGCGGTGGTCAGACGGCCTGAGCCAGCAATTTCGGCAATCGGATCAGGTTGTAGGCGGCGGCGGTCAGGCTGAAGGACCACCCCACCCGTTGGATGCCTCGGAACTTGGTCTGCCGTTTCCCTGCGGCGGCCTTCGCCCAGCCGAAGACCTCCTCGATGCGCTTGCGGATACGCTGGCTTATCTCATAGCCGGCATGGCGGGTGGTGCGCCGGTCGATTGCG
>JANXMB010000041.1 GCA_025354865.1 Acetobacteraceae bacterium | reverse complement strand
CCGAACTGTGCGCGCAGTATCGGTTGGCGACGGCGGATGCCATCGTTTATGCGACCGCATTGGCGCACGCGGCCGATTTACTGACCTGCGACCGTCATTTCGAAAATCTGCCCGGTGTGCACCTAATCCCGAAATCGGGCGACCCAGGATAGCGGATCGACTTCTGACCCGTCGTGTCTCCAATTCGAGAGGTGGGTAAAACTCAAGACATTCGAACCCATCATTCCAGCCAACCGAACTTCCGACGCTCGTTCGACCGCGCGATCGGCTGGTATCCGCACCTCAATCCGCGAACCCCACAAACCGCGCAATCCGATCGTTGCTTTCCCGATCCGCTCGGACTGTATTGGCCGGAAATTCGTCGTTCGGATAACCCATTGCGATGCAGGTCATAATGACCTCGTCGTCGGGAATGGCCGCTTCCTCGCGAACGATTTCGGATCGCATGATGCCCTGGCCGTTGATCACCGTGCCCAGGCCGCGATCCCACGCCGCGAGGCAGATGCCGTACGACAGCGCCCCGAGATCGAAATGCACCACCGCCCCGGGATCGAGCGCCCGATCGTAGGTCAGAACGACCGAGACGGGGGCATCGAATTGTCGGAAGCCGCGCATCACCCAATCCTGCCGCATAATTTTGTCGTTGCGTTCGATACCCATGGCGCCGAACAATTTAATCGCGATCGCAACCTGACGCTGACGATGGACGCCGTCGTATTCCCCATGCGTATGAATTTCGCGATTGGCCTTGGCGCCGCCGAGCATCGTTTCGGTATTGCGTTGGCGGACTCGTTCCAGGGGGGCACCGGTCAGGACATGGATGTGCCAGGGTTGGGTATTCATCGACGACGGCGCGCCTTTGGCCACCGCGATAATGTCTTCGATCGTCGCCCGCGGCACGGGGTCGCTTTTATAGCCCCGCACGGAACGGCGGGTTTGCACCAGAGTTTCGAATTCCATCGTCCCGTCAGCTCCCCAACATCGTCGCAATTTGCTCGATACTTCGCACCCGAGCATACATTTTCATGGCCTTATCGAGGCTGTAACGATGCGCGGCCTCGTCGCCGCCCCAGCAACATTCCCGTATCACAACCATCGAAAGATCCATGTTGAATCCTTCCCGCACGCTGGTTTCGACACCGCGATTGGTCGCACCACCGCCGATGATGGCGATGTCGCGTCGTAACATCCGCAACAACTCCCCGATCCCCGTGCCGTAGAAGGCGCTGGGACGCCGTTTCAGAAACACGTAATCCGCAGCGATCGGGGCGATTTCGTCGGGGAAACCGGCACCGTCGGTGCCTTCGATGCCATTGGTCAACGATGGCACCCCGGTTTCCACCGACAAATCCGTCGCCAGCAAAACCACATCCGCCCCGTCCGCTCGGCTGACCGGCGTCGTGTAAATCACCGGAATGCCGGCGGCGCGGGCCAGCGCGATCGTGCGGACCCAGGCATCGAGCACCGGGCGCATCGCCGCCCGCCGCGTCGGGTCGTCGGGCGTCAGCGCCCGCCTACAAACGTCGTAGGCGATAAGAACGCTGCGCTTCGGGTCGATGCGGCCGGGCATGGTTCAGGCCTTCGGTTCCAGCTTGTCTTGCGTGCGCAGATCGAAGTCGCTGGCGTCGTGACGTTCGTGCAACTGTGCCGCCGGATCCCCTTGCAAACGATTGACGATGCGGCCGCGTTTCACGGCGGGACGCGCGCCGATCTGGTCGGCCCAGCGTTGGACGTGCTTATAATCCTGCACCGACAGGAACTCCCCGCCGCCGTACAGCAACCCTTTCGCCAGACCGCCGTACCACGGCCACACCGCCATGTCGGCGATGGTGTAGTCCGCGCCGCCGAGGAATTCGTTTTCCGCCAGCCGGCGATCCAGCACGTCGAGCTGGCGCTTTGTTTCCATGGTGAACCGGTCGATCGCGTATTCGATCTTGATCGGTGCATAGGCGTAAAAATGTCCGAACCCGCCGCCGAGATACGGTGCGCTGCCCATCTGCCAGAACAACCAGGACAGGCATTCCGCCCGTTCCGCCGCATCGGTCGGCAGGAACGCGCCGAATTTCTCGGCCAGATGCATCAGGATCGCACCGGATTCGAACACTCGGATCGGGGTCGGGCCGCTGCGATCCAGCAGCGCCGGGATTTTGGAGTTCGGATTGATATCGACAAAACCGGAACCGAACTGATCGCCGTCGCCGATTTTGATCAACCACGCATCGTATTCCGCGCCGGAATGGCCGAGGGCCAGCAATTCTTCCAGCATGACGGTCACTTTCTGACCGTTCGGCGTGCCGAGGGAATAAAGCTGCATCGGATGCTTGCCGACCGGCAGCGCCTTGTCGTGCGTGGCGCCGGCAACGGGGCGGTTGATGTTGGCGAAACGGCCGAGGGCGGGCTTCGGCTCCCAGACTTTGGGCGGTACGTATTCGTCGGTCATGCGGCGGCTCCCGTTGGTGATGGCCGGCAAATTGGGCTGGGCCGCGCTGGGGCGCAAGAGTGGACGGTCAGGCCCGGACAGTCAGGCCCGGACGGTCAGGCCCGGACGGTCAGGCCGCGGCGGCGATCAGATAATTGACGCCGAGATCGCGGCCGATCCGCCAATCGCCGCTTGTCGATCGCGGCGCCAGCCCGGCGGTGGCGGCGACCCGCAGCCCGGCCGAGCGCAACATGGTGGCCAATGCTGCCGGGGGGATGAATTTGCTCCAGGTGTGGGTGCCGATCGGCAGCAGTCGTAGCACGTATTCGGCGCCCAGCTTGGCGATCAGGAACGACCGCGAGGTACGGTTCAGGGTGGACAGGATCAGCAGTCCGTTCGGCTCCAGCAAGCCGGCCAGCACGCGGACGAAGGCGGCGGGATCGGGCACGTGTTCGATCACCTCCAGCGAGACAACCACCGGGAAGCGCTGCCCCTCGGCCAGCAGGTCCTCGGCCGCCCCGGCGCGGTATGCCAATCGGCGGTCCGGTGTTTGGGCGGGATCGGCCAGGGCGGCATGGGCTTTCGCGGCGTCGATCGCCGGGCCGGCGGCGTCGATGCCGAGCACATCGTGGCCGAGGTCGGCGAGTGCTTCGGCGGCGAGGCCGGCGCCGCAGCCGACATCCAGCACGCGCAGTCGGGCATCCGAACCGAAATGGGCGGCGATGCGTGCCTCGATCCAGCCGATCCGCGCGGGGTTCATCGCGTGCAGCGGGCGCATGGGGCCGTTCGGGTCCCACCAACGGGACGCGAGGGCGCCGAACCGGGCGATCTCATCCGCTGCAACCGTCGACTCGATCATGATATTGCCCTCGGTGTCATGGTTGTCTCGGCACACCGAATACAATCGGCCCAAACCCTTGGTCCAAACCCTTGGGTTGCCCCTGTGCCCGCCGGACAGTATGTGTGCCGCCACTATAGCAACTGGCAACCGATCCCGTATTCATGGCACGCATCGTGATGAAATTCGGCGGCACCTCTGTCGCCGACCTCGACCGTATCCGCAATGTCGCGCAGCGCGTGAAGCGGGAGGTCGATTCTGGCAACCAGGTCGCCGTCGTGGTGTCCGCCATGTCGGGGGTGACCAACCAACTGGTCAAATATTGCGCCGACCTTTCGCCGCTGTTCGACCCGCAGGAATACGATGCGGTGGTTGCGACCGGGGAACAGGTCACGTCCGGCCTGCTGGCGATCGAATTGCAGCGCCTGGGCTACCGGGCGCGGTCCTGGCAGGGCTGGCAGATTCCGTTGGAAACCGACGATGCCTTCGGCAAGGCGCGGATTGCCGGGATCGATGGATCGGCCTTGGTGGCGAGCATCGAATCCGGCGCGATCGCCGTGGTCGCCGGTTTCCAGGGCATTGGCCCGGGCCAGCGGGTCGCGACTTTGGGGCGCGGCGGGTCGGATACCTCGGCCGTTGCTTTGGCGGCGGCGCTGCATGCCGAGCGATGCGATATTTATACGGATGTGGATGGGATCTACACGACCGATCCGCGCATCGTGCCGAAGGCCCGTAAGCTGGCCAAGATCAGTTACGAAGAAATGCTCGAATTGGCCTCGGTCGGGGCCAAGGTGCTGCAAACTCGCAGCGTCGAGCTGGCGATGAACGAGCGGGTACGGGTGCAGGTGCTATCCAGCTTCCAGGACGCTCCTGGGGGGGACATCCCCGGTACCATGGTGGTGGATGAGGACGAAATCGTGGAAAAGCAGAACGTTTCCGGGGTCGCCTACTCGCGCGACGATGCGAAAATGACGGTGCGGCGGGTGAAGGACCGGCCGGGCATTGCGGCGACCATCTTTGGCGCCCTGGCCGATGCCAACGTCAACGTGGACATGATCGTGCAGAATCTGGGCGCCGACGGCACCACCGACATGACCTTCACCGTCGGCAAGGCCGACCTGCCCCGCGCTCGTGCTGCCCTGGGCGGCATCCAGCCGGACATTGGCTACACCGACCTGCTGGAAGACCCGGACGTCGCCAAGATCAGCGTCGTCGGCGTCGGCATGCGCAGCCACGCCGGCATTGCCAACACCATGTTCCGCGCTTTGGCCGACAAAGGGATCAACATCCAGGTGATTTCCACCAGCGAGATTAAGGTCAGCGTGCTGATCGCCGCCGAATATACCGAACTGGCGGTGCGGGCGCTGCATACGGCGTACGGTCTCGATGCCGTTTAGCCCCGAACAGGCCAAGGCCCGCCTCGCCGCGCTGTGGTCGCGCGGCACGGACTTCCTCGGCACCGAGGTCGCCATCATGGGCGGCGCCATGAGCTGGGTGAGCGAACGTCACCTCGTGGCCGCCATCTCCAACGCTGGCGGGTTCGGTGTGATCGCCTGCGGGGCGATGACGCCGGCGTTGCTGGAAACGGAAATCGCCGAGACCCAGGCGAGGACGTCGAAGCCGTTCGGCGTCAACCTGATCACCATGCATCCGCAACTGCTGGACCTCGTGGCGGTGTGTACCCGCGCGAAGGTGGGCCATGTCGTGCTGGCCGGCGGGGTGCCGAACAAGGCGACGATCGAAGCGGTCAAGAACGGCGGTGCTCGGCTGGTCTGCTTCACCCCGGCTTTGGCGCTGGGCAAACGTCTGGTGCGCTCCGGCGCCGACGCCCTGGTGATCGAAGGATCGGAAGCCGGCGGGCATATCGGACCGGTGTCGCTGACCGTGCTGGCGCAGGAAATCCTGCCGCATCTGCACAACGTCCCCATTTTCGTTGCCGGCGGGCTCGGGCGCGGGGAGGCGATCCTCGCCTACCTGGAAATGGGCGCATCCGGCGCGCAGTTGGGCACCCGTTTCGCCGCGACGAAGGAATCGATCGCGCACGCCAACTTCAAGAAGGCGTTCGTCCGCGCCAACGCTCGCGACGCGCTGCCGTCGGTGCAGTTGGACGACAATTTCCCGGTCATCCCGGTGCGCGGCCTGACGAACGAAGGCACCAAGCGGTTCATGCGCCATCAGGCCGAGACCGCCGCGCTGTTCCATTCCGGCGCATTGGATAAGGAAGCCGCGCAACTCGCGATCGAGCATTTCTGGGCCGGCGCTCTGCGTCGCGCCGTCATCGACGGGGATGTCGAAAACGGTTCGGTGATGGCCGGACAATCGGTCGGCATGGTGACCGGCGAACAAACCACCGCCGAAGTCATTGCCGAACTGGTCGCCCAGGCCGAAACGGCCTTGATCGCTCGGTCCGGCGGTTGATCGTGCGCGCGGCCTCATGACCCTGGCTCCGCGCCGCCTGCTATCGCGGATGCGCGATCTGCGCGCGCGGGCAGCGGCGCCGTTGCCGGAATTGGTCCGATTGGTTGCGGCCGAATTGGTCAGCGAAGTCTGCTCGATCTACGTCCAGCGCCCGGGCGATATCCTGGAACTCGCAGCGACCGAGGGTTTGAACCCCAACGCCGTCGGCAACACCCGCTTGCGGGTGGGGGAAGGCATCGTCGGGCTTTGCGCCGCCACCGCCGCCGTGATGAACCTGCCGGACGCGCAGAACCACCCCGCCTTTGCCTATCGGCCGGAAACCGGGGAAGACCCCTTCGCCTCCCTGATTGCGGTGCCGGTGCGCCGGTCCGGCCGCACGTTGGGCGTGTTGGTGGTGCAAAACCGCCTGCCCCGCCATTTCAACGATCAGGAGGTGGACGACCTCGAAACCGTGGCGATGCTGTTGGCAGAACTGCTGCCGGCCAGCGGTGCGGCCGAGGGCTCGACCCAGGGATTGGGCGGCACGGTGCCGCGGGTGTTCTCCGGCACATCGTTGATGACCGGCATCGCGATCGGCACCGTGGTGCTGCACGCCACCCGCCGCTCGGGCATCAAGCTGCTGGCCGACGATCCCGATGCCGAACTGGCGCGCCTGCACGATGCTGCCGAACGGATGCAACGGGGGTTGGACGCGCTGATTGCGGGGGTGCCGGCGAGCGGACGTTCGGCGGATGCGTCGGCCTCGCGGGAGGTGCTGGAGGCCTATCGGCTGGTCGCCGCCGATGCCGGCTGGTTGCGCCGGGTGGGCGATGTCATTCGTGGCGGGCTGACCGCCGAGGCCGCCGTGCAGCGCGTCGCCGGGGAGATCCACGATCGCATGCGCCGGATCGGCGATGCCTATCTGCGCGAACGCCTCGCGGACATGGAAGATCTGGCCAACCGGCTGTTGACCGCGCTGACCGGGGAGGAACCGCGCGGCACGCTGCCGCCGAACGCCATTCTGCTCGCGCGCCGGCTGGGGCCGGCCGAACTGCTCGACTGGCACGCCGCCGGCATTGCGGGCGTCGCGATCGAGGAAGCCAGCCCCGCCGGTCATGCGGCAATTCTGGCGCGCGCGCTGGACATTCCGGCGGTGGGCGCGACTCGGGGGATGCTGGACACCGCCGAACCCGGCGATATCGCGGTGATCGACGGCGACGAGGGCCAGTTGATGCTGCGCCCCGACGCCGATGTTCGTAATGCTTATGCCCGAGCGCTGGAGGCTCGGGGCGCACGGTATGCGCGGTGGGCGACGCTGATCGGCAAGCCGGCGCGCACGATCGACGGCACCGAACTGAAGCTGATGCTGAATATCGGGCTGAGCATGGAGTTGCCGCAACTCGACCGCACCGGCGCCGACGGCATCGGCCTGTTCCGCACCGAAATCGCGATGATGGCGCGCGGATCGATCGCCGATGTCGCGGATCAGGCGGCGATTTACGCCCGCGCGCTGGACGAGGCCGGGGATCGGCCGGTGCTGTTCCGCACTTTGGACCTGGGCGCCGACAAGATGCTGCCCGGCACGGTGGTGGAGGAGGAAAACCCGGCGATGGGTTGGCGATCACTCCGCGTCGGGTTGGACCGCCCGGCTTTGCTGCGCCGACAGTTGCGCGCCTTGCTGCTAGCGGCGGGCGGGCGGCCGTTGTCGGTGATGTTCCCCATGGTTGCCACGGTCGGCGAGTTCCGCATCGCCAAAAGCCTGATGCTGGCGGAGGCAAAGCGGGTGCGCCCGTCGCCCGACCGGCTGACCATCGGCACCATGTTGGAAATTCCGTCGCTGATGTGGCAACTGCCGGCGTTGCTGAAGGAGGCCGATTTCATCTCGATCGGATCCAACGATCTGATGCAATTCATGTTCGCCGCCGATCGCGGGGCTCCGTCGCTTTACGAGCGCTACGACCTGCTGTCGCAACCGATGCTAGATTTGCTGGACCAACTGGCAACTGCGGCGAAGGGCGCTGGCGTGCCGATCTCGCTCTGCGGCGAAGCGGCCTCCCGCCCGATCGAGGCGATGACCCTCGCGGCGCTCGGCATAGTCTCCCTCTCGATGCCGGCGAGCAGCATTCTGCCGGTGAAAGCCCTGCTGGCGGAGATCGATCTGAACGCCTTCCGCCCTGTCCTGGCGTCGATCCGACGCGGCGGCATGGACGCCGCCAGCCTCCGCGATCCCATCGTGTCCTGGGCGCGGGAAAACGGGCTTCCGGTCTGATTGCGGTTACCGTGTTGTGAAAAGTGGCGCTGCATCGCAATGGAGAGTCGACGGCGAGGGCGATTGAAGGCAGTCTAGGGCGATTGGCACGGGGCGCGCCATGGTCTAGAGAGCGCCCGCGTTCTTCGGGTTTGCGTTCTTCGGAGCTGGCGCTTTTCGGCGCCGGGGCGCGATGGCTTCCAAACAAACAATATTCGACATTCGAGGCGACTGTGTCGCGTAATTCTGGTTCGATATTCATGAGATCGACGGCCAACGCTGCGGACGCCGAAGCGGTGTGCGCGGCGCCGAATGCCGGCGGAGACTTGCGCGCGGCGCGGGACCGGCTGGGCTGGCCATTGGCGGATGCCGCGGCAACGCTGCGCATCAAGCCGGCCTTCCTCCTGGCGCTGGAAGACGGCGACCTGTCGCGGCTGCCCGGCAATGCCTTCGCGCTGGGTTTCCTGCGCACCTATGCCGGCGCCCTGGGCCTGGACCCGGAAGAAATGCTGCGCCGCTTCAAGGCCGAGGCAGCGGCGGTCTCGCAACGCACCGAATTGTCGTTCCCCGCCCCGGTGCCGGATCGCGGGTTGCCCATGGGTGCGGTCATTCTGCTGGGCCTGGTGCTAGCGGTCGGTGCCTATATCGGCTGGTACCGGCTGTCGGGCGAAGGCCGTCTGCCGGCGGAAACCGCGACCCCGATTCCCGAACGCCTCGCCCCGCTGGCCGATCAGGCGCTGCCGCCGACCACCCCGCCGGTTGCGCGCGTTGAAGCTGCGAACGGATCGTTCGACATGCCGACGCTCCTGCCGAACCTCTCGCCGAGTTCGGCGGCGGCGGCGCCGGTAAGCCCGCCGCACGTCCTGGCCCCGGTTGCGCCGGTGGTTCCCGCCTCGGTTGTTCCGGCTTCGGTGGTTCCGGCTTCGGTTGTTCCGGCTTCGGGCGCGCCCCTACCCGGCCAGTCGCGAATCGTGCTGCGCGCCAGCGCCGATGCCTGGATGCAGGTGAAGGACCGGTCCGGCACGGTGCTGCTGAACAAGGTATTGAAACCCGGGGAAACCTGGAACGTCCCGGCCCAATCCGGCCTGCTGCTAACCACCGGCAATGCCGCCGGGACCGAGGTTTTGTTGGACGGCGCCGCCACCGCAGGTCTGGGCGGCGCGGCTGCGGTGCGGCGCGACCTGCCGTTGGAAGCCGACCAGATCAAGGACGGCAAACTCGCCGCCGTCGCCGTCAACGCGGCCCTGCGCACGACGCAGTAGCGTTTCCGCCGGTTTTTCGTCAGTTTGCGACAGCCCGGCCCGTCCAGGACGGCCGGTGAGGAGTACGAGCATGAGCAGCTATCGCCCCTATCAGGAGATTCAGCGCCGCAAGTCGCGCCGGGTCTACGTCGGCAAGGTGCCCGTCGGCGACGGCGCGCCGATTACCGTGCAGACCATGACCAACACCCTGACCACCGATGTGCCGGGCACCATCGCCCAGATCCGCCGAGCGGAATTGGCCGGCGTGGACATCGTGCGGGTGTCCTGCCCGGATCGGCCGAGCGCCCTGGCGCTGAAGGAGATTGTGAAGGAGGTGAATGTGCCGATCGTGGCGGACATTCATTTCCACTACATGCGCGGCATCGAAGCCGCCCAGAGCGGCGCGGCCTGTCTGCGCATCAACCCCGGCAATATCGGATCGGACGATCGCGTGCGGGAGGTCATCAAGGCCGCGCGCGACCATGGATGCTCGATGCGCATCGGGGTCAACGCCGGCTCCCTAGAAAAGCATCTGCTGGAGAAATACGGCGAACCCAACCCGGAAGCTTTGGTGGAAAGCGCCCTGTATCACGCCAATATCCTGCAACAGCACGATTTCCACGACTTCAAGATCAGCGTCAAAGCCTCGGACGTGTTCCTGGCGGTAGCGGCCTATCAGCAACTGGCGGAGGTCTGCGACCACCCGCTGCATATCGGGATCACCGAAGCCGGCGGGCGCCGCATGGGCACGGTGAAATCGTCGATCGGCCTTGGCTCCCTGCTGTGGGCGGGGATCGGCGACACCGTGCGGGTGTCCTTGTCCGATGAGCCGGAGGAAGAAGTCCGGGTCGGTTGGGACATGCTGAAGACCCTGGGGATCCGCCATCGCGGGGTGAAGGTGATTTCCTGCCCGTCCTGCGCGCGGCAGGGCTACAACGTGATCGAGACGGTTCGCACGCTGGAAGACCGTTTGGCGCATATCGAGACCCCGCTGACCCTGTCGATCATCGGCTGCGTGGTGAACGGCCCGGGGGAGGCGCTGATGACCGACATCGGCGTGACCGGCGGCGGCAACGGGCGGCACATGATCTACAACGCGGGGAAGACCGACCACACGATCGACGGCGCGACGATGGTGGAACACATCGTGGAATTGGTGGAGGCGAAAGCCGCCCAGTTCAAAGCGGCGGCAGACGCGGAGAAACTGGCGGCGGAGTAGGTTCGGGGGTGCTCGAAGTTATTTATCTCCGGCGGGCGACAAAGGAGCTGAAATTCCTACCCACAGCAGAACAGTTGCGTATCCTGGAGCGGGTCGAAGCCTATGCGGCAGACCCGGATAACCCGAGGCACGCGGTTTTGGCATTGGTCGGGGAGAAGCCGACCTGCCGGTTGCGGGTCGGGGACTGGCGGGTGCTGTTCGATCGGTTGGAAACAAGTATCGAGGTTCGCGCGGTGCGCCACAGGCGGGAAGCATATCGATGACATCTGAAGCGCACGACACCAACGCCGCCGCTTTGGAGGTCGAGACACTGGAGGACCTGCTCGACGCCGCGCACATGCGCCTCGCGCGCATGGAACAGGCCAACGACGAACGCATTCCCGGGGCAATCGTCCGACGTCTCGCCGAGGGGGCGGTGCCGCTCACGGTATGGCGGGAATACCGCGGTCTGTCGCCGGCGATGCTGGCCGACCGATCCGGCGTACCGCTGGGCACCGTGGCGGAGATCGAGGCCGGCAAGGAGGAGGTGCCGTTGCGGGTTATGGGATCGATTGCCCGAGCACTATCGATCGACGTCGACGATCTGGTGCCGTGGCAGAACGATAGATAGATAGGCTAAAGTGGGCCCTCGGGCGCCCCAGCGCCTCGGTCTGGCCATCCGGACAAACCGGTGTAAGCTCCTCCCCCAACGCCCCATGGGAGAGGAAACAAGGCAATGGCCGACACAATGGCCGGCATCGTCGATCCGCCGCCCGCCACACCGATCCGACCGGCGCCGGTCCTGGTATGGCCGCCGCGCCCGGTGGCATTGCTGAAATTCGTCTTCGGCCTGCCGGGCTATTTCCTGCCGCTCAATATCCTCTACATGGGCATGGCGGTGCTGACGTGGTTCGCGCTGACGCCTTCCATGGCACGCATGGCGACGTTCCAATGGGACTGGGTGGCGATCGTCTATGCCCGCAACCTCGGGTTGACGGTGCTGCTGTATGGCGGCCTACATTTGCGCTTCTACGTCCGCAAAGCCCAGGGCACCCGCTTCATGCTGAACCGGCGCGAACCGACATCGCGCGCCAGCCACTTCCTGTTCGGCAGCCAAGTGCGGGAGAATATGTTCTGGACCGCCGGCAGCGGGGTCGCCATCTGGACGGCGTACGAGGTCGCGACGTTGTGGGCTTTCGCCAGCGGCACCATTCCGATGTTGAGCTGGGAAGCCCATCCCGTGTGGTTCGTCGTGCTGTTCTGCGCCATTCCGATCATCCGCGACGCGCATTTCTACTGCATCCACCGGATGCTGCATTTCCGGCCGTTCTATAAGCCGTTCCATGCGCTGCACCACAAGAACACCGATATCGGCCCGTGGTCCGGCATGTCGATGCACCCGGTCGAGCATGCGATCTACTTCAGCGGCGTCCTGCTGCACTGGGTGTTGTTGTCGCACCCGCTGCACGCCATTTTCCACGTGCAGCAAACCGGCCTCGCCCCCGCGCTGGGGCATGTCGGGTTTCATAAACTGCTGACCAAAAGCGGCAAGGTTCACGCCATCGGGCAGCGCTATTTCCACTTCCTGCACCACCGTTATTTCGAGTGCAACTACGGCGGCGACGGCACCGTGCCGATGGATAAATGGTTTGGCAGTTGGCACGACGGCACGCCCGCCGCGCACGAAATCATGCGGCAACGGCGGGCAAAAGCGCACGGGGGATAAAAAGACCTGCGACCGGTGCAGGGAAGCACCGGTCGCCGGCCGTAGTCGATCAGGCCTTATCGAGCCAGTGCGTATCGAACCGCACGGTATCGTAAATTCCGAAATTATCCTTCGGGTTGTGGCCCTTCACATAGTTGTACCAGGCATCGACGATGTTTTCCCACGCCACCGGCAAGCACGGCGGGTCGGCTTCCATGATCGCTTCGGCCTGTCGGATCAACGCCAGACGTTTGGTGCTGTCGGTTTCCACATCGATGCGATCCAGCACCGAGTCGAAGTCTTTATTGCTCCACATCGAGTAATTCTGCGGCCCGTCGGTGCGATACCACGCGTTGAAGTAATCCGACGGATCCAGCAGCGTCGAAACCACCGCGCCGATCGCCAGATCGTAGTTGCCGGACTTCACATCGTCGAACCACACGGATTCCACCACGGTGCGGAGATTGGTCTTGATCCCCAGATCCGCCAACATCGCCTGGATCGCCTGCGCCCAGAGCTTGAAGCTGGCGATATCGCGCACCACGAAATCGAGCGGACGCATATTGCCGGCAACACCGGCCGCCGCGAGCAAGGCCTTCGCCTCCTTCAACGCGGCGGTGCTATCGGTCTGGTAGCCCAGGCGCTTGAACAATTCCTCGGGCGGGGTGGCGACGTCGGAGAACGGGTAGATGAACCCGCCGACCCGCATCGGGGTGACATCCTTCACCACATCGATCAGCACGTGCTTGTCGAACGCGAGATGCAACGCGCGGCGAACCCGAGCATCGTCGAGCGGCTTTTTCTTGTTGTTGACGTAGGTCGCTTGGATCACGCTCTGATTGAATTGGAGCGAGGTCATACCCGGCGTCGCCTTCGCCTTGCGGCCGGTCACGGGGTCGAGAATACGGGCATAATCGACACGCCCGGACAGGATCGCCGAGCCCAACTCGGGGGAGAACGGAATGAGGTTGTAAAACTCGATGCCATCGAGGTACGGCAGCCCTTTATTCCAGTAATTGGGGTTTTTCTCCATCACCCAGATCTCGTTTTCGACCCGGCGCTGCGTCTTGAACGGGCCGGTGCCGGGGATCAGGAGGACCTTGCGCAGGTTGTAGGCGTTTTCCTCCAGCGTCTTCTTGCTGAAAATAACGTTCCAACCGCTGGCGAAGGCCGACATCATGTAATTGGCGGACCGCGGGGCATCCAATTTGAATTGGATCGTCTTCTTGTCCGGCGTCTCGATCGAACTGAGCGCCTTGAACAGCGTGCTGCGGGGAATGCTGACGCCTGCGGGCGGTTTCCAGATGCGGTCGTAGGTGGCCTTCACGTCGGCCGAGGTGAACTCGGTCCCATCGTGGAATTGCACGCCTTCGCGCAGATGGAATGTGTAGGTCTTGCCGTCCTTGGCGATTTCCCAGCTATGCGCCAGATCGGGAACGATGGTCTTGCCGCTGTCGCGCGGGTCGCGGCGGATCAGGTTGTCGAAGTTGCATCCTTGCGTGCCCAGGCTGCCGATCGTGCCGGATTGGTGCACGTCGAAATGCGGCGGCCGGTTCAGGATGCCGAATTTCAACACGCCGCCGCGCTTCGGATTGGCCTCCGGCGGGGCCATCTGGAACTTGGAGCCATCGAACTCGAACGGCACATCCGCCGCCAGCCCGTAACGCGGGCCCAACGCATAGCCGCCCATCAAGGCAGCCGCGCTCGTGCGCATCATATCGCGGCGCGACCAACCCGGCCGGTTTATATCCTGACTGCTCATTCGTTTTATCCTCCCTGCGGGTCTCGTATGGACGCCGTCCACGATCTTCCGATAGTCTGCGGCTTCGCGCCAGACGTCGCTAAAAAAATAATCGATCGCAGGGAGTCGCCCGTTGAATCAGGGGGAAGCAACGCCGGTTCTCGAAATCGAGGATCTGCAAACCCATTTCTTCACCCCCGGCGGTGTCGTGCGGGCGGTGGACGGCGTGTCCTATGCGGTGCGGGCCGGCGAAACCTTGGGCGTGGTCGGTGAATCCGGCTGCGGCAAAAGCGTCACCGCGCTGTCCATCCTCCGGCTGGTGACCAGCCCGCCTGGGCGCATCGTCGGCGGTGCCATCCGGTTTCAAGGGCGCGATCTGCTGCAATGCTCGCAAACCGAGATGGAGCAAATTCGCGGCAACGAGATCTCGATGATTTTTCAGGAACCGATGACGTCGCTGAACCCGCTGTTCAAAGTGGGCGACCAGATTTCCGAGGCGATCGCCCTGCATAAAGGCCTGACCAAGCGCCAGGCCCACGCCCATGCGATCGACATGCTGCGCCGGGTGTCGATCCCGGAACCCGAACAACGGGCCAATGCCTATCCGCATCAGATGTCCGGCGGCATGCGCCAGCGGGTGATGATCGCCATGGCGCTGTCGTGCGATCCCAAAGTGCTGATCGCGGACGAACCGACCACGGCGCTGGATGTCACCATTCAGGCGCAGATTCTGGACCTGATGCGGGAAATTCGCGAAAGCTTCGGCACCGCCATCGTGCTGATCACCCACGATATGGGCGTGGTGGCGGAAAACGCCGACCGCGTCGTGGTGATGTATGCCGGGCGCAAGGTGGAGGAAGCCGATGTGGACGACCTGTTCGACGCCCCGGCGCACCCCTACACCAAAGGCCTGCTCGCCGCGATTCCCCATCTGGACGAGGCCGCTCGGACCGATGTCGGGCGCACACGATTGAACGAAATCAAGGGCATGGTGCCATCCCTCGCACATTTGCCGCCGGGATGCAGCTTCGCCCCGCGCTGCGGTTTCGCCTCCGACCGATGCCGGGAGGCCTACCCCCCGCTGGAGGAACTCCGGCCCCGCCACTGGGTCGCCTGCTGGCACGCCGCCGCGTTGATGGGGGATGCCCGATGACCGTCGAACCGGTTTTGCGCGTGGAAGGATTGAAGAAGCATTTTCCGATCTTCAAAGGCGTCATCCCCCGCCCCGCCGGCTTCGTCTACGCCGTCGATGGCCTGACGTTCGAGATTGCTCGGGGGGAGACCCTGGGCCTTGTCGGCGAGAGCGGCTGCGGCAAATCCACCGCCGGGCGAACGCTGCTGAAACTGCTGGAACCCACGGCCGGCCGCATCCACCTGAATGGCGACGACATCACGCATCTGGATCGATCCGCCATGCTGCCCTACCGGCAGAAAATGCAGATGATCTATCAAGATCCCTACGCGTCGCTGAACCCGCGCATGACCGCCGGCGATATCGTGGGGGAGCCGTTGACGATCCATAAAGTCGCCAAGGGCCAGGATTACCGCGACCGGGTGGCGTCGCTGTTCCAACGCGCCGGCCTGCGCCCGGAAGCGATGGATCGCTATGCGCACGAATTCTCCGGCGGGCAGCGCCAACGCATCGGCATCGCCCGCGCTTTGGCCCTAAGCCCGGCCCTGATCGTCGGGGACGAGCCGGTGTCGGCGTTGGATGTTTCGATCCAGGCACAAATCATCAATCTGATGATGGATTTGCAGGAGGAATTCCAACTCTCCTATTTGTTCGTGGCGCACGATCTGGCCGTCGTGGAGCATATCAGCCATCGGGTGGCGGTGATGTATCTCGGGCGCATCGTCGAAATGACGGACAAGAAATCGCTGTTCGAGATGCCGTTGCATCCTTACACCGAGGCGCTGTTGTCCGCCGTTCCGATCCCGAAATCGGGTGCTCGCAACCGGCGGCGCACGATCGTGAAGGGCGATGTGCCCAGCCCGATCTCCCCCCCGCCCGGCTGCCATTTCCACACCCGCTGCCCCTACGCCACCGCCCGCTGCCGCAGCGAATCGCCGGTATTGCGGGAAGTCGTGCCCGGGCATTTGGCGGCCTGCCACCTGCACGATGCCGGGGTGCGGTTTCCGTTGGAGGCGATGGCGGGTTAGAACGGGATCGGAACGTCCGACCTCAGGGCGTTTCGATCGACAACCCGGCGAACTGCGTTATGCTGTCGGCTTTGGTCCACAAGGCGATTTTCCCCGCCGCCGGGAACCCCCGATCCGTCGCCACGAACAGCACCGCCCCGTCGAACGACACGGTAAACCGATCACCCATGGCGCGTAAGCCGAGCGTATGCCAGACGCCGGCGGTTACTTTGATAACGGCGCCGCGGATTTCGGTGCGGGATCCGGCCGTCACCCGATAGAAATTGACATTGTCTTCCAGCGCATTTGCCCGAACCACATAGTAATTTTGTGCATCGATCAGACGCACCGCGAGCCCGGCCGCTCGGTCTACTTTGCCGGAGACGGCCATAAACCGCACGGTCGCATCGATATCGGCCGCCACGACACCATCGTAGATCGCCAGTGGAAACCGGTAATCGGTGCGGTTCGAACCGGTTTGCGTCAGCATTGCGCCTTCGTTGCCCGATGCGGGTTGTGCGGACCAGATTGGCGGCGGGCCTCCTCCGGTCAGTCCGACGGAAAACCCGGACGGCAAGCCATTCGGCATCGCCGGTGCGAACGGCACTGCGGTTGCGGCGCCCCAGGCCTTCGGGCCAGAAGCCGCACCCACGGCCGCAGCCAGCAGCATACGACGTTGGATCGCCATCCAAGTCTCCCTAGATCGCGATGCGTTCGCTCTCGCTCACGTCTCGCGATCTAAACCTATTGTTTGTTCGCGCGATTCAGACCTCCGGTGATTCCACCTTCGGTCATCGCGCTCTATGCCATACTCATCGCCAACCGCAGAACGATCCCCGCCGCCGCTGCGATGCCGAGGGTGCGCAACACCCCCAGTTGCAGACGAAACAAGCATACCGCCGCCAGCGTCGCTAGCGCCAGTGCACCGATGTCGAGACTGGACAGCACCGGCATGTCCAGCGTCGCGAACCCCAGCCGCAGCACGCTGTGTTCGCGGAAGACGACATGCAGGGCGAACCAGACCGCGAGATTGCCGACCACCCCCACCACGCTGGCGGTGATCGCCGCCAAGGCCCCGGATAACGCAACGTTCGACTGCAAACGCTCGACGATCGGCGCGCCCATGAACACGAAGACGAAACAAGGCGCGAAGGTGCACCATAGCGTAAGCGCCGCGCCCGCAATGCCGCCCGGCATGCCGTGCAATGCGCCGGGTGCGCGAAATCCGGCCAGGAACCCGACGAATTGCAGCACCAGGATCAGCGGGCCGGGCGTGGTCTCGGCAAGTCCCAGGCCGGCCAGCATCTCCGGCGCGGCCAGCCAGCGGTAGGATTCCACCGCGTCCTGCGCCACATAGGCCAGCACGGCATAGGCACCACCGATCGTGACCACCGCCATTTTGGAGAAAAACAGCGCGATATCGGCGAATGTGCCACCGACGAAGACCGCCAACAGCGCCACCGGCACCAGCCACAACACCAAGGCCGCCATTCCCGCACGGCGAGCGCTGGCCGCAAAGCGCGCGGGGCGACCGGGATCGGCGTCCAGCACGGCATCGATCAGCGCCGGGCGATCGTGCTTCGCCTGGCCATGGCCGCCATGGCTGAAATGCTGCGGCAGCAACCATCCGATGGCACCGGCCCCCAGAACGACCGCCGGGAAGGGTATTTTCAAGAAAAACAACGCAACGAATGCCACGCCCGCCAGTATCCACGCCACCCGTCCCTTCAAGGCGCGGCGACCGATGCGCAACAGCGCCTCGACCACCAACACCAGCACGGCACTTTTCAGGCCGAAGAATAGGGCATCGACGACGGGCACTTGGCCCGCCAGCGCGTAGATCGTCGACAAAACCAGCATCACCGCCGCGCCGGGCAGCACGAATATAATGCCCGCCGCGAGGCCCCCTTTCACCCCATGCATCGTCCAGCCGAGGTAGGTGGCAAGCTGCTGCGCCTCCGGCCCCGGCAGGATATTGCAGAAGCTTAACGCATGCAGGAAACGGCGCTCGCCGATCCAGTTGCGCCGATCGACGACTTCCCGGTGCAGCAGCGCAATCTGCCCCGCCGGCCCGCCGAACGACAGCAGGCCGATCCGCAACCAAACCCGGAAAGCAGCGGCAAAGGACGGCAGTTGGGCTTCGGCATCGGTCATGCGGCGGTTCCTGTCGAGGGCGCGGGCCAGTTGTGGGTTTCGCCCGTTGCGTCCCGACACCAGCGGTAGAAGGCGTCGTACAGTCCCATCGATGCCTGCAATTGCGCAAGATCGCTGCGATACATGCGCGACAATCCTAGGGACGCCGCCAGCAAGCCGGCCGCCTGCGGGGCAATATCCAGCCGATCCGTATCGGCCCCCCGCACGATGGTCGCCAGCCGCGCCAGCGCATCCGAGCGAAGGCCGAACGCCTCCAGCATTGTGTCGAATGTGCAATTTTCTCCGCGATGGCTCCAGAACGTATCCTCGATATCGAAAGGCACGGCACAGAAACGGTCTGCCACGTCGCGCACCTCGGCTGCGGCGACGAATAAAAATACCGCCGAGGGATCGACAAACCGCCGTATCAGCCACGGACACGCGACGCGATCGATTTTCGGGCGAGCGCGGGTGACCCACAGCGTGCGGCCCTGAGCGTCGCGCGGCGGCAGGCTATCGGGGGTCAGCAGCAGCAATTTCGCCACCACCCAAGCCTCGTGCCCGCCTTCCAAATTCTCCGCTCGGATCCCGCTGTGGCGCAGCCATGCCGCCACGCCCTCGCTGAGTTTCTTGCCACGTTGGCAGGTGACAACGACGGATCGGCCGGTGAATTCGCCGGCCCAATCGCGCACGGTGCGGAAATCGCGTCGGATGCTACCGGGAATGCAACGAGGATCGGCGGCAAAATCGTCGTCGATCCGGACGTCGACGACGACCGGGGCTTCGGATGTCCCGATCAAACGGGACAGTTGCGCAGGTGTAATACTATCGGGGGATGCCATTTGGCGCCCTCTCCTTTCGGTGGAGTCGGACGCGATGCTTCGGCCGAAGCCTCATGGGGCGATCGCGATCATCCCCTTACCGCCACCCTGACGAAACCCGAACCGCGTGTCAACGCCGAAAAACGCGGTTTATACCGCGCCGCGCAGGCGGGGATCCAGCACGTCGCGGATGCCGTCGCCCAACAGGTTGAAGGCCAGCACGGTGATCGAAATCGCCAATCCGGGGAACAGCACCAACCACCAGGGCGGGATCAGACCGGCGTTCAGCGCGTCCGACAGCATATTGCCCCAGGTCGGGGTGGGCGGGGGAATGCCGACGCCGAGGAAGCCGAGGGATGCCTCGATAATGATCGCAACGCCGAGATGGGTGGTGGCGAGGATCAGATACGGCGCGATGCATTGCGGCAGGATATGACGGAACATCATCCGCGCGTGGGATGCGCCCAGGCCGCGGGCGGCCTCCACATATTGCAGTTCCTTCAGCGACAGCACGACGGCGCGGATCACTCGGCCGCCGAAGGGTATGCGAGTGATGGCGATTGCAACGATCACCGTGCCGGTGCCCGCGCCCAATGCCATGGCGATGGCCATTGCCAATATCAGGTCGGGGAAGGATTGCAGGAATTCCAATATTCGTTGGCTGACAATATCGAAACGGCCGCCAAAATAGCCGCTCGCCATGCCCCACAGCGCGCCCACCGTCGTCCCCAGCAACACCGCCGCAATCGCCACCGTCAACGATGCTCGGCTGCCATGAATCACCCGACTGAGGGTATCCCGCCCGATCTGATCGGTGCCGAACACATGCTTGTCGTAGGGCGGTTTGGACATCGCGCGAAAATCGGACTTCACCGGATCGAACGGTGCGACGACCGGCGCGGTAATGGCCATAATCAGGATCGACAGCGCAATGACACCCCAGAACGCCGACATCGGCGCCCGGCGGGCGAAATACCAGATGCCGCGGCCCATGCGACGCGGAAAGGCGAGGGTGGCGCTCATGCGTAACGGATCCTTGGGTCAAGCCAGGCGATGATGAGATCGACCAGAATATTCAGGACAACGAACACGACAGCATAGAGAAACACGAGGTTCTGCATGACGAAGACATCGCGCTCCCCCACCGCCGAGAACATCGCCGACCCGAGGCCGGGGGTGCCGAACGCACGCTCCACCGGGATCGACCCGGCCAGGACGAAGCCCAGCAGAATGCCGGACAAGGTAATGACCGGCAGCAGCGCATTGGGCAGCGCGTGCCACACAATCACCAGCCTTGCATTCAGACCTTTGGCTCGGGCAGTACGAACGTAGTCCTCGCGGATGACTTCCAGCAGGCTGGAGCGGGCCATGCGGGCGATATAGGCGGCCTGGCCCATGCCCAGCACCACGGCGGGGCCGATCACGATCTGGAAATTCGACCAGGGATCGACGAACAACGACGCCCCGGTCAGCGGGGCGCGGTAGCCGAACCAGAACAGGCTGGCGAGCACGATCAGCATGCCCACCCAAAATCCGGGCACCGCGAGGCACAGGATCGAAATGAAGCGCGCGACGTTGTCGGGCAGGCTGTTGGGGCGCAACGCACTGACGATGGCCACGGGAATGCCGATTAGCCAGGAGAAGGCGACGGCGAGAATGCCGATCTCGGCGGTCAACGGACCGCGCCGCCCGATCATTTCGGCCACGCTTTCGGAACGAAAGAAGGAATGCCCGAAACTACCGTTGGCGATATCGGCCATCCAATGCAGGTATTGGATATAAAGCGGATCGCTCAAGCCGAGTTGCTGCATGTAGCCGAGGCGATCGGCTTCCGAGAGTTTGGTATACCCCTCCGGCCCGAAGATCGCGACCAGCGGATCGCCGGGGAGGATGCGCATCACCACGAAAACAATGATGGACACGCCGATAATGGTGAGCAGGCCGAACCCGAGGCGGCGCACGATGTAGCTATACATGGGCGGCGGCTTTTGTGTCGCGAGAAGTCGCGCGGGATTTATCGCGAGAAGTCGCGCGGGATTTATCGCGACAGGTCGCGCGGGGCTGCAAGGCCGCGACCGCCGACATGTGCATCGCGTGCGCCGGCCGATTTCGCGCGGCCCGAATGCGCGCCAGTCTCATTGTTCGATCCTCCCTAGTGGTCCGATCCTAACGCTTGAGTCCCAAGCGTTAGGTGAATCGGCCCACCAAATCAAAGCCTAGTGGTCAGAATCCGACGGTTCTTTTCGTCAGATTCCGACCACTAGGCGCAGCGCTTCTGATGACGCGGCTTCCACAGGCACTGTAGACTGGCAATGCGTCCCGCCGGTAGCCCCTTTTGCACGATCGCCGGACGCCGGCCGCAAAACAAAAACGCCGCGCGACGGGACCGAACCCGGCGCGCGGCGTTTGCCGAACGGTGCGATCAGTTCGTCAGGTTGTAGAATTTCGCTGCGTTGTCGCAGGTGATCTTGCGGATCTGGTCCTGCGTCAGGCCGGCGAATTGTTCGTCGATATACTTGGTCGATTCAGGCCAGATCCCGTCGGTGTGCGGGTAGTCGGACCCCCACATCAGGGTATCGACCGTCATCAGGTTGTTGGTGTCGATCAGCTTCGGCCCGATGACATCGTATTGGAACGTCGCCTTGCACTGGCGCTGCCAGTATTCCGACGGCTTCAACTTCATCAGATCGCGGAAACGATCTTCGAACTCGAAATCCATCCGATCCAGCGCGTAGGGAATCCAGCCGATGCCGGATTCGCCGAAGGACACGCGCAGGTTCGGGTGGCGTTCGAACACGCCGGCACCCATCATGGCCGCGAGGATGTGGATCAGCCCCATCTGGAAGGCCGACACCCCAGTGAACATCGCCGCGCGGCGCACTAAGGCGGAGGTCATTTCCTTCGCATTCGGCGCCGTGGTCGGGAAGGTGTGGAAGTGCAACGGCAACTGCACGTCGGCGACCGCTTTCCACATCGGCTCCCACGACGGGTGCCACATCGGGTCCATGTCCCAGGAGCACGAGAGTTCGACGCCCTTCAGGCCCATCTTCGCGCAACGATAGACTTCCTGCGCGGCGGCTTCGGGATCGCCGTACGGGATGCAGCCCAGCCCGATCATGCGATCCGGGTAGGGTTTCACGAAATCCACCAGCCAATCGTTATAGATTTCGAGCATATGGTTGGCCGCTTCGACGTCCTGCATTTTGGACGCGCCGCCCAGAATGCCGAAGATCACTTCGGCGTCGACGCCGTCGCGTTCCATTTCCTTGACCCGCAGATGCGGATCGGACGGGCGCTGGATCGCGGTGCGGGCTTCCGGACGGCCGATCTTGCCGTCTTCGAACATGCCGGTCTTCGCCATGATATCGACGCGCTTGTTCTGGCCGGGGACCAATTTCGCGCCGCCGGGGCCAACGCCGTTCAACAGGCCGAAATTGGCGCCGCTGGCGGTGGTCCAGAACGGCCCGTCCGGTCCGTCGGCCACGTACGGCATCCGAGCCTTCAGTTCTTTCTTGCTGTTTTCGGTGAACACGGTGGGCGGCATCCACGGCATATCCAGGTGGCAATCCGCCGAGATTCTATTATATTTCATGGCGTTCCGGGTGCTCCTCGTTGACGAAGGGTTACTTACCCGGCCAGCCTAAGCCCAAACCGTTCGACTGATCAAATCCTGCCCCGGAGTCCCCCGCGTGAAAGCCCCGAAATCCCGTCCCGGACGCCCGAACCCGAAACGAATCGCCGTGCCCGCAGTGCCCGAATACGCCGCGCGCCCGGCCCCGGTGGCGCCTATGGCCGAGCCGGCGGCGGACATCGAACTGGACGAAACTATCCGTAAAATGCTCGAAGCAGCCTATACCTAACGAAATTCGGACCGCTCCAAAAAACGGTACCGCCGGCATCGGGATTCTCCGATCCAAGCCGGCGCGTCGGCGCCAAGCGGAACGGGCGGCACCTGCACCCCTGCGGCCGACCCGTTCATGGTCAACCGACCCGCCGCATCCAGGCCCCGGCTGCTGCCACCGCGTCGCGGGCCTTGCCCACATACTCGGTCGCGCGCAGGAACCCGTGCACCACACCCGCGAAAGTGCGGGTTTCGACCGGATTGCCGGCGGCGCGCAGCTTCTGGACCAGCGCCTCCCCTTCCGAGCGCAGCACGTCCAGCTCGGCCAGCAGCACCATGACCGGTGGCAAACCGCCGAGGTCGGCGCGCAAAGGGGCCGCCAGCGGGTTGAGCCGATCGGCCGCATGGGCCACGTAAACATCCCAGTAGAAATTCATCCGTTGCGTATTCAGGCCATAGCCGCCCGCGCCGAATTCCCGATAGCTGGGCGTGTCGAACTTGCTGTCGGACACGGGGTAATTGGCCAAAACCCCGCGCAACGCCGGGCCGTCGGTATCGCGCAGCAGCAGCGCCGTCGCCAAGGCCAGATTGCCGCCGGCCGAGTCCCCGCCCAACACAAGACGCTCCCCATTCAACCCCCATGCCCCGCCGTGCTCGGCGATCCAGCGCACGACAGCGGCGCATTCTTCCAGGGCCTGGGGAAATTTGGCCTCGGGCGACAGGGCGTAATCCACGCTGACGACGTTGACCGGCCCGGCGGCGGCGTATTCGCGGGTCATCCGATCGTGCGTATCGACGTTGGCCCAGACCCAGCCGCCACCATGGAAATAGATCAATGTCGGCAGATCGCCGTCGAGCACCGGACGAAACACCCGGCAGAAGATGCGACGGCCACGCGCGGCGATCCAACGATCGGTGCGTTCGGCCATTTCGGGGCCGCCGACGGCGGTGCGCATACCCAGCAGATCGTTGATCTTGCGATGCGGCTCCAGCGGCAGGGTGGCGAGCACGGGCGGATGCTTCGCCGCCTCGGCCTCGGCCGTTGCCGTGAAGGCAGCCATTTCGGGATCCCAGCGCGTACGATCGACCACGATAATTATCTCCCCGGCGATTGGTGCGCGATGGCCGCAGGTGGAATCACCGAAGGCCTGAATTGCGCACCGCAACATGACATGAGATCGCGATACCTGAGCGAGCGCATCGCGATTTAGTGCCATGCAACCGCACCCTGCGACCGTTTGCAACGGGGGCGTTTGCAACGGGGGCGGTGCGGCGCGGGCGCGCGACATGCTATGATGGCGCATGACCGTTCCTCGCCTCGCCGCCGCCGGTCGGTTCGATCCGGCGTGCCTGTTTCGGCCGACCTCCGTCGCCGTCGTCGGCGACAACGGGGCGGTGTTCGCGGCGCATCTCGCCATGGGCGCGTTCGCCGGCCGCATCGACATCGTGGGCGCCGTCGCCGGCCTGACCGCCGCGCCCGACCTCGCGATTCTGACCATGCCGGCGGGGGACATCCCAGACGCGATGGCCAGCCTCGCCGACCGGGGCTGTTTCGCCGCCATCGTGCCCGGCCCGGCGCCGGACCTGACCGAGGCCACGCAGCGCACCGGGGTCCGCGTCCTCGGCCCCAACAGTTTCGGGCTGGCGATCCCCGCGCTCGGCCTCAACGCCAGTCTGGCCCATATCCCGGTCCCCAAAGGGCGGCTGGCGCTGGTCTCGCACTCCCTGGGTCTGACCCGAGCAACGATCGATTGGGCGGAGCCGAATGGCGTGGGGTTCAGCACCGTTGTCGGCATCGGCGGCAATGCCGGCATCGGCTATGGCTTGGCGCTGGATTGGCTGTCGCAGGACTCGGCAACCGGGGCGATCCTGCTGGAAATCGGCCGCATTCGGGACCGACGCGCGTTCCTGTCGGCAGCCCGAGCGGCGGCGCGGTATCGGCCGGTGGTGGCGTTCCGCTCCGGCCGGTTCCCGCCCGACCCCGACGGCATCGGCGCCGCCGTGTTCGAAGCCGCGTTGCGCCGAGCCGGCGTGCTGAGCGTCGGTGGCCTGGACGACATGCTCGCCGCCGCCGAAACCCTGTCCCGCGCTCGGCCCGCGCGCGGCGAAACGCTGGCCATCCGCGCGGCCGACCCCGGCGCCGAGAGCCTTGCGCGCGATGCCGCCGCCCGGTTCGGCCTGACGGTTGCGGACACGCAAGACGATCGCGCGGCCGGCGGAATCCTGCTGGTGCACACGCCGGGGGAGGCGATCGACGTCGCCGCATTGGCCGAGCAGGCGCGCACCAGCCCGATTCCGCTGCTGGTCTGCGCGATGGGGCAAACCACCGGCGGGCCGTTGCGCGGCATGCTGGCCGCCGCCGGCTTGCCCGTCTTCGTCAGCCCGGAACAAGCGGTGCTCGGCTTCCTCCATCTGGTGCGGGACCGGCGCAACCGGGCCGCCGCGCGGGAATTGCCCGGCAGCGCGGTGCTGCCATTGGCGCCGGATCGCGACGCCGCTCGGCGCGGGCTTGCGGCCGACGATGCGCGAGCGGTGTTCGCGGCCTACGGCATCGCCACCCCGACCGAGACCCCGATCGCGGTGTTCGACGATGCGGCCTTCGGGCCAGTTATCGCGCTGCGGCCGCAACGGCGGATCGACGGCGGCAATCCCCGCGCCTGCCCATTCGAGATCGACTTACCGCCGCTGAACCTGACGCTGGCACGCGGGTCGATCGCCCGAGCCGGGATGGCGGACAGCGCCGCGATGGCGGAAACCCTGGTGCGGGTCAGCCAGTTGGTGGTGGATTTTCCGGACATCGCCAGCCTGAACACCGGCGGCGGCGGCACCGAACCGGCCATCGCGTTGCGCAGGCCCGACGACCCGCCGATGCGGCTGGCGATCGCCCCCTACCCCAACGAATTGACCGAAACCTGGCTCGCCGGCACCGAACGCCTGACCATCCGCCCGATCCGGCCGGAGGACGCCGAAACCCACGCTGCTTTCTTCAAACGGCTGTCGCCCGCCGATGTCCGCTTCCGTTTCTTCAGTGCCATACACGAGCTTTCCCCCGAACGCATGGCTCGACTGACGCAAATCGATTACGATCGGGAAATGGCGTTCGTGGCGGTGCGGGAAGCAACCGGGGCGACGATCGCGGTGGCGCGGCTGGTCGGCGACACCGAAGGCCGCAGCGGGGAATTCGCCGTCGTGGTGCAGGCCGACGCCAAGGGGCATGGCCTCGCCAGCCACCTGATGCAGCGCCTGATCGACTGGGCGCGAGATCGCGGCTTCGCCGAGGTCGTGGGCCAGATCCTGTCCGACAACGCGCCGATGCTGGCCTTTGTCCGCCGCCTCGGTTTCGTGCTGCACCGGCTGCCGGACGACCCCGAAGTCATGGAGGCCCGGATGCCGTTGCTCGGGAATGCGATGGCCGAAGGCGCCACGCCGCAGGTCTGAATCGCACGACCCAAAAAGAGATTGGATCGCGTTACGGGCGCGGGAGCGAACGCAACGCGATCTAAGAAATGGCCCCCAGCACGATCGTGATCAAACCGATGACCAAGTTGACGCCGATCAGCTTGCGGATCGAATCCAGGGCCGAGGCCATGGCCGCTTTGTCGGTCGTGCGGCGGAAGCGTCGATAGGGTCCGAAGAAAATGTAAAGAAACACGGCGCTCATGAGGAGACCGAGCGTCATCATGGCGTGAACTTTGGGGCCTTGGGACTGCATGCCGCCGAGGTATACGAACACCATCCCGAACCCGGTCACGATGCTCAATGGCATGGCATGCCAGACCGCTCGGAAGAAGCGCTGAAACACCTGCGTATGCACCAGGATGCGCTGGTTCGGTTCCAACACACCGAGGCTCGGGCGCAGCACCAGATAGGCGAAGAACATGCCGCCGACCCAAACGACGGCCGCCAGCAGGTGCAAGGCTTTGACCAGCAAATACAAGTTCATCGTAACAACTCCATCAGTTCGGCCATCAATGCCCGAACTTCCTGGGCGGCGGAAGACCGGGGTGCGCTTTCGGTCACGCCCAGGCCGGCGGCGAACGCATCGACGAAACCGGTGCGGTTGCCGATCGTCGCGCGCAGCAGCGGCAGTCCGGCTGCGGTGAGTTGCCCGACCACGAGGTCTTTTTGCCGGGACGCCGCCGGCACCCGGTTCAGCACGATCGCCGCGCGGCGCTTTTCGGCGGCGGCGAGTTTCAAGGTGCCCTCGGCAGCCCAGACGTCGGGCGGGCTGGGTTGCACCGGGATTAGCACCAACGACGCGCCGCGGACGGCCAACCGCGCCTCGGTATCGATGTGCGGCGGGCTGTCCATCAGCACGATATCGTGGTCCCGACGCAGCCGATCCAGCTCCGCCGTCAGACGCCAGCCGGCGACGTTGGAAAAGGTCAGCGGCGCGGCGGTCGGCGGGCGCAGGGCATGCCAGCGGGTCAGGCTTCCCTGCGGGTCGATATCCAGCACCGCCACCCGGCGCCCCACCGCCAATGCCGCCGCCAGATTGGCGGTGAGGGTGGTTTTTCCGGTTCCGCCTTTCTGCTGAGCCACCGTAACGACGATCGCCATGCCCCGACTCCGTTGCTGCACGTGCGAGCGGACCAGATCGCGGCCCCCAGCGCCAGCGCTGTCTTGCAACCAGCTGCGCCAGCGCTGTCTTGCAACCAACTGCGCCAGCGCTGTCTTGCGGCGTGTCGGGTCGGTGGTGCCTGGAGCGCGATGACCGAAGGTGGAATCACCGTAGGTCTGAATCGCGCGACCAAACAACAAATTGGTTCGCGAGACGCGAGCGAAAGCGAACGCATCGCGGGCCAGTCTTCTATGGTGCGGCAACACGACCCTATAACGGGTCCGACAACGCATCCACTCAGGAGGTTTCCGATGACCACCCCCCTCGCCGGTATCGTGGTGCTCGATTTCGGGCAGATCTACCAAGGCCCCTATGCCACCATGCTGATGGCCAAAGCCGGCGCCCATGTCATCAAGATCGAGCCTCCGGGCGGGGAGCCGCTGCGCCGGCGCGTCCTGGCCAGCGGCGGCGATACCACATTGCCGATGGCGATGTTGAACGCCAACAAGCGCGCGGTAACCCTGAACCTGAAATCCGACAAAGGCCGCGAATTGCTGAAGCAGATGGTGGCTAAGGCCGACATATTGCTGGAAAATTTCGCCCCCGGCGCGATGGATCGCCTGGGCGTCGGCTATAGCGCGCTGCAACCGGTCAACCCGCGCCTGATCTACGCCACCGGCACCGGCTACGGCATTTCCGGCCCCGATCGGGACAATCTGGCGATGGATTTCACCATCCAGGCGCAGTCCGGCATCATGAGCGTGACCGGCCAACCGGACGGCCCGCCGACGAAAGCCGGCCCCACCTTGGTGGATTTCATGGGCGGCATTCATCTTTATGGCGCGGTCATGACCGCCTTGTTCCACCGCACCCAGACCGGCCTCGGTCAGTTGGTGGAGGTCGCGATGCAGGAAACCATCTATCCCACCCTCGCCTCCAGCTACGATTACTTCTTCAAGACCGGCAAAACCCCGCCGCGCGCCGGCAACCGCCAAGCCGGCCTGTCCAGCGCGCCCTACAATACGTTCGTCACCACCGACGGCCATGTCGCCATCCATGTCGTGACCGAACAGCATTGGCTCAATCTGTTGAAGGCCATGGGACGGGAGGATCTGAAAGACGATCCGCGCTTCCTCACCAACCCCGCCCGCACCGAAAACATGACGGAAACCGAAGCGCTAGTGACCCAGTGGACCGGCAACCAAACCAAGGCGCAGGTCGCCGCCACCCTCAAACGGCTGAAAGTGCCCGCCGCCCCCGTCCGTTTCGCCCAGGAAGTGATGGAGGACGCGCATATGCACGAACGCGGCATGCTGCAACGGGTGCAACATCCCAGCTTGGGGGAGGTCGTGCTGCCGAACTCGCCGCTCCGCCTGCACGGCGCCGATCGGGTCGAACCCATCCCCAGCCCCCTCCTCGGCCAACACAACGCCGAGGTCTACGGCACCTGGCTCGGCCTCGGCCCCGATGCCGTGGCAGCGCTGGAGCGGGATGGCGCGATCTGACACCGAGGGCGGGACGGACGACGCGCGCCTATCGGTGCCGGCAAACGAGGTGGCGTCGGCCACAACCGAAACAACGCCGGCCGGGGGGATGGCTCGTGGTGGCGCCCCGTTCGATGACGGAACCATACCGATCCATTGTATTGTGTGCATCGCGGGCGGCATGCAGGCCCAGGCGTCCGGCCCCCAGCCTGTAGCGCGATGCTTTCGCTCGGGTACTGAGCGCCGGCTCGTTGTCCGGTCGCATGGCGAGCGGCGATTGCGGTTATACCGACCGGCCGAATCGCTGACTCGCGTGCAAGCGGTCGGTCGGCTGGTATTATTTCACCGAACGCACGAACAGCCGGGCGCCGAGCGAACGGGCGAATGCCTCGGTGCAGATGTCGCCGGTGCGGCCTTTGAGGTGCGGATATTCCGCCTCCAGCGCCGCCAGCGCGGTATTCTCCTTTACCCGCACATGCCGCACGCAGACCGCGCCGGTCGGGAGCCATCCGGCCTCGAAATCCACCAGAGGGTCGACACTGTCGGCCTTCTGGATTCCGTCGGCGTCGTAGATGTCGATCGTCATGCCGTTGCGCGTGGTGCCCTTGCCCTGGCCACCGTAATCGGCGCGCACCATGCGGGTGCAGGCGTTGTACAAAGCGGTTTCCGCCGGCACCCAGGGACGGTAGCCGAAACGGACGCATTTGGCGCGCGCGCCGGCGGAGCAAACGATCTCGAACTGTTGGGGCGGGGTGTTCTCGGTGCCACCGTCGGGACCGACGCGGCTGGCGAGCGGAAACCCCTGGCGGCGGCCGTCGGGGCCTTTTTCGCAGAGATTCACCGTCGAACCATCCGGTTGTTCGACTAGGAACGTATGCAGCCAGACATCGCCCTGTACTGCGTTGGGATCGCGTTCCACCACGGCGACCCGCACTTTGGCGGTGCCGGTTTCGGTCGCGACCGTCAGGTTTGCGCCGACCAGATCGGCGGAACCGAGGATGCGCCCGTCCGCCAGGGTCAGGCTGAATCGGGTGGCATCGGCCGCCACCGAAACGACCCCGACCGGCGCGCTGGTTTGCGCTCCGGCCGGGGCTGCGAGGATCGTGGCGGCGAACAGCGCGAGGATGCCCGCCAATCGCATATTAGCGCGCCACCGGCAGTTCGACGGCGAGGATGCGGAACCCCGGAGCGGCTGCCTGGCCGACGCCGTTCTGCCCCAGGCCGTTGCTGACCAGGGCGTTGATCTGGATGCCGTTGGGGGCGAGGCCGTTGGCGCCGAGGCCGTTGAGGGAGAGGCCGTTGGCGCCGAGGCCGTTGAGGGAGAGGCCGTTAAGGAAGATGCCGTTGGGGTAGATGCCGTTGAGGGAGACGCCGTTCATGGTGAGGCCGTTCCAGCTGATGCTGTTCACGGTGAAGCCGGCATGGGCAGGCATCGCGCCGAACAGCAGGGCGGCAGCGACGGCGGCGAACGCGAAGGTCTTGGTCATCTCGATATCTCCTTTGGAAGTTCCCCAGGGCACCCGCCCTGTTCGATGACTGAACCATACCGATCCATTGTATCGTCCGGATGTCGCGGCGCGGGAGAATTGTATCGTGTGTATCGCCCGAACCAATTGCCCCCAACCGCGCGGCATTCCGCGTCGCTTTTCCGCGCGGCATTCCGCGTCGCTTTTCCGCGCGGCATTCCGCGTCGCTTTTCCGCGCGGCATTCCGCGACCGCCCAATCCGCCGCATACTGCCCGCATGGCATTCGACCCCAACCGAGCGCGATCGCTGCGCGGCCGCTGCGAACTTCTGACGCCCAAGGAGATGGGGCGTGCCGACAGCTTGGCACCCAGCCTGGGCGTTTCCGGCGCAACCCTCATGGAAAATGCCGGCCGAGCGGTGGTGCGTGCGATGGCGGCGCGGATGCGACCGGCCCCGACCCTGGTGCTCACCGGCCCCGGCAACAATGGCGGCGATGGCTACGTCGTCGCTCGTCTCCTGGCGGAGCGGGGTTGGCCGGTCGCGGTCGCGGCGCTGGCCCCGCCGCGCCCCGGTTCCGACGCGGCCGAGGCAGCCGCACGTTGGCGAGGCCCGATGCGACCATTCGCGCC
>JANXMB010000035.1 GCA_025354865.1 Acetobacteraceae bacterium | reverse complement strand
CATCGATCAGCCGATCGCCTCGCGCAATTGGGCGAGCGAGAACCGTGGCGGCATCTTCGCCCCGGCCATCGGCGCGCTGAAGAAGGCGTTCGTCGATGCCGGGCAGGAAGCGCCGGAGTTGATGCGCTTCCAGTTGCACACGGGTAAGACCGACCTCTGACCCCACGACCCGCCGCGCCGGTGTTATATCGGCGCGACGGGGTAGGGCGTTTGCCGATCAGGTTTTCGCAGTGGCGCGTTGGATGGCGTCGGCGATGAACTGCCGCGCTTCCGCCGCGTCGCCCCAGCCGATGATCTTGACCCATTTCCCGGGTTCGAGGTCTTTGTAGTGCTCGAAGAAATGCTGGATCTGCTCCAGCGTGATCGCCGGCAGATCGGTGTAGTTGTGGACGTTCAAGTAACGTTGGGTCAGCTTCGGCGACGGCACCGCGATGATTTTTTCGTCCCCGCCGCCGTCGTCGTTCATTTTCAGTACGCCGACCGGCCGCACGTTGATGACCGCGCCCGGCAGGATCGGGCGGGTGTTGGCGATCAGCACGTCGATCGGATCGCCGTCGTCGGACAGGGTGTGCGGCACGAAGCCGTAATTGCCGGGGTAGCGCATGGGGGTATGCAGGAACCGATCCACCACCATGGTGCCGGAGTCCTTGTCCAGCTCGTACTTGATCGGCTCCCCACCGATGGGGACTTCGACGATCACGTTGATATCGTCCGGCGGATTATTGCCGATCTTAATGAATTCAATGCGCATAGCAGGTGCTCGGTTTGTGATTCCGAGCACCTTATAGCGAATTTGAGCGCGATGACCGAAAGCGGAATCGCCTCCAGCGGATAAAAGTTTTTTGGTTCTTTTTTTCAAAAAAGAACAGGGACTTCTTCTTTTTTGAAAAAAAGAAGCAAAAAACTTTCCCCGTTAAGTGGCTACGCCGAAATCGATGAGTTGGCGCAGGATCTCGCCGCCTTTCAGCTTGGCGTATCCCTCGTTGATCTCATCCAATTTAATGTTGCTGGAGATAAGGTGATCGAGCTTCAGGTCACCCTTCTTCCAGGCGCTCAGCAGCTTCGGCATATCGACCCGGAAGCGGTTGCTGCCCATGGACGAGCCCTGAATGCGGCGTTCTTTCAGGAAATCGTAGCCATGCAGCTCGATCTTGGTGCCGAAGGGGACCATGCCGATGATCGTCGCGGTGCCGCCGGCCCGCAGCGATTGGAAGGATTGTTCCGCCGTCAACTTCAGGCCCACGGCCTCGAACGCGTATTCCACCCCGCCGCCGGTTAGGTCGCGAATGGCCTCCACCGGATCGACGTTGGATGCGTTGATGACATCGGTCGCGCCCATCTGTTTGGCGACGTCGAGTTTCGACGATCGCGTGTCGATGGCGATGATCCGATCCGCGCCGGCAATGGCGGCGGCGTTCACGGCGGACAGCCCGATGCCGCCGCAGCCGAACACCGCGACGGTGGATCCTTGCGGCACTTTCGCCGTGTTCAGCACTGCGCCGGCCCCGGTCATGACGCCGCAGCCGACGATGCACCCGATCGTCAACGGGATATCGTCGGCGATTTTCAACACCGCATTTTCGTGCACCAGCATCTGTTCGGCGAACGACGACAGGTTGGCGAACTGGCCGACTGGCTGGCCCTTCCAGAACATCCGCTTCGCCTGACCGGGCAGCATTTTTACCGCCGTATTGCTGCAAAGTTGCGGCCGACCGGTGTTGCAGTATTCGCAGGTGCCGCAAAACACCGACAGGCAGGTGATCACCCGATCGCCTTTTTTGCAGTAGGTGACTTCCGATCCCACGGCCTCGACGACAGCCGAGGATTCGTGCCCCAGCACGATCGGGGTTTGCGTGGGATACAGGCCTTCGAGGAAATGCAGGTCGCTATGGCACAGGCCGGCATAGGCGGTGTTGAGCAGCACCTCGTGCGGGCCGGGTTTGGAGACTTCCAGGGTCTCGATAGTCATCGGCGTATTGGCGGCATGGAAGACGGCGGCGCGCATTGGGGGTTTCCTCCGGTAGTGTTAAAAGGATTGTGTGGGGTAGGAGAGGGAGCGTCAATGTAGGTACTTGTCAGCGAGCAAGCCAACGGACAAAAATTTTTTGCTTCTTTTTTATAAAAAAGAAGAGTTTTTATTCTTTTTTGAAAAAAAGAACCAAAAAACTTTCACCCGTTTGTCAAGTGCCGAGCGCGCGAGCGACCCAGGATTCGATCGGGTCGCGGCTGCCGATGTCGGGTTGCACCAGGCCGTCGATCATGAAGGTTGGCGACACGTGGACCCCGTTCTGGCGGGCGTATTTGCAATGCCATTTGACCGCGCGGTCCAGATCGGGAAGAGCGAAGGCCGGGGCGATTTTCAGGCCGCTATAGGCCTCGATCCGAGCGACGATTTGGGCTGGGGTGACGTTCATGTTGGCGCCGCCGGCGTGTTTTTCGAATTCGAACTCCTCGCGATGGTCGGCCACCGCCGCCAGCACCGCTTTGGCGGCCGCTTTGCCCTCCGGCAGGGTCGAAGCTGCCAGCACGCAGCGCACCACGACGCCCGAGAACATGTGCCAGGGTTGCGAATGCAGCACGATCCGCAGGCTGATTTTATCCTCCCCGGCGGCGGCGAGCAGGGCGTCGAGCTTGAAGAACGTCCGCACCGAATGCGGGCAGGTCGGTTCCAGAAACACCTCGAACCAATGCGGCCCGTGGCCCCAGACGAGCGGATCGGCGTGCCACGCGGAATCGGTCATCGCAATTCTGTCTCCCTGTTCGGACGCAGCAAAGCGCGCTAGCATCGGGCCGTCCAGAGGAGGGACGACGAATGTTCAGTCATATCATGGTCGGCAGTAACGACATCGCCAAATCCAAGGTTTTCTACGATGCCATCTTCGGCGCGATCGGCGGTCAGCCCGGCACGGTCGATGCTAAGGGCCGCATCCGCTACATCCATAATGGCGGCGTGTTCATGGTCAGCCCGCCGATCGACGGCAAGTCGGCCTGCCATGCCAACGGCGGCACGATCGGCCTTGCGATGGCGTCCGGCGATCAGGCGAAGGCGTGGCACGATGCTGGCGTTGCGGCGGGCGGCTCGTCGATCGAAGAGGCCCCCGGCGCGCGTCCGGGCGGCGCGATGTACCTCGCGTATCTGCGCGATCCCGACGGCAACAAGCTGTGCGGGTTGCATCGCATTCCGCAATAATTCCGAACCCGGGCCGGCTGCTTGCGCGGCCGGTCCGGCGCAATCATTACTCGGTCAGCCCCGGCTTGCAGCGCCTTCACCGGGCAACCCCGCCTCCCCCAGATCCCACCACAGGCCGGCGAAGGCGGCGATGCCCTCGCGCGCCGGGGCCTTCAGGAAATGCTCGTCCGGGCCGTGCTGTTTGCAACCGTTGTAGCTGTGCGGGATCCATATCAGCGGCACGTTCAGATGGTCCACGAACACATCCCCCGGTAACCCGCCGGAGGAGTTGGGGATCACCTGCACCCGCTTGCCCAGGGTCTTCTCCATGCTGTCCACCGCCCATCGCACCCAGGGATGGCCGGGATCGGTGCGGCTGGCGGGCATACGCACGAAGGCGTTTTCGATCGCCAACTCGGGAAACCCCTCGGCATCCAGATGCTGGCGCAGCGCGTCCTCGAACCCGGCGGGATCGGTGTCCACGGTATAGCGGATCTGGCAATGCGCGCGGGCGTTGGGGGCCACGGCGTTGACCGGGTTCTCCGGCCGCCCCGAGGTCATCGCCAGCACAATGAAACTGTTCCAGCCGTAGATTTTCTCCGCCGGGGTTAAGCCCGGCTCCCCCCAATTCGGGTCGATCGACGCGGCTTCCCCGCCGCCGCCCACCGGGCAACCGGCTAACACCGAGCGGACGGCGGTCGGGACGCCGTTGCGGGGGAGCCAGTCGCGCACCAGGATTTTGCCGCGACGATCGATAATGGCGCCGATCGCATGGGTCAGGACCACCGCCGGATCGGTCGTCAGCCCGCCCCAATGCCCGGAATGCACCCCGCCCGACCGCAGGTTGAGCACGAGGTCGAAGTGATACGTCCCGCGCGTGCCGGTGGCGATCGTCGGCATCTCCGGCGTCACCCGCGGCCCGTCGCTGGCGATCAGCACATCGGCCTGCAATCGATCGGCCCGAGCGGCGACGAAGGCTTTGAGGCCGGTGGAGCCGCGTTCCTCGCTGGTTTCAAGGACCATCTTGATATTGTAGCCCAGCTTGCCGCCGCGTTCGGCGATCACCGCCTCCAGCGCGGAGAGATTGACCGCGTGCTGGCCCTTGTTGTCGGCGCTGCCGCGACCGTACCAAAGATCGCCCTCCTGCGTCAGGGTCCAGGGATCGAGGCCGGGGCGCCACTGATCTTCCAGCCCGCGCACCGTATCGCCGTGCCCGTAGGTCAGCACCGTCGGCAGCGCCGGGTCCTCGATCCGTTCGGCGGTCAGGATCGGGCCGAAGCCGGCGGCGGGGTTGGGGTGGATTTCGGTGGCGAAGCCCAGCCGTTGCAGCCAGGGCGCAATCGCGGCGTCGAGGTAAAGCTGCACATCGGCCTCGTGCGCCGGGTCCTGCGAGGTGCTGCGGATCGCCACCAGTTCCGCCAGTCGGTCGCGGAAACCGTCGGTGTCGAAGAACTGCAAGGCACGGGCGATGGCGGCTTCACGGGTGGGCATGCGCGGTGTCTCCATATCGTTGAGACAGGCTAATCCGTCTTGGCTCGCAGTGCACCCTGTGCCGCTTCGATCTGCGGCGACATCGTCGGCGTTTTCGCTCCGCTATTATCCCCCACTGAGATCGCCCGAGAGAAGCGCGAGGGAAGGGACCGATGCATGCGCGAGATACTGCGTTATCTCGCGCTGTATGTCGTCCGCCGTCTCCTGCCGCTCCTTGCATCGCAGCGCCCAGGCTCGGCCAGGATGAAGGACATCCCATCGGGGCCGAAGTCCTTGGTAACGACCGCTACCGGGGTCATGGTTGCCGAATCCGTCGATCAGCCGGTTCCACACCGGCGCGAAGTGCGAAATCAACAGCTGCTCGGCTAACGGAATCCAAAGGTCGTGGACGACCAAGAACCGGCAATGGAAGTCGGAGATATCGAGATTGCCCGCCAACCGTATACTCTCCGCATGCTCGCGGAGGCGCCCGTAGAGCGCGGCAGAGTCGGTCGTCGATGTGTTGAATCCGCCGTGTCGCCCTCCGGGAGGCTGAGCACGGCCGACGTAAATTGGCCACCGAGGTCGCTGGCTATCTTGGTTTTCGATGGCCATCGGGCTGTAAGCCGGCAAATCGCCCGCGTAATAGATTGCGTAGATGCCCGCCCCTCGGAAGGCAGGCAATGTGCCAAGTGGCCGAGCATTTCGTTCAAGTACGGCCTTCGCAACGGCAATGGCGAGGTTTTTGGTATCGAGCGGGTTGAACGGTTGCAGGTCGTCGGTGCTGACAAGCAGGGGTTCCTCCCGCTGTTCATCCCTCGCAACATCGTCGGGCGAAGTGGATTGTCCGGCAGGGCGAACCGGTCGCTTGGTCACATCCGCACCTTCGTCGTCGCGAGCGCCAGCATGTCGTGCTCGATCAACTTGCGAGCGACACTCGCGCCAACGACATGCGCCAAGGCTACCGGCACCGCATTCCCAAGCTGGCGCATGGATTCTGTCCAACTTCCGTGAAAAACATAGGCATCGGGGAACGTTTGTAGGCGCGCAGACTCGCGAACCGTGAAATAGCGTCCGCTCCCGTCTGCGCGAACCAGCGCATTCTCGCCACCTGGGACACCATGATCGCCCGCCTTCAGTGTCTTCGCGGGTGCATCGAGCGGACTACCTGTATGGCCCGTGTAGAAACGCACACCCGGCTGAAAACGGTGATCTGGAATGGCGGCGGCAATGTTTGTCGCAAATTCCGGGTCTGGCAGCCCGGCGAGTGCATCGCGAACGGTGCGCCATGCCCGTCGTTCGTCGGTCGGTCTGAAGTTCCGCTGTCGAACACCCGTAATTTGCGCGCGAAGGGCGTCGGAGAGCGGGCCATGGGCCTTAGCCGAGACCTTGTGTCGATCCCAATATTCACCGGTAATCCACTGATCGACCAGAAGTGAGTCAGAGGAATGTGTCTCCTTCGGAAACGACCATCGAACGTCGAGATCGTCGCGAAACCCAATAATGAAGACGCGCTCTCGTTTCTGTGGCACACCGAAATTGGCGGCATTGAGCAACTGGAAGACGACGTTATAGGTCAACCCACTTCTGTTACCGGACGTCTTCTGTCGTTGCAGGCGTCGGAGGTGGTCGGACCAAGACTCATCGCTGTTCCGAACGATCTCGGGGAACTCGAGCTGCAAAACAATATACGAAAAATAGTTTGCGAAATTGGGGCGTGTTAGACCTTTCACGTTCTCAACGATGAATGCACGCGGGCGAAGCCTGCGGACGACATCCACGGTGGCGGGGAACATGTCGCGGGTATCGTCGTATCCCTTGTGCTTACCGGAGATCGAGAATGGCTGGCACGGCGGCCCCCCAGCCACGACGTCGACGGGCTGCGTCAGCGCCGCATAATCGACCTTACGCACGTCGCCCTCGTGCAGCGGCCAATCCGATACCAAGGGGTGCCCACGCCGCTGGTTGTCGCGGATGGTGTCGCAGGCCCAGCGATCCCATTCCACCACGGCGAGATGGTCGAAGCCAGCCAATGACAGGCCCATCCCCAAGCCACCTGCACCGGCAAATAGCTCGACGCTGGTTAACATTGCGCGTGCCTTTCCTCGGATTCCAAGAACGCAAGCACTCTGCCCGCGATCGAGTTCAGATTGCCAAGCCGACATTCCCATGGGGTTAGCGCACGCCATCCTTCGCACTGCAACCTGTCGAGGATCGCGGCATCGCGGGGACGCTTAAGCGTCGCGCGGGCGATGACGGCGTCGCGGGTGGGCATGCGCGGTGTCTCCGGGGGCGTCGTTCCGGCGCTTATGCCACGGTCGCGCCCCGGATATCCACGCCCTCCGGTCGGATATCCACGCCCGCCGGTGGGATATCCACGCCCTCCGGTCGATGCTGCCCCTTGCGCCAGGGCGCGCCGATTTGGTATGCGCGCCCCGATGGCAGGCAGCAGCGTGCCATATATCGACGGCGACCGCCCCGATCGCGGTCCAAAGTTTTTCGTTTGCAGAGCATGCGTCCCGCCGTCGGCGATTCAACCGTCGGCGCGGCCGCATCGATCAGGATCAGGATAAATGAGCGATACCACCACACTCGGCCTTCCCGACGCGGCGCGCGGCCTCGGCGTTTCTTTGCGGGTTCTCCGCCATGCCATCGGCACCGGCAAGATCCCGGCCCCCGCCGCCCTCGGCGCCACCGCTGCCGTCTCGTCGGAGTGGCTGGCGAGCGCAAAAGCCGCCGTGTCCGCCGATGCCTCGGCTCTCAGCCGCAGCTTCAGCCAGAAAGTGCCGGCATTCGCTCGGTATAAAGGCACCTCGGCCTGGACCAAGTATCGCGTGCGCGTCCGCGCTTTTGCTCGGTTCCGCGCCCAGAAAAGCGCCTAAGCCAGAAGACACGCCGGTCGGCCCAGGGTCGGCCGGATACGCCTGCGCAGAAAAAGAAACACCCGCCGGAGCAATGGCTCGGCGGGTGTTTCTTCTTGGGTAGCCCCCCGGCGCCTACCCCCCTTGGCGCAGCAGCGCGAGGTCGCAGCCCTCGTCCGCTTGCAGCACCTGCTCGTGCACGATGCGATCCCAGCCGCGCTTCGGGGCGGCCGGCGGGGTCCAGGCGGCGCGGCGTTGCGCCAGCACATCCTCGGCCACCAGCAAATCCAACGACCGGTCCTTCACCGACAGCCGCACCCGGTCGCCGGTTTCCACCAACGCCAGCGGCCCGCCGGCCGCAGCCTCCGGCGTGATATGCAGCACGATCGTGCCGAAGGCGGTGCCCGACATGCGGCAATCGCTCATGCGCACCATGTCCTTCACCCCCGACAGGGCGATTTTCCGGGGGATCGGCAGATACCCGGCCTCCGGCATGCCGGCCGGGGTCAGCGAGCCCGCATTCTTCAGCACCAGAATATCGTCGGCGGTCACATCCAGGTCGGGGTCGTCGATGCGATTGGCCAGGTCTTCCAGCCCGTCGAACACCATGACGCGGGCCTCTTTCTCGAACAGCGATTCGGTCGCGGCACTGCGCTTGAGGATGGCGCCGCGCGGTGCCAGGGACCCGAACAGCGACACGATCCCGCCGACCGGAGAAACCGGCTTCGCGCGCTCGCGGATGTAGCGGCGATCGACGAAGGCGGGCTGCACCAGCCGGTCCCGCAGCGTCTTGCCGGTGACATCGATGCAGTCGAGGTGCAGCAGATCCCGCAATTCCCACAGCAGCGCCGGCATCCCGCCCGCGCTGTGGAAATCTTCCATATAGCCCTCTCCGGTGGGCTTCAGATCGACCAGCACGGGGGTGCTGTCGGACAGCATGTTCAGCCGTTGCAGGTCGATCTTGACCCCGATGCGCCCGGCAATGGCGGTCAGATGGATCAGCGCATTGGTGGACCCGCCCAGTGCGAGCAGCACCCGCAGCGCGTTTTCCACCGAGGCGGCGGTGATAATTTCCGACGGTTTGATCGGGTTTGTAATCAGTCGCACGGCCAGGGCGCCGGCTTCCTCGGCCGCGCGCAGCCGATCGGCATGCACGGCGGGGATGGACCCATGGCCCAGCGGAATCATGCCCAGCGTCTCGGCGATGCACGCCATGGTGGACGCCGTGCCCATCACGCCGCAGGTGCCGGCGGTGGTGGCCAACCTTCCCTCGATCTCGGCAATACGCTCCCCGCTGACGGTGCCGGCGCGATACATCGCCCAGTAGCGGCGGCAATCGGTGCAGGCGGACAGGCGCTCCCCCTGAAACGGGGTGGCCAGCATGGGGCCGGTGACCAACTGCACGGCGGGAATATCGGCCGACGCAGCGGCCATCAGTTGCGCCGGCACGGTCTTGTCGCAACCGCCGATCAACACGGCGGCATCCATCGGCTGCGCGGTCAGCATCGCTTCCGTGTCGATCGCCGCGAGGTTGCGGTAATGCATGGATGTCGGGGACAACGACGGCTCGCACAGCGACACCGTGGGGAAGGCCAGCGGCAGCCCGCCGGCCGCCAGTACCCCGCGCTTCACCGCTTCCACCAGTTCCGGCACCGTGCGATGGCAGTTGTTGTAGTCGCTGCCGGTATCGACGATGCCCACCACCGGTTTGTCCAGCATGGTCTGGGAATAGCCCATCGACTTGGCGAAGGTGCGCCGCAAATAGAGCGCGAAATCGGGGTCGCCGTAGTTGGCGGTGTTGCGGGCGAGGCCGATTTTGGGGGGCGTGTTTGTCATCCGAACATCGTAAGCGACGCGCACGCGGAGGGGAAGCCGCTTGCTGCGCCGCCGATCGCAGGGATGGTAACGCCCCGGCCGGGGGTGGCATACTGCGGCAGGAAAAGGAACGCGCCATGGACATCATGCCCGGCTTCACGCTAACCGATATCGAAACGAGCGGGGCGCGCATCCGCCTGCGCCATGGCGGCAGCGGCCCGCCGCTTCTGCTGCTGCACGGCAATCCGTTGACCCATGTCGCCTGGCACAAGGTGGCCCCTCGGCTTGCGGAACGTTTCCATGTCGTCGCCGCCGATCTGCGCGGCTACGGCGATAGTTCTGCCCCGCCGGAGGACGCGGACAGCGCCAATTATTCCTTCCGAGCAATGGCGCAGGATCAGGTGGAGGTGATGCAGGCGCTGGGGTTCGATAGGTTTTTCGTTGCCGGCCACGATCGCGGCGGGCGCACCACTCACCGCATGTGCCTAGATCATCCGGACAAGGTGCTGAAAGCGGCGATCGTCGATATCGTTCCGACCCTGGATATGTGGGCGGCGATGGACAAAGAAGGTGCGATCGGCGGCTGGCATTGGCCGTTCATGGCGCAACCCCAGGGCTTTCCGGAGATGTTTTTCAACGCCGTCGATCCCGACTGGTTCATGCGCAAGAAGCTGCTGAAACTGACCAAGGATCTGAACCACATCCCGCCGGAAATCTGGGCCGAGTATGTGCGGTGTTTCAACGAAAAAACCATTCGCGGCTCCTGCGGCGATTATCGTGCCGCCGCGACGATCGATTGCACCCTCGATACCGCCGATCTCGGGCGCAAGCTGGCGATGCCGCTATTGGTGCTGTGGGGCGACAACAGCAGCGTGGGCAAGCGGTTCGCCGATCCCATCGGCCTGTGGAAACAGCGCGCCGAGGACGTGCGCGGCGAAGCGCTGCCCAGCGGTCATTACGTGAACGAGGAAGCGCCGGAGGAAGTATTGGCGCATTTCCTGCGGTTTTTCGGCTGATCCAACCGGGTTAAACTGTTCCACCCGAAAACGCCGGCATAATCTCGTTGGCGAAACGACGCATGCTGGCGCGGCCACGGGTGCCGCCGCCGGAACCGCCGCCGTTCAGCAGCACGTAGCCGACGCCGGCACGGGCCAAGGCGTCGAGCCCTGCGGCGATTTCGGCGGGATTGCCGTAGATGGCGCTGTCGATGTTAATTTTGTCGGGATCGCCCACCGCGCGATCCGGGCCGCCCAGCACGGTGCCGTCCGGCTGGGTCGCAAGTTTCAACTGCCGCATCCGGTTGGACAGCCGACGCGCCAGGGCCTCATCGCGTTCGGCATCGTTCTCCGCCACGAAAAAAGCCCGCGTCACCCCCACCATCGTTGCCTCGTAAACCCTGCCGGTTTCCTCCACCGCTGCCCGATAGACCGCAATACTGTCGCCGATATCGGCCGGGGAGGCGTACTGTCCAAGCAACAAATTGAAGCCGCGCCGAGCAACGTCGCGGATGGAACGGGGGCTGCCGGCGCCCATCCAGACGGCGGGGTGGGGGCGGCGGAACGGTGGCGGTTCGACAACGATATCGTTAAAAATCCAGAACTGGCCTTTGTGCGAAAAACGCTCCTCCGATGTCCAACATTTCAATAATAACGCAATCGATTCTTCGAACCGAGCCTCGGCATCGGCGATCGGCACGTCGAAACCGACGAATTCGTTGTATCGGTAACCTTTTCCGATGCCGAAATCCAACCGTCCGCCCGACAGTAAATCGATCGTTGCAGCTTGTTCCGCCAGCAACACGGGATTGTGCCAGGGCAGCACGATCACCGCCGTCCCCAGGCGCAGGGTGGTGGTGCGGGCGCCGAGCCAGGTCAGCAGGTTCAACGTCGCCGAGACCTGGCCGAAGCCGGTGAAATGATGTTCGACGACGAAGCTGCTGTGAAAACCCAGGGCCTCGGCTTCGATATTGTATTCGATGAAATCGCGGAAACCCTCGGTGCTGTCGAATTCGCCGCTGCCCCGACGCGCCGCCGCGCTGCCGAACAAACCGAACCGCATGGCCGCTTACTCCCCTGTTATCGTTGTAGGTTAGCGCTCCCATCGGACCCTGCCAATTGCCGGATCGATCAGGACATCTTAGCTTCGCGGCAACACGAGGAACGCATCATGGAATTTGGCTGGTATCATGAGTTTCACCGGCAAGTGCCGGGCATGTCGGACGCCGATGCGTTCGCGATGGGGCTGGATCAGGCGGTGGAATCCGAAGAATACGGCTTGGATTCGTTCTGGCTCGCCGAAATTCACCAGCAAGCCTCCCGCTCCGTCATGTCCGCCCCGCTCACCGTTCTCGCGGCCCTCTCCGCTCGGACGACCACCATGAAACTCGGCACGGCGGTGCAGGTGCTGCCGCTGACCCATCCCTTGCGACTGGCCGAGGAAACCGCAACCCTCGATCAAATCTCCGGCGGGCGGCTTATTCTCGGTGTCGGGCGCAGCGGCAATCCGCGATCCTACGCCGCTTACGGGGTGCCTTATGCCGAAAGCCGGGAACGGTTTTACGAAACGCTGGAAGTGCTGAAACTGGCCTGGACGCAGGATACATTCTCCTTCCAGGGGAAATTCCACCGTTACGACGGGGCCAAAGCCGTGCCGCGCCCGTTCCAGAAACCGTTCCCGGAAGTTCGTATTGCCGGCGCATCGGAAGACACGTTCCCGGTGTTGGGCGCGTTGGGCTATCCGCTGTTCGTGGCCGTGCGCAGCGGCACGCTTTCCGGCCTCGCGCCGGATTTGCAGGCCTATCGCGCGGCGTACGAGGCAGCCGGCCATCCCGGCAAGGGGCAGGTTCACCTGCGGGTTTCGGTGCATGTCGGGGAAACCGACGCGATTGCGCGGGCGGAATCCGAAGCCAGCATCATGGGTGGCTACGGCTTGCTGAAAGCGCAGCTCGAAGGATCGCCGAACGCCCGCCGCCGCGCCGAACTCGACGACGTCCGGGCGCTGTCGTTCGAGGCCGCCATGCGCGACAAGGTGATTGTTGGCAGTGTGGATACGGTCACAGAACGGATTCTGGCATTGCAGCAGGAACTCGGCATCGACGGTATTCTGGCGGAGCTGAATTTCGGTGCCAAAATACCGCCGGACGCGATGATGCGATCCTGCAAACTGCTATGCCAGGACGTGCGGCCGCGCTGTCAATAGTCCACGATCGGCGGCAAGGTCGCCGCGAACGACGGGTGCGTTTCGATCGCGTCGTGCCAGGCCGACAGTGCCGGGTGCCCGGCCCGCCAGTCGAAGGTGCGGTGCCGGCGTTCGGACCAGCCCAGCGTGGCACCGAGGGCGATGCGCGCGGCGTCCATCCGGCCCGCATAGGCCCCGCCGGCCACCGCCTGTTCCAAAGCGTCCAGCGTGCGCCCGGCGCGTGTCCGTTCCAGATCCAGCATGAATTGCGATCGTTCTTCCACCGGCCGGCGCAGCGCGCGATTCCACACCGCAAGCCCGTCGATCAGCCCCATCGCGGTGCCCATGCGCGCCATCGTCGCCCAGCCGTCCGACCCATCGCGCGGCAGCAACATTTGGCCGCTGTGCCGCGTATCGAGGTAGTAAAATATCAGCAACGATTCCGTCAGGATCGTGCCATCGTCCAGCAATAGCGTCGGCACCCGCCCGACCGGATTGTAAGGCAGCAATGCCGAGTCCGGGTCGCGCAACGTAACGACTTCTTTTTCGGTGGTGGCGTCCAGGCCGAGCTCCAGCAGGGCGATGCGGACGATGCGGGCGTAGGGGGAACCCTCGGCGTAGAATAGTTTCATTGCGGCCTCACCATGCTGTCTTGTAGCCTTGGAACGGGGTTGGGATGCGTTTTATATCCTGCATGACATCGGGCGGGACGTCGTAGCCGACGGTCGAGGAATCCGCCCGCATGCCGATCGCATCGCTCAGGCCGCCGAAACGTTCCTCGATCCGTTTGGCGATATCCTTATGGGTTCCGACGGCGGCGAACAGATGCACCACATCGTCGGGCACGCGGGCGGCGAGTTCGTTCCACTTCCCGGCTTTCGACATGGCGTTCAATTCGCGGCCGAGATCGCCCAGGCCGTGCAGCTCGAACACCGGCCAATAGCTGGGGGTGGTGCCGTAGAACGCCACCCGCCCGCGCACGATTTCGAACATTGCGGCGGTGGTTTCCTCGTCCGGCCCGGTGGCGACGAAACCGCCGCCGGTAATTTCGAAATGGTCCCGCTGCCGGCCGGATTTCGCCATGCCTTCCTGTAGCCGAGGCAGGATTTCCTCGGCCAGATAGCGGCGGGTGCAGAACCCGTGCAAGCGCACACCGTCGCCCACTTCCCCGGCCATGCGCAACGTATGCTGGCCCACCGCCGCCAGGGTAATCGGCACCATCCGCTGGCCGGTGGACGCGGGCATGAAATACGGCGGCATCAGGGAGAACTTGTAGTGTTTGCCCTGAAAGTCGAGCTTGCCGCCGGTTTCCCAGCAGGTCCAGATCGCGCGCAGGGCCTGCACGTATTCGCGCAGCCGAGGCGCCGGCGCGGTCCAGGGGGTGGAGAAGCGGCGTTCGTTATGCGGCCGTATCTGCGGCCCCAACCCCAGCACGAACCGCCCCTGCGAGGCATTTTGCAGATCCCAGGCAGTGTTTGCCACCACCATCGGGCTGCGCGGAAAGGCGATGGCGACGGATGTGGCGAGTTCGATCCGTTGCGTCTGCGTCGCGGCGATCGCCAGCGCCAGAAACGGATCGTGCTTGTTTTCCATCGTCGCGACGCCGTCGTAGCCGGCCGCTTCCGATGCCTGCGCCGACGCGGCGGTCCGGCGCAGATCGTCCTGCGCTAGATTATTGAGAACCCGCAACGCTCAACGCCCCTGGAAGACGGGTTTGCGCTTTTCCTTGAACGCGGCGACGGCTTCGCGGTGATCCTGGGTCTGCGAGCAGCGCGCCTGATTGTAGGCTTCCATATCCAGCACGGTATCGAAACTGCCGGTTTCGGACTCGAACAGATTGCGCTTGGTCGCGGCAACCGCGATTTGCGGCATTTCGGCAATCCGTTGCGCCATTTCCATGGTGGCGGCCGCTAGATCGGCATCGTCCACCACGCGGTTGACCAGCCCGATGCGCAAAGCCTCCTCCGCCCCGATCAGGTCGGGCAGGAAAAAGAGTTCGCGCGCCTTGGCGGTGCCGACGAGCCGGGTCAGCGTCCACGAGCCGCCCCAATCGCCGGACAGCCCGACTTTCAGGAACGCGGTGGTGAAGCGGGCCGATCGGGCCGCGATGCGCATATCGCAGGCCATCGCCATGCTCAGCCCGGCGCCGGCCGCGACGCCGTTGACCATGGCGACGATCGCCTTCGGGTGTTTGCGCATCGCCATCGGAATGGAATTGGAAAACTGAATGCCGCGCGCCCGCGATTCCAACCCGAGCGCGGCACGATCGCCCATGCCCTTGACGTCGCCGCCGGAGCAGAAGGCGCGCCCGGCGCCGGTGATGACGATCGAGCGGACGGCGTCGTCCTCGGCGTAGCGGTGCAACGCCGCGATCATGCCGTTGCGGATATCCATGGACAGCGCATTCAACGCCTCCGGCCGGTTCAGGGTCAGCGTGGCGACGCCGTTTTCGATGTTTTCGAGCAAATCGGGCATGGAATCCTCTATATCCTTGTTATTCTCCCCCGGACCGTGCCCGCCAAGCCCGCTCGGCGCAATGGTCGGCGGTCGGTTGCGGGTGCGGTTGCGGGCGTACAGAATGGTGGGAAGACCGGCTTCGGGCGGAAAACGAGGGGGAGAAACGATCGTGGCGGCAAATTACAGCATCTGCCTCGGCACCGCCGGTTGGGGCGTCTGGCACAGTCCGAACGCGGGGGACGGCTGGTTGCGCCATCGCGCGCCGTTCCCGCTGAACAGCCGCATCCAGGCGCTGGTCGCCCATCCCACCCAGCCCCGCAGCGTCTTCGCAGCCGGCGACACCGGCCTGTTCGTCAGCCACGACAGCGGCGCGCACTGGGCTCGGCTTGGCAATCAAGGCGATCTGCCGACGATCTGGTCGCTCGCCGTCGATCCGGTCGATCCCGACATTCTGTTCGCCGGCACCCGCCCGGCCGGGGTGTATCGGTCCCGCGACGGCGGCCAGAGTTGGGAGAAGCTGGCGGTCGATATCGCTGCCGTATGCTCGATCGGCACCCCCTTCGTCACCGCGATCGTCGTCGATCCCGCCAACCACCGGACGGTTTGGGTCGGGGTGGAAATCGACGGGGTGTTCCGCAGCGACGACGGCGGCGACACCTGGACGCATCTGACCGACGGGCTGTACGACCCCGATGTGCACGACATGCTGGTCGCACCGACGCAGCCGCCCCGGCTGGTGGTCAGCACGGCCGGGGAGATGTTCCTCAGCGACGATCGCGGCGATTCCTGGCACCCGATCGGCACCAAGGCGAAATGGCCGCTGCCGTATGCGCGCGGCATGGCGGTGCGATCGGACGACCCCGGCGTGCTGTTCGCCGGCTGCGGGCAGCATACCACGGGGGAGCAAGGGCAGATCCTGCGCTCCAACGATTTCGGCCAACAGTGGGAGGTTTTGCCTCTGCCCAGCCCAGCGAACGCAACGGTCTGGGGGTTGGCGACGCATCCGGCCGATGGCAACCGCATCGTTGCCTTCACCCTGTTCGGAGCGGTGTTCGCGACCGAGGACGGCGGCGCGTCGTGGCGCAAGATCGGCCGCGATTTCGGCGAGATCCGGTCCGCCGTTTGGCTGCCGAATTGACCGCGCCATGCCGCTGATCCTGGAAAACCGGCTGCGCATCGGCATCCAAACCATCCACCGCCGCACCGAACCGGCGACCGGCCCGTGGGAGCCGGGGATCGACGAGTTGGTGTCGCTGGTGCAACTGGTGGATCGCTGCGGCTACGATTCGTTATGGGCCGGCGACCATATCTCGTTCGCCATTCCGATTCTCGACCCGCTGCTGCAACTGGCGCAGGCCGCTGTCGTAAGCCGGCGGCTGACACTGGGGACCTCGGTGCTGCTGCTACCGCTGCGCCATCCCACCCCGGTCGCCAAGCAGGTGCTGACGCTGGATCATTTGACCGAGGGTCGGTTCATCTTCGGCGTCGGTGTCGGCGGCGAATTCCCCCGCGAATACGCCGCCTGCGATGTGCCGCACAACGAACGCGGCGCTCGTTTGGCCGAGGGCGTGCAGGTCGTGCGCAAATTCTTCGGCGGCGAACCGGTCAGCCACCACGGCAAGTTCTACGGCCCGTTCGACGATATCCCGATGCGCCCCGGCCCGCGCCGTCCCGGCGGCCCGCCGATCTGGTTCGCCGGCCGCAAGCCGGCCGCGCTGCGCCGCATCGGCCGGCTGGGCGATGGGTTCCTGGCGTATGTCATCACCCCCGAGATGTATCGCGACGCGCTCGATACGATCGGGCAGACGGCCGACGCGGCGGGTCGCGGCGCTGTCGCCTTCGGCACCGGTCATTTGTTGTTCGCGCGTCTGGACAAGGACTACGAAACCGCGCTGGACCGCGCGACCGAGACCCTGAGCGTGCGCTATGCGATGGATTTCCGTAAAGCGGCGCAACGTTATTGCGCGCTGGGCACGCCGCAGCAGGTCGCCGATCGGATCCGCGCATTTTATGCGGTGGGGGTGCGGCACATCGCGCTCGATCTGTTGGGACCGTACGAGGAGCGCAACCGCCAGATCGAATGGTTCGCCACCGATTGCCTGCCGTTGCTGACGGACCTGACAGCGGGGTAAGGTATCGCCATCGAAAAGGGAGGAACCCATGAAACTCGCGTTTTTCAACGACTTCCGTCTGGGCGTCGTGGTCGGCGATAGCATCGTCGATGTCTCCGCCGCCGTCGCCTCGGTGCCGCATACCGGGCCCGGCGATCTGCTGTCGAACCTGATCGCTGCCTGGGGCGACTATAAAGGCAAGGTGCAGGCGGCTGCGACCGGAGCGGGGGTGCCGCTGTCGTCCGTCCGTATCCGCCCGCCGGTGCCGAAGCCCGGCAACATCGTCTGCATGGCGGTGAACTACATGGAAAACGGCACCCTGCCGAAGAAGCCGCAAATCAACGCCTTCCATAAGGCGGCGACGGCGGTGATCGGCAACGGCGATACCATGGTGCTGCCGGACGAGCCTGCCACCATCTTCGAGGGCGAGGCTGAAATGGCGCTGGTGATTTCCAAGCGCTGCGACAACGTCAAAGCCGCCGACGCGTTCGATCATATCTTCGGCTACACGAATTTCATCGACGGTTCGGCGCGCGGTCTGGCCTCGGCCGGGTTCTTCGCGATGAAGTCGCGCGCGACCTTCGCGCCGATCGGCCCCTATCTGGTGACGGCGGACGAGATCGCCGATCCGCAGAACCTGCCGATCGAACTGACGGTGAACGGCACCGTGAAGCAGAGCTTCAACACCAACGACATGGCGCACGACATCGCCCGCTGCATTGAATGGGCGTCGTCCGTGCATGTGCTGGAACCCGGCGACATCCTGGCCACCGGCACCAACCATCGCGGCCTGTCCAGCTTCATGGACGGCGACACGGTGACGCTGGAGACGCAGGGTCTGGGCAAGCTCACGTTCCACATCCGCGACGATCTGAAGCGCACCTGGTCGCGGGAAACCCGGCAAGATCGCAAGGAAAAAGGGCTTGAGGGCCCGACGAACCAGCTTACCGGCAAATACGCGAAGGCCTGAGGCGGCCTTTGCCTGCTTGGCGATCCGCGCGACGGTGGCATCCGCTGCCGATCGTGCGGGCTTCGCCTCAGGATGCGCCGATCGCCACGATCCGATCGAACAGGATCAGCGTGTAACTCGATAACGTCGCGAACATGAACGAACCCAGCAGCATCGTCGTCGCCCCGAGCACGAGCAGTTTGGGGATGAAGGACAGGCTTGCCTCGTTGATTTGGGTGACGGCCTGAAACAACGCAACGAGCACGCCAACCACCAGCGTGGCCAGCAGCGGCGGGCCGCCGAGGACGACGATCATCTTCATCGTCTCCGCCAGCACCGCGCCGGCATCGTTGGCGGTCATATCGGCATCTTCACGATGTCCTGATACGCCTGCACCACCCGATCGCGGATCGCAGTGGCACTCTGCAACGTCAGCTCGGCGCGCGAGAGGGCGGTGACGATATCGGTCAGATTGCCGCCGCCGACCAGCGCCTGCGTCGCCTGGGCATCGGCCTGGTGCCCGACATCGACCGCGCTGCGCATCGCCCGGTCCAACGTCGCGCCGAAGCCAGCGCCGGCTCCGCTTGCCCCCGCCCCCGCCGTGGCATAGGCCCTGGCAGCGGTGGACGGGGTGATGGTCATGGAGGGGATTTCGGTCATTTCAGCAGCTCGATCGTGCGGTTGAGCATCGTGCGGGTCGCCTGCATCACCGCGAGGTTGGCGTTGTAGGACCGCTGCGCCTCCCGCATATCCATCATTTCGGTGAAGCTGTTGACGTTGGGCAACTTGACGTAACCCTGCGCGTTGGCGGCGGGGTTGGACGGATCGTAGCGCAGCGGCAACTCCCCGTTATCTTTGCCGATCTGCTTCACCGCCACGGCTTCGGTTCCGGTGGCGGCGTCCAGCCGGTTCTCGAATGTAACGGTTTTGCGGCGGTACGGATCGGCCCCCGGGCTCGATCCCGTGGTGTCCAGGTTGGCCATGTTTTCGGCGATCACCCGCAGCCGGACGGTTTGCGCGTCCATCCCGCTGGCCGATATCGACAGCGTTTTCGTAAGGTCGGGGCTCATGCGTTTTGCATCCTTTCAGGGGGGGGTATGGGGATCAACCGCCTTTGCCGAGCGCGATGCCGAACAAACCCATGTATTTTTTGAAGATGTTGGTGGTCAGAGCCAGCGTCGTTTCGGTATCGGCGACCTTGGTCAACTGCCGATCCAACGCCACCCCGTTGCCGTCCGGGGTATGCGCCCCCGCTCGCGCCCCCGGTCGCGCCCCCGCTCGCGTCATCGCCCGCGCACCGCCGGGATCGGTGCCGGACAGATGGTTGGGATGGGTGCGCGTCGGATCGATCGACGCCGAGCCGGCCAAGGTCTTGGCGAAATCGGCGACATCGCCGGGCTGGAAATGCGGCGTGTTGGCGTTGGCAATGTTCTTCGCCAGGATGGCCTGACGCTGCGCCGCCCAGGCCATGCGCTTATGCGCCAGATCGAAAATGCCGATGCCGGTGGTGTCCATGCAGGCAGCATCGCGCCGATCGGTTAAGAAAAGGTTAACAGACCGGAAAAATCTTCGGCGTTAACGGTTTCTTAACCTTTCTGCTGTTTGCTCGCCGCATACAAATGCAACGGCGGTCCTGCGATGCTTCCCAGCCTCACCCCCATCCTCACCGCCGTCGCCGCTTTGGCCGCCGTGCTTGGCGTCATCCTGCTGACCGGCCGGGTGCTGCAACGCGGGCGCAGCACCCGCACGACGGCCCGCCGATTGGCGGCGTCCGAGGTACTGGCGCTGGACGCCGGGCGGCGGCTGCATCTGGTGCGCTGCGATGGGCGGGAGGTGCTGCTGCTGATCGGCGGCGGTCGGGATATTGTCGTCGGCTGGCTGCCGGCGGGGGATAAGACAGCCGGCCGGCGGCCGGTGGGGGACGCCGCGCCATGAGGGTTTTCCCCGCCTTCCTGCTGCCCATCGCGCTGGCGCTGCTGCCGATCGCGGCGCAGGCGCAGTCGGTGAATATCGACCTCGGCGCGGCGGGCGGGGCCGGGGCGACCGGGCGGCTGGTGCAGATCACCGCGCTGATCACCGTGCTCTCGCTGGCGCCCAGCCTGCTGGTGATGATGACCGCGTTCACCCGCATCGTCATCGTAATGTCGCTGTTGCGCAGCGCCCTCAGCACCCAGGGCACCCCGCCCAACGTGGTGTTGATCGGGCTGTCGCTGTTCCTGACGTGGTTCGTCATGCAGCCGGTGTTGGATCAGGCCTGGGTGGCGGGCGTCCAGCCGATGATCGACGGCCGCATCCCGGAGATGGAGGGCCTGCGCCTGACTGCCGAACCCTTCCGCCACTTCATGATCGCCAATTTGCGGCCCGGCGATCTCGCGTTCTTTCAGGACCTGGGCCATTTGCCGGCGGAGCCGATGGAGCAGGCGTCGTGGCGCGCGGTGGTGCCGGCGTTCATGATCGGCGAGCTGCGCCGTGCGTTCGAGATGGGGTTCCTGCTGTTCCTGCCGTTTCTCATCATCGACATGGTGGTGGCGAGCGTGCTCATGAGCCTGGGCATGATGATGCTGCCGCCCAGTGTGGTGTCGCTGCCGTTCAAGCTGATTTTCTTCGTGCTGGTGGATGGCTGGCGGCTGGTGGCGGGGAGTTTGGTGCGCAGTTTTCTCGGCGGCTGAGCAAGCGCGGATCGCCCGAAAGAGAATATGTTGCACCGCAGCATTTTGGCGTGACTCTTGCGTCCGTTTATCCCACAGTGACGCTATCGCATGGGATTGCATTGTGCCGTGAGGGTACTTCTCGCCGACGATAACGCCGAACGCGCCGGGGCATTGGCGCGGATTCTGGCGGCCGATCCAGGCATCGACGTCGTGCTGACCCAGTCCGGCGCGTTGCTCGCCGACGCCGTCGCCGCCGCCGCCCCCGACATCGTGCTGGTCGATATGGCGCGGCCCGATCGCGACGCGCTCGACGGCATTCGCCAGGTCACCGCCCGCCACCCGCGTCCGATCGTGCTGTTCGTCGACGAAGACGACCCCGCCTTCATGGAAGCAGCCATCGGCGCCGGGGTGTCGTCGTACAACGTGCTGGGTGTCCCGCCGCCGGACGTGAAACCCATCCTGCGCGCCGCCATTGCGCTGTTCCGCCGCCACCAGGACGCGCGCGACGGACAGGCGCATGCGGAAACCCGGTTGCAGGAGCGCGAAATGGTGGACCGAGCGAAAGCGATCCTGATCAAGGAGCGTCGGCTGGGCGAACCGGAGGCTTATCGGTGGCTCCGCAAACAGGCGATGACCAGCGGCAAGCGCATCGCCGAGGTCGCGCGCAGTCTGGTGCTCGAAAAAGAAGGAACCGCGCCCGTCGTCGCACCACCCCCTTGCATCCGACAGGAGGAATGACAAAATATGGGCCGAACGGTTCGCCATAACGGGGACCGGAAATCGCTTCGCTCGATGGAGGGGGCCCATGTCGACGACCCGCATGTTTACCTCGCCGCTGTTCCTCGGCTTCGATCACCTGGAACAAATGGTCGAACGCGCGTCCAAGACCGCGTCCGACGGCTATCCGCCCTATAATATCGAACAGATCAGCCATACCGGGCTGCGCATCACCCTGGCCGTGGCCGGCTTCACCATGGACGACCTGCAAATCACGCAGGAGGACAACCAACTGGTGATTCGCGGCCGGCAGACCGACGATTTGCAGGGGCGGGTGTTCATCCATCGCGGCATCGCGGCCAGGCAGTTTCAGCGCGCTTTCGTGATCGCCGAAGGGATCGAGGTGAAGGGCGCCTGGCTGGACAACGGTTTGCTGCACATCGATCTGGTGCGCCCGCAGCCGGAGGTGCGGGTCAAGACCATCCCGATCACCCAGCCGCGCAAGAGCAACGGTGCGGCGATCACTCGGGTGGTCGATGGGTCGCGGGATTGAACGACAACGATTGGGACAGGAGATAACGGCCATGACCGACGACAATACCGCGATCGAGGCGCCGAAGCTGGCGTTCTTCGACATCCACCATTTATCGGCCGAGCAACTGGGGCAATTGGGCGTTTCGCAGATTGCCTATGTGAAGCCGGTGACGGTGAACGGGCAGAACGGCTTCGCGATCCACGCCGCCGACGGCACCCCGATGGCGGTTGCCGGCGATCGGGAGGTCGCGATGGCAGCGATCCTGCAACACGAGATGCACGCGCTTTCGGTGCATTAACCCGGCTGCCGCGAGGCCCGTCCTCGCGGCGCGCACCCGCTACCCCCGCGAAGGCAGCACAACCACACCCGATCCCAACACCGATAGTTCGTCGGTCTGAGTCCGAGCCTCTTGGACGATCTCGACCATGTGGCGGCCGTTCTCGATGTATTTTCGGGCAACCTTGGCGGAGAAAAACAGCGCATCGCCTTCCGGGTTGTGGCGGCGGATCTTGCAGTGCGCCTTGTGCAGAAAACCGCTGTCGCCCATCCAGTTCGTCAGTTGGTGGGTCAACCACGAGCACCGCTCCGGGCCATAATCGTAAGCGCCCGGCGCCCCCACCATCAACGCGAACTCCGGTTCCCAATGCACCCGCTCGGGGCAATCCGGAATGCCGAACCGGTTCGGAATGCCCAAGCCCGGATGGGCATGGATCTGCTTCCACGCCAGCTTGTTCGCGCGGATATACAAGCCGCCCCAGCCCTGCGCGTAGGCAATGAAACCGGTCACCGTCATCGGGCCTTTGACCATGGTGGGCAGCGCCTCGCCCTCGGCCACATCTTCCCAATACCGAGGCGTCGCACCGCGCACCGTCTCGTTGTGATAGTGGCGGTAGATGTCGGCCAGTTCTGCCTCGGTGTAGCGATGCGGGGCGCGGGATTTGACCTCGGTGTATTTGGTGCCGGATTCCCGCGCCATGTCGCGATCCGTGCGGAAGCACCAGCTATCGGCCTCGGCCACCTTGTCGCCGTGCTGGTTGAAGAAGCCGACGGTGTAGATCTGCTGCACGGCGCGACCGGCGAAGGCGGTGTCGTGCTCGATCAGGTCTTTCAGCTTCGCCTCGGTGGAGATTTCATCGTTCCGCAGCACCGGCTTGTGCCAGGTCCAATCGGCGCCGGCCCACATCGCATGGACCCCTGGCAGCCCGCCGACATAGCCCGACACGATGCGGCTGGTGGCGAACAGGAAGCTGGGCAGGGCGACAACCGCACCGTACTGGGATTTGCCGGCATAGGCCGGATCGCACCACAGCGGGTTGTCGTCGCCGATGCCGTGGGCGTAGTGGCGGATGTTGTCGCGAGTGGCCTCGTGGCACCAGGGTTCCAGGGTGTTTTCGATCGGCACCCCGATGCGGGCGCGCAGGGCATCCATGCCCTGATTGGTGATTTTGGGGAATTTCACGTCGGTCATGCCTGGGCCTTTTCGCGCTCGCGCAGTGCTCTGCGGTTGACTTTGCCTGCGGGGGTTTTCGGCAATTCGTCGACGAACTGCACGATCCTTGGATATTCGTGATGGCTGAGGCGGGTACGCACCACGTCCTGCAACGCAGCAGCCAGCGCCGCATCGTCCATGGTGTCGGCGGTCCGATCCACAACGACGAACGCCTTCACCGTCTGCCCGCGCAACGGATCGGGCACGCCGATGACGGCGGCTTCCCGCACCGCCGGGTGCTTCAGCAAGGCGTCCTCGACCTCCGCCGCGCCAATGGTCCAACCGGCGGAGATAATAACATCGTCCGCCCGCCCGCCGTGCCAGAAATAGCCATCGGCGTCGGTGCGGCCGCGATCCTTGGTCGGGAACCAGGCGTTGTGCCGCCAGACCTGGATCTCCCCGCTGTCGGCCGGTGCGCCGTCGGCCCCGAGCGTGGCGACTGTCACGCCCGGGACAGGCTTACCGAGGGAGCCGGGGCGCCCGACGTAATCCTCGGCCCCAGGGTAATCGGCCAGGATCACGCCGACCTCGGTGGTGCCGTACATGCTGCACAGGCGGGTGCCGAACGTCGCTTCCGCCCATTGCAGCGACTCGCTGTCCACCGGTTCCCCGGTAAACGACATTTTTCGCACGGCGTATGCGTGGCGGCCGGCCGCACCGCTGTTGCGCATCATGCGGTAATGCGTCGCGGCGGCCGAGAGGTTGGTAATCCCGAACGACGACAAAGCCCGCAGCAACAAAGCCGGGTCGAACCGGCCGGAGTAGGTGCCGGTTTCCACCCCCAAGCCCAAAGGCGCCAGCGTGCCGTGCCACAGCCCGTGCCCCCAGGCGGGGGAGGACGGGCAGAAAAACCGATCGCCCGGGCGCACCCCGGTGCCGTACAGCGCGGCATTGGCCACCACCACGATGGCGCGATGGGTGTGCTTTATGGCTTGCGGCAGGTCGCGGGTGGTGCCGGATGTGTATTGATACATCGCCATCGCGTCCGCCCGCGTGTCCACGGCGAAACGATCCGGCAGCGCGGCGAGGCCCGCCATGAAGGCGTCGTCGGCGACAATGGTCTCGGTATCGGCCAGCGCCCCCGTGGTCGCCGCCTTTTCCGCATTGGTCAGCAATAACCGAGGCGTGCAGTCGTCCACCCGCAGGCGCACCCCGTCCGGACCGAACAGGGTGAACAGCGGCACCGCCACCGCGCCCGCCTTCATCGCCCCGAACAGCGCGGCGTAGAACGGCAACGACGGGTCCAGCATGATCGCCACCCGATCCCCCGGCACGATGCCGCGCCCCACCAGCCAATGGGCGAATCGCGACGACCATGCGGCCAGCGCGTGAAACCCGATCGCCGCCGTGGTCCCATCCCCGAACGCGAGGCGGATGGCCGTCCGATCCGGCCCCACTGCCCAGCGATCCACGCATTCGTGCGCGATATTCAGCCGCGCTCGGTCCCCGTCGAACAGCGCCCACAACCCGGCCCCGCTGAAATGGCGCTGGGCGTCGGCGTAGGAGGTGAAATCGGTCAGCTTGGACATGCAAGGCATACTCGGTCGCCCTGGCGGATTGTCAAACCCGTCCGGTATCCTATTTGTTTCGCGCGCAGCCGCCACACCAACCCTGCGCGCAGACCGTTCGGCCTTTCGGTCGCTCGGTATTACAAGCATCGCCCACCACATGCGGGAACCCCCAATGCCCATCCAAGCCGTCTGCTTCGACGTCGGAGAGACCCTGATCGACGAAACCCGCCATTGGGAGGAATGGGCCGCATTCCTCGGCGTGCCGCGCCTGACCTTGTTCTCGGCCTACGGCGTGCTGCTGGAACGCGGCCAGTCGCTGCGCCGGCTGTTCGAAATCTTCCGCCCCGATCTGGACTTCGCCGAGGTCCGCCGCCGTCGCCTCAGCCATTACGACTTCCTGCCCGCCGACCTGTATCCCGATGCCATCCCGGCCCTGACCGCCCTGCGCGATCGCGGCTTTCGCGTGCTGATCGCCGGCAACCAACCGGTGGAGTCGGAAGCCGCTTTGACCCGCCTCGGCGTGCCCGCGGATGTCATTGCATCCTCGGCCGGCTGGGGCGTGCAGAAGCCGGATCCCCGCTTTTTCGAGAAAGTGGTCGAAGCCGCCGGCGTGCCCGCCGATCGGATCGCCTATGTCGGCGATCGCGTGGACAACGACGTGGTGCCCGCCCGCGCCGCCGGGATGACGGCCGTGTTCCTGCGCCGAGGCCCCTGGGGCTGGATGCACGAAGACCACCCCCAAATCGACCACGCCCACCTTCGCATCGCATCTCTGCTCGGCCTTCCCGACGCGCTGGAGGCCCTGGCATGACCGCGTTCGACCCAATCGCCGACGGCTGGAAAGAAATGACCGACGGCCCGATGCCCGGCGGGCTCGGCGCGGCCTATGCCAAACGGGTGGACGGCCAGTGGCGCTACGGATTTCAAACCCGCCCCGACCACATCAACCCCGCCGGTGCCATCCATGGCGGCATCCTGATGACCTTCGCCGACCATGTCCTGGGGCTTTACGTCTGGGCCGCCGCCGACAAGGCGCCGAACGTTACCATCCAGTTGAACACCCATTTCCTGGGCGCCGTCGCCCCGGGCGATTTCCTGGAATTGCGCGGGGAGGTGACGCGAGTCACCGGATCGATGGTGTTCGTGCGGGGATTGGTCGGGGTAGGGGAGAAGGACATCTTGGCGGTAGACGGTATCTGGCGGGTGTTTCGGCCGAAGAAGGGGTAACGATGCAGGGCTGGCGTCGATTTCGAGCAGTTTCGCGAGCTGTGGCTCAGCAGCGTGCAAGAAGGCCAGCCCTCCACCGCACGCCGCAGTTTCCCGAATAGTGCACGGACGAGCAACGACACCGGTCAAATCGGAATGGCCGCAGTTCGGATCTACCCTTGGCCTAACAGAGAAACACCGTCACGATGGGCGTGGCGGAAACCACGGACTCTATTTATGAGTGGAGGGAAAGTGGGGCGCAGGTCATGATTACTCCGTCGGCTCTGGCGGAGGCCAATCCGGCACAACTGATTTACTGATTTTCTCTAACTCTTGCAAAATATTTTGAAGCACATCAGGAGGTTGAATTTTAAGCTTCGGTCCATACACCTCTTTGTAATCCCGGCTTATGATCGCCTCCAATTTCCTAGACACCACAATAAACCGTTCGAATAGTTGGAAGCAATTTACGACTTCACTATCAGAAATTGTAGCC
>JANXMB010000022.1 GCA_025354865.1 Acetobacteraceae bacterium | reverse complement strand
TGAGCGAAGCGGCGGTGAACAAGGAACTGCTGCCGCTGTTGCGCCAATTGGGCAGCCCGTGATGGCAATCCCGCGCCGCGTTGCATGGCTTGCGTCGATCGTTGCCTTGGTCGCGCTGTCGGCGCAGGCGGTCGAACCGTCGGAACGGCTGGCGGATCATGGGTTGGAAAGCCGGGCGCGGGCGATCTCGACGGAATTGCGCTGTCTTGTCTGCCAGAATGAGTCGATCGACGAATCGCACGCCGACCTCGCGCACGACATCCGCGTGCTGGTGCGCGAACGCCTGACCGCTGGCGATACCGATTCCCAGACGGTGCAAGCGGTGGTGCGTCGCTACGGCGATTTCGTGCTGCTGCGTCCGCCGGTCGAAGCATCCACCTATCTGCTTTGGTATGGCCCCATCGGGCTGTTATGCGTCGGCCTCGCCGGCACCGCGCTGTGGCTCCGCCGCCGCCCGGCCATCGCCGTGCCGCCCTTGTCCGACGACGAACGCCGCGCGCTGGATCGTCTGTTGGGGGACGATGCCTGATGCTGGCGTTTTGGCTCGCGCTTGTCGTTTTTGCCGTGCTCCTGGCGATCCTGCTGCCGCTTTTGCGCAGCCGGCCCGCCGGACCCGACGCTGGCAGCTTCGATCGGGCGGTGTATCGCGACCAGTTGCAGGAACTGGATCGCGACCTCGCGCGCGGGGTGCTCAATGCGTCCGAGGCCGCGTCCGCGCGGTTGGAGGTCCAGCGCCGGCTGCTGGCAACATCCGCCGGATCGGCCGAGCGGATTCGAACCGGTGCCAGCCCCTTGGTGGCGGGCTGCGTGGCGGCGATCGTCGGCATCGGCTCGATCGGGCTTTACGCTCGGATTGGCGCGCCCGCAGTGCCCGATATGCCCTTCGCCGCCCGCACGATCGACCCCGATCGGGTGGCGATGGAACAGGCTCTGGCGCGGTTCAAAAAACTGGCCGAAGCCGAACCGACCAATCCGGCCGGCTGGCTGCGCTATGCGCGCGCGGCGGCGGACGCGGATCGCTGGGCGTCGGCGGCGGAGGCTTTCAAGCGGGCCATCGATCTGGGGCAGGCGGATGCCGACACGATGGCGGCGTATGGGGAGATGCTGACCCTCGGCGGTGGCGGCGCCATCGGTCCGGCCGCCGAGGCCGCTTTTGCCGCCGCCCTGGCCAAAGATCCCAAGCACGAGGTTGCGCGGTTTTACGCCGCCTCGATCGCCGCGCAGCAGGGCGACTCGCCCAAAGCCATCGCGCTGCTGCAAGCTTTGGCCGCCGATTTGCCGGCGAATGCGCGGGCTCGGGCGGATATCGGCAAGCGGATGGCGGATATTGCGAAGGCGGCGGGCCTTGCCGCACCCCCGTTGTCGCCCGGCCAGGGCGTTACGCCCAGATCGGACGTGGCCGGACCGGACGCGGCAGCGGTGGAGGCCGCGTCGCAACTGCCGGACGACCAGCGCATGGCGATGGTTCGCGGCATGGTCGGCAAACTCGCCGCTCGCATGGAAACCGAACCCAACGACGTCGATGGCTGGATGCGCCTGGGCCGCGCCTACGCGGTATTGCGGGAGACGGCGAACGCCGCAGCGGCCTATCGGCGGGCGATCGCGCTGAAGCCGAGCGATAGCGGCATTCTGGAACAGGCGGCGCAGGCGCTGGTGGGCGATGCCGACCCCACTGCCCCGGTGCCGGCGGAAGCGGTGGAGATGCTGCGCCAGTTGGATACGCTCACCCCCGGGCAGCCGGCCGTGCTGTGGTACCTCGGTCTGGCGGCGGCGCAGCACGGAAAACCGGGGGAAGCGCGGATTTTTTGGCAACGTTTGCTTGCCAAGCTGCCGCCGGAGGGCGAAGAAGCAAAGACCTTGAAAGCCGCAATGGCGGCATTGCGGGATAAATAGCGGGAGGTAAGGTATGGCGGTCATGACATCCGGCGGCGCAAAGTCGCTCTATCTGCAGGTTATCGCCGGCGTTCTGCTGGGTATCCTGCTAGGGGTGGTCTGGCCGTCGATCGCGGTGGCGATGCAGCCCTTCGGCGATGCCTTCATCAAATTGGTGCGCATGATCATCGCGCCCATCGTGTTCGTCACCGTCGTCGTCGGCATCGCCAAACTATCCAACGCGGCCGAGGTCGGGCGCATCGGCCTGAAGGCGATCGTTTATTTTGAGGTGATGACGACCTTCGCCATGTTCATCGGCCTGGTCGTGGGCCACGTGGTGCAACCCGGGGTGGGGTTGAATATCGATCCGGCCTCCCTCGATCGGAAGGCCGTCGCCCGCTACGTCGATGCGCCGCATCAGGACGTGACCGCGTTCGTGCTGAACATCATCCCAAACACCGTGGTCGATGCCTTCGCCAAGGGTGAGATCCTGCAAGTGCTGCTGTTCGCGGTGCTGTTCGGCCTCGGTCTGTCGCGCATGGGGGCGGCGGGCAAGCCGGTGACCGAGTTCCTGGATAAAGCCGGCGGGGCCTTGTTCGGGGTGATCGGCATCATCATGCGCGTCGCCCCGTTGGGCGCGTTCGGCGCGATGGCCTTCACCATCGGCCGTTACGGCATCGGCACGTTGCTGCAACTGGGCCTGCTGATGGGCTGTTTCTACCTGACCTGCGTCATTTTCATCTTCGCCATCATGGGTTTCGTGGCCTGGATCGTCGGCCTGAACATCGTCAAAATCGTTCTCTACGTGAAAGAAGAATTCCTCCTGGTGCTCGGCACATCGTCGTCGGAGGCAGCCATGCCGACGTTGATGGCGAAGCTGGAGGGGTTGGGCTGCGGCAAATCCCTGGTCGGTCTGACCGTGCCGCTTGGCTATGCGTTCAACCTCGATGGGTCCTCGATCTATTTCACCATGGCGATCGCCTTCATCGCCCAGGCGCTGAACATTCCGCTGAGCTGGGAGGATTATTTGCTGATCCTCGGCGTGTTGTTGCTGACTTCGAAGGGGGCGGCGACGGTCACCGGTGGCGGTTTCATTACGCTGGCCGCGACGCTTGCCACGATGAACGGCCGGGTGCCGGTGGCCGGCATGGTGCTGGTCCTCGGCGTCGATCGTTTCATGAGCGAGGCGCGCGCGATCACCAATCTGTTCGGCAACACCGTGGCAACGATTTTCGTGGCATGGTGGGAGGGCACGCTGGACGTGGACCGCGCTCGGCGGATCATGGACGGTCAGGAAGCGCCGGTTGCGGTGGAGTAATCCTAGCGCTTGAGTCCCAAGCGTTAGGATCGGACCACCCAATCGAAGCCTAGCGGTCAGATCGACGCGGCCAGCACGTAGTAGGGCGGTTGCGGCGGCGGCATCGCGCCCATTGCGTTCGGCGTCAGGTCCCAGCGGTTGCGAACCGAACCGAAGCCGGCGGCGTGGAGCAACTTCGTCGTCTCGGCTTTGGTATAAAAATGGAACTTCGTCGGGTCCCACAGACTTTTTATCGCCGCGAAAACCGTCTTGAAGGCAATTTCCGCTCGTCCGACCAAACCCTCCGGGTCGGGTTCGGCAATCAGGAGCGTGCCGGCGCCGCGCAGGCGTTGCCGCACATCGTGCAGCAGGATGCCAAGCTGGTCCGGCGGCAAATACATGATGACGCCGAACAGCATGGCAAGGTCGAAGCCCGGTACGGTCTGCGGTATTTCGGACACGAAACGGTAATCCGCACCCACGCCGGGTTCGGGGTTCGCGATAACCACCTGACAACCGGCAGGCAAGGCGGCATGCGCGCGAAACCCGTTCGCGGTGCCGCCGATATCCAGGATGCGCGCCGGTGCGGCGGCGGGGGATTGCAGGTAATCCGCAACGATCCGCGCCACGCAGCCGGCGTGAGAGGATGGGGAGGCCCTGTTGAAAACCGAACTGCCGCCAAAACCAACGCCCATGGTCGCCGATCCCTGTGCCGATGTCCCGACGTTACGGCACGGCACCGGCCCAGCGCAAATCGCAAATGCGCGAGCGGTTTGGATCGCGATGCGTTCGCGCTCTTGTTTGTTCGCGCGATTCAGACCTCCGGCGATGCCGCCTTCGGTCATCGCGCTCTACCGATCGGTCAGCCGCAACTCGATCCGGCGGTCCTTCGCGAAGGCTTCCTCGCTGTCGCCGGGGCCGAACGGTTGGAACTCCCCGAACCCCGTCGCCGCCAGATGCTCGGGCGGCACGCCGAAGGCAATCAGCAGCTTCACCACCGCGATCGCCCGAGCGGCGGATAGTTCCCAGTTGGATACGAATAAGCCGCCCTTGAGCGGTTGCGGGTCGGTGTGGCCGTCCACCCGCAGGATCCAGTGCACATCAGGCGGAATGCTGGCGGCGATTTCCTTGATCGTGATGGCGATCGCGGTCATCTGGGCGACGCCGACCGGGGTCAGATCGGCCTTGCCGACGGGGTAGAGCACCTCGCTCTGGAACACGAAACGATCGCCGATCGTCTGGATGCCGGGCCGGCCGGCAAGCAAATTGCGCAATTTCCCGAAGAATTCGCTGCGGTATTGGCGCAACTCCTCCACCTTCTCCACCAAGGCGGCGTTCTTTTCCACCAAAGCGGCGTTCAATTTCGCCCCGAGGTCGGTGATCTCGATATCTTTATCGAACGATCGTTTCTTCTCGATCCCCAGCGCATCCTGGACCGAGGCGAATTGCGCCCGCAATTCCTCCACCTGTCGATTCAACAACGCAATCTGTGCTCGGGCGCTGTCGCCCAGTTGCTGCTCGTTCGCCAGTTGCGCCTGCACCGCCGCGCGTCGTTCTTTTTCCGTCATGGTCGCAGCGGCGGCGTTCTGCGCTTTCATCTCCAACTCATCCCGCAACGCCGCCAGGGCTTTGGTGCGATCTTCGAGGCGCGCGATGTCGGCCAAACGGGCCTCGATGGTGGCGCGGTCGGCGACGACGGTTCGTTCCAACTCGGCCCGTAACCGAACGGCATCGGCGGTGCGGGCTTCGATCGTGGCTTTGTCGGCCTTCAGCGCGGCGGTCAGCGCGTCGCGCGCGGCGATCGTGGCGGACAGATCGCGGCCCAGGCGGGAAATCGATAGTTGCAGTTCGCCGTTCTCTTTCTTCTCCAACGACAGGGCGGCGGAGAGTTGCTGCAACTCCGAACTGACCTTGGCCAGCGTGTCGTTGCGCCCGGCCAAAGTTGCGGTCAAGAACGCTTGCGTCAGCACCAGCACCAGCAGCACGAAGATGATAACCATCAGCAACGTGGACAGCGCATCCACGTAGCCGGGCCATGCATCCAACCCGTTCTCGCCGCGACGCCGCGCGCGGGCCATCGGTCAGGCCTGACGGGACGGTTCGGCCAGGGCGGCGACCGTCCTGGTGAGAATGCGAATATCCGACCGCAATTCCGCCGTCGCCGCATGCCGCCCCTGCTCGGCGTCCGACAAAATCCGGATCAAGGTTTGTTCGATATTCCGCAGATGCCCGTGCGCGATCTCGTCGCTGCCTTGCAAATCGGAGAGTCGTTGCAGCGCCGGCCCGAGGGCGTTTTGCGTCTCGGCGATCCGCAGCATGAGTTGTTGATTGGCCCGCATCGTATCCGCCAGCACCCCCAGCCGATCGGTCAGCGACAATATCGCTCGGTTTGCCTCCTGCCGGCCTTCCTCGCCACGGGATAGGGTGCGTTGCAGCCCTTCCATGTTTTCGGCGGTCTGTTCCAACAGGGCCTGCACATAGACCGGCACCGATGCATCGCCCTCGGCCAGGGCGCCGGAACCCAGCCGCGTCAGGCTGGCGAGCCAGTCTTCCAGTTCGTTGAAGAACCGATTTTGCGCCTGTCCCGCCGTCAGGTCGAGGAAACCCAACACCAGCGCGCCGGACAAGCCGAACAGACTGGCGGAAAACGCTGTGCCCATGCCCGCGAGCGGGCGCACCAGACCGGATTTCAACTGGTCGAACAGCAGGTTCAGATCGCCCGACCCGGCCGACATGTTGCCGATCACGTCGGATACCGCACCGATCGTTTTCAACAGGCCCCAGAATGTGCCGAGCAGACCGAGGAAGATGAGCAAGCCGGTCATGTAGCGGGAGAGTTCGCGGCCCTCGTCCAGGCGCGACGAGATGCCGTCCAGCAGGCTGCGCATCGCGGTCGCCGACAGGGTCATGCGGCGCTTGTCGCCATCGCCCTCGCGCCCCGCCAACATGGAAGCCATCGGCGCCAACAGTCGGGGACGGCGCACCGTCGCCAACCGGGACCGGGCGTCCCGATAGGTGTTGAGCCACGTCACCTCGGTCGTCAGGCGCAGCACCTGGAGCAGGTTCCAGGCCACCCCGAACAGCAAAACGCCCAGGATCAGGCCGTTCAGTTCTGGATTGTTCTCGAATATCGGCAGCAGCACCGGCAGCAGATACGCCCCCAGCCCGCCCACCAGCCCGAGGAACAGCACGATGCGCAGCAGAAAAACGGTGGGGCGGGTCATGGGGTTCCTCCCGCTGACGCAACGAGATCGACACGGTCCGGCGGTCCGTCGCCGGGCTGGTTGCCAAGCGCCCGCACGACGATCTTGCGGGAGGGCACGCTGTTGTTCTGCAACACCGTCCGCACCGCCAGCGCGCGCGCCAGCGACAGGCGCCTTGCCGAGGACGGGTCGTCGGGTTTGCCGGACGCGTAGGCGACGACGCTGAACATCGATGTGCCGGCGGCATAGGCGGTTTCGATCGCGCTCTCGATCGACGCAACCCCCTCCTTACCCAGTTCCGCCTGTTCGGCTGCAAAGAGGATCCGCACACTGGGGCCGATTTTCGGGGCTTCGACGGCGGGCGGGGGCGGGGTCGGTGCGGTGGCGACGACGGGCGGGGTCAGCGGCAGGGCCGGGGTCGGCGCGGGCGGGGTCTGCGGACTGGCGGCCGGACCGGGCGCAGTCGCCACCGGGGCAACAGCCGGGGCAACCGTTGGGGCAACCGCCGCCGTCGGCCGCGCCGGGGCGGCAGGACGCGGCAACGCCGAACGCAAAGCGGGGGCGGGCTTTGTGGCTGGAACCGCCTCCAGCGCGTGAAGGTCCACCGTGACCTGCGCACCGGCAGGGGAAACGGCAAACAGGACGGCGACGATCGATAATGGGAGCTTGCGCATGCCAGGGTATCTTAGGCCATCGCGCCGGGTGGCTTCAATGAGGCGATCCCCGGTTTTCCCGCCGCACCCGCCCCCTCAATACGTTTGGAACATCGCGGCGATCTCGGCGGGGTCGTCGGTGCGGGTCAGCGCCAGGGTCAGCAGGATGCGCGCCTTCTGCGGATTGAGGTTGTCGGCCACCAGGAACCCGTTCTCCCGGTGCTTCGAACCGTAGAACACTCGGCCCGAACCGGCCCGCGTGCTCTGCACCACGATAACCCCCTGGGATCGGGCTTCCTTCAATGCGGCCGTTTCGTCGGGGGAGGTGCCTCCCGGCGCGAACCCGGCGGAGACGATCCCCTTCGCCCCGGCGGCGATGAAGGCGCGCACCGCCGAACCGTCGCAGCCGGCATAGGCATAGGCGATATCGACCCGGGGCAGGGTGGCGATTTTGGCGATGTCGAATCCGGCGCCGGACGCGGATTGGCGCAGCGGGCGGCGGTAGAACGCGATGGCATCCCCATCGGCATGCCCCAGTACCCCGAAATCGGGCGACCGGAAGGTCTGCATGCGTAGGGTGGAGGTCTTGGTCGCCTCCCGCGCCGATTGGATTTCGTCGTTCAGCAGCACCAGCACGCCCATACCCCGAGCCTCGGGGCTGGCGGCGACGCGCATGGCGTTGACCAGATTCATGCCGGCATCCGACGACAGCGCGCTGGACGGGCGCTGCGCCCCGACAACCACGACGGGCACCGGCACATCGACCGTCAGATGCAGGAAATAGGCGGTTTCCTCCAGCGTCGCGGTGCCATGGCCGATGACGATGCCTTGCAGGTCGGGGTGCTCCGCCACCGTCTGTTTGCACAAAGCGGCCAGCGCCTGCCAGTCGGCGAACCCGATGGCGGTGGAGGCGATGTTGCGGTAGCGGATGGGGATCGCCTGGGCCACCAACTGGGTCTGCGGCCAAAAAGCGAGGATTTCGTCGGCGTGCATCACCTTGCCGGCGGCGCCGTAATCCTGGATGTCGAGCGGCCCGCGCCCGAGGGAGGCGATCGTCCCGCCGGTGCCGATGAAGGCGATTTTGGGTAGGCTCATGATAGAACTCCGGGGCGCCCGGTGTGAAAATCGGTGTCGCGTTGATAGGCGTCGGCGACGCGCAGGATGCGGGCTTCTCCGAACGGGCGGCCGGCGATCTGCAACCCGATCGGGCAACCATTGGGATCGAAGCCGCAGTTCACGCTGACCGCCGGCAGACCGAGGTAGTTGAACGGCCTTGTGTTGATCGACACCGCGAGGAACTTGTACTCGGTGCCCGGCGGCCCATGGTCGATGTCGGTTTCGGCCAAGGTGGGCAGACAGGTCGGGATCGTCGGGGTGGCCAGCACATCGACTTTCGCGAACACCTCGGCTGCAAAGGCGCGCAGGATCGGCCCCCGCCGGCTGAGCGATTCAATGTAGTACGGCGCCGGGATGGCATAGCCGGGGAACATCCGGGACGAGATATGCTGCCCGTACGCCTGCGGATCGTCGCGCATCCATTGGGCGTGGATCGTTGCGGCCTCGACCCGGGAGACGATGCCGCCATAGGCCGCGACGGCGTCCATCAACGGCAGGGTCATGCGCACGATCGTCGCACCGCGCGCTTGCAGCACGGCCAGGGCGTCTTCCATCGCCGCCAACACCGGGGCATCGACGGTGTCGAGGAAGAAGGTACTGGGCACGCCGATGCGCAGGCCGCGAATATCCCCGGTCAACGCCGCCTCGTAGTCGGGCACCGGCTCGCGGGAGGATGTCGGGTCCATCGGATCCTGGCCGGCGATGACGGTCATGATGCGGGCGCAGTCGCGGGCGGTGCGGCAGAGCGGGCCGACATTGTCGTGGCTGAACGACAGCGGCATCGCGCCGTAGCGGGACACCCTGGTTTGCGTCGGCTTGATGCCGGAGACGCCGCAGGCTGCAGCCGGCAGGCGGATCGATCCGCCGGTGTCGGACCCGAGGGCGGCGAAGGTCATGCGCGCGGCAACGGCGGCACCCGAACCGGAGGACGACCCTCCGGTGATGTACGGCGGGTTCCAGGGATTGTGGCAGTCGCCGAAAGTCTTGTTGTGGCCGGTGGGGTTCTGCGCGAACTCCGCCATGTTCAGGCCGCCGAAGACATAGGCGCCTTGTTCCGCCATCCGCGCCACGGCGGTGCCGGTGATTGCCGGCCGCCAGTTGCGGCGCAACGCCGATCCGGCGGTACTCAGGCGCCCGGCCTGATAATACATGTCCTTGTGCGCCATCGGCACGCCGTGCAGCTTGCCCAGCGGTTTGCCCTCGGCGACCGCGCGATCCGCCGCCTTGGCGTCGGCGTCGGCCCGTTCGCGGTCCAGCCAGATGGTCGCATTCAGAACCGGATTGGCTTTTTCCAGATTGGCCCAGCAGGCATCGAGCAGCGCCCGCGATGTTGCCTGCCCGGTGCGCACGGCCTCGGCGGCCTCCACCAAAGTCAGATTGGCGAGATTCCCATCGCCGCCATCCGCCGCAGTCATAGTCCGGTCTCCTTGGTGGCCAGGAGTGCCGCTTCGAACGACGACGGCTCGTCCTCGAAGACCATGCTGCCGCGCAATGCCTCGAACGCGGCGATGGTGTGGGTCAGATCGGCAACCATGCGGCGCCCGGGATCGTTGGGCGGGGCGACGGCGAACCAGCGGGCGATCGCTGCCTCGGTCGCGGTGGGGAAATCGTTCATGCCGGGATCTCTCCTGAATGCTGCGCTGCAAGAAGACACTGTTTCCGCCGCGCTGGTCAAACCCTGCGGGCGGCGTCATACTTCCCCGGATTGAGGGGATGGAGAGCTACCGTGCCGGTTGAAAAACAAGCCTACCGCGATGCCATGGCGCGCCTCGGCGCTGCGGTCAATGTGATCACCACGGACGGTCCCGGCGGGAAGGCCGGCTTCACCGCGTCGGCCGTCACCAGCGTTACCGACACGCCGCCGACGCTGCTGGTGTGCGCCAATCGGGCGAACGATTCCTATCCGGCATTCATGGAAAATCAGGTGCTGTGCGTGAATACGCTGACCCCGGCGCAGGAAATCCTGTCGCCGATGTTCGCCGGCATGACCAAACACGCCGACAACGAACGTTTCGACGACCATACGTGGCACACGCTGGAAACCGGCGCCCCGGTCCTGGACGAAGCCGTCGCCGCCTTCGACTGCCGCATCACCCAAATCGTCGAATCCGGCACCCACGACGTCTTCTTCTGTTCGGTCGAAGCCGTGCGCACCGGCCCGGCGCACGAGGGGCTGATTTATTACGGTCGCGGCTACCACAAAGTGTCCGCCGGTTGAGCGGTATCGGTAAAACGGTCGGAAAAATTATACTAAAAATTAACAAGCTCCTGGCACGATTCGGACACAATTGACCCTCACGCTCCCTTCCATCGACGGCGCAACCGGCGCCGCGATGGACGAAGGACGATGCGGCCATGTGCATGAATGCGGAATACGGGCTGACAATGGCCGGTTTGCTGGACGACCCGCTGATCCGGCTGATGAATAGCAGCGACGGGATATCGGATCGGGCGCACGCCGATCTGTGGGAACGGACCCGGGAAACCGTGATCGCACGCGTCGGCGGCCCGGCCCCCTGGTGCTCCAACGCAAGCCAAGCCGAGGGCAACACGGCATCGTGAAATCGCCGTATCGTGTACACCGTTCGGCCACATTCATGGTTTAGGGTCTTCCTCATCGGATGCAGTAGCGAAGGGACGAAGCGGCCATGAACAGCAATGCGGACTCCGAATTCACCATGGCGGGATTGCTGGCCGATCCACTGATCCAAACGATGATGCGTAGCGATGGCGTAACGGACCGAGCGCACGCCGAATTGTGGGAACGGACGCGCCTTGCGACGATCGCCCGTTTCGCCGCAGCAACGCCGTGGCAACGGCCGGACGCGGTGCCTTAGATCGCGATGCGCTCGCTCACGTATCGCGATCTAACGTATTTTTCGATCGCGCGATTCAGACCTCCGGTCATCGCGCTCTAACCGAAACGAACGAACGCGATCGATCGTCCCGGCCTCGGGCATCTCGCGTCCGCCGCGCCTAAAAATCGATCCGCTTGCAACAAGCCGGCATCGCCCCGAGGGGCCAATCGAGATAGCCCGAGGTTGATCGTTCGCGCCGCCATCGCTAAATGCGGCGGATGGCAAACCGACCCATCCCCTCGTCCGATGTTCCCCTCATGCCGATCCTGATTGCGCCGCATGCGCGCCTCAAGGCCAAGGCCCGCGCAATCGCCAAGGGCGACGACGACGCCGTGCGCTCGGTTATCCCGCGCATGTTCGCAACGATGTACACCGCACCCGGGATCGGTCTGGCCGCGCCGCAGGTGGATCTCGGGCTGCGGCTGCTGGTCATCGACCTCATGCCCAACGACAAGCCGGCGCCGATCGCCATGATCAACCCCGAGATCGTGGCCCTTAGCGACGAGCTGGCAACGCGGGAAGAAGGCTGCCTGTCGCTGCCGGGCATGTATGCCGATGTGGTCCGCCCGGCGCGGGTCAAGGTGCGCTATTTCGACGAAACCGGCGCGCGGCGGGAACTGGAAGCCGACGACCTGCTGGCCGCTTGCGTGCAGCACGAGATCGACCATCTGGACGGCGTGCTGTTCGTCGACCATCTGTCGAATTTGAAACGCAACATGATTATGCGGAAGCTAGCCAAGGAACAGAAGCTGAAGAAATGACCGCCATGCGCGTCGTCTTCATGGGAACGCCGGATTTTGCTGTCCCGGCGCTGCGTGCGCTGGTCGCTGCCGAGCACGATGTCGCGGCGGTTTACTGCCAGCCGCCGCGCCCCGCCGGCCGAGGCCAATCCTTGCGCCAATGCCCGGTCCATGCCGCCGCCGACGCGCTGGGCATCGCCGTCCGCACGCCCCCGCGTTTGCGCAACGACCTGCCGGCCCAGGCCGCCTTTGCCGCGCTCGGCGCCGATGTCGCGGTCGTCGCCGCCTACGGTCTTATTCTCCCGCCCGCCATGTTGGACGCCCCCCGCCTCGGCTGCCTCAACATCCATGCCAGCCTGCTGCCGCGCTGGCGCGGGGCCGGGCCGATCCAGGCCGCGATCCTGGCCGGGGATGCCGAAACCGGGGTGACAATCATGCAGATGGATGCCGGCCTCGATACCGGCGCGATGCTTCTGCGCGACGCGGTGCCGATCGGCCCGACCACTACCGCCGCCGATCTGCACGATATCCTGGCCGCTATGGGCGGGCGCCTGATCCTGCGCGCGCTGGCTGCGCCGCCGCCGCCGATCCCGCAGCCGGACGCAGGGATGACCTACGCGCCGAAGCTGGAGCGGGAGCACGGGCGCCTCGATTGGACCGAGGATGCCGCCAGCCTGGACCGCCGGGTCCGCGCTTTCGATCCCTGGCCGGGCACTTTCACCCATTTGGACGGCGCGGTGCTGAAAGTGCTCGCCGCAATCCCGACCGATGGTTCCGGACCCCCCGGCACGGTGCTCGACCGGGCGCTGACCGTCGCCTGCGGGCGCGGCGCGCTGCGTTTGCTGCGGGTGCAGGCACCGGGACGCGGGGCGATGGATGCGGCGGCGTTCCTGCGGGGGCGTGCGGTGGCGATCGGCACGGTACTGGGGGATGGCGGCGCGGCATGACCCGATGGGCGTTGCAACTGGAATACAATGGCGGGGCGTTTGTCGGATGGCAGCGCCAGGACTCCGGCCTTTCGTTGCAGGAAGTGCTCGAACACGCGGCCACCAACCTCAATAAAGGTGCGCCGGTGTCCAGCATCGTCGCCGGCCGCACCGACTCCGGCGTGCATGCCGAGGCGCAGGTCGCCCTGATCGTGCTGCCCGACGGCCTCCACCCGCGCCAGGTCCGCGACGCCCTGAACTACCATATGAAGCCGCATCTGCTGGTGGTGCGGCAGGCGGCGGTGGCGCCGGATGGCTGGAATCCGCGCTTTTCCGCCATTCATCGGGCCTATCGCTATCGCATCCTGAACCGCCGCGCGCGGCCGGCTTTGCACGAAGGCCAAGTTTGGCACGTCGCCGCCCCGCTGGATGCCGAGCGGATGCATGTTGCCGCCCAATTGCTGGTGGGCACGCACGATTTCACGTCATACCGAGCGACCGCGTGCCAGGCGAAAAGCCCGGTCAGGACGTTGGAGCGGCTGGATGTCGTGCGGGAGGGCGACCTGATCTCCTGCGCGGTCGAGGCCAGGAGCTTCCTGCATCATCAGGTCCGCAATTTCGTCGGCACCCTGCGCCTTGTCGGCGACGGCAGTTGGCCCATCGAGCGGGTGGCCCGCGCCCTCGCGGCCCGGGATCGCGCCGCCGCCGGCCCGACCGCCCCGGCCGAGGGCCTGTCGCTGGTCGCCGTCACCTACCCCGTCGATCCCTTCGCGCTGCCTGCGGCCGGGGGGGCACCAATCACCCCGCCGTCAGCAGCCGATCCAGCACGGTAACCAGCAGCCCGATCGACTGATCCACCAGGACCAGCCAGATCGCCAGCAGCGGCCCGGCGCCGAAGGTCAGGCGGAAGACGAACCACTCGATCCCGATCGCCCAGACAAAGGTCGCGATCTGTGCGGCTTGATCGACGATCGGCGGGGCGCCGAATGTGCCGGGGAGGGTGCCGAGGACCAGCAGCATGTTCTCGGGGACGCTGCACCAGTTCCAGGCGACGATCGTCGGCGCCCAGAATTGGGCGCGATGCAGCAGGGGCGCGACCCGATGGGTGAAGACGGCGAAGGCCAGCCACGCCACCAGAAACACCGCTGCATGGCGCACCACCGCCACGAACGGATCGACGGCGATCGCGCCCGGTGCTCGGTCCAGCACGGCCAAATACAGCGCCGCCGGCAATGCCAACGGGATCGCCCAGAAGCTGCGCGCCACCGCTCGGGCATCGAACTCCATCCACAGGATGCCGCGCACCCGGCCGGCTGCCAGGGTTGTTGCGCCGAGCAGACCGAAGGCGACCGATCGGACGAGCGTCACCCGCGAACCATCAGCGGCGGGTTCCAGAGTATCAGAATGGCGAAGCTGGCGGCGTAGGTTGCCAGCACCACCAGCGCCGCCCGCCCGCCGGAAAGACCGAGGCCGGCGCGCGCCACGAACCAGTGCAGCCATAGGACATAGCCGAGAATCCCCAGGCAGAGGATCGCAACGGCGATTGCGGCGGCGGGGGACGATGGGCTGCCACCGCCAGTGCCGATAACGACGCCGATGGCAAACAGCAGCACGAAACCGCCGATCGTCAGCCCGAAATGGCACCAGTTGCAGGCGATGGCGAAGCGTAGCCAGAACGCCTCCCGCTGCCAGTGGCGGGCCAGCGCGTGCGACACCACGGCCGGCACCAGCAGCAGGCAAAGGGCGGCGGCGATGTCGGTCAGGGATCGGGCGATCGCGCCGTGGAAAAAGGCGATCGCGGCGGAGACCAGCGGGATCGTCGCCAGCGGAATCAGGCTGGCGAGGAAGGCCCTCGGGGTATGGCCAAAAGACAGAATGCCGGATGCGTCGCCCCGCGCGAGACGCAGCAACCCTGTCAGCAGGCTGGATTTTCGCGGTTGGCCGAATGGCCCTTCGGTCATGCCTGGAAGGCCGCGACGATGTTGCGATAGATCCGCGCGAGGTCGCGCAATTCGCTGACCGGCACCCGCTCGTCGGTTTGGTGCATGGTGGCGCCGACCAGGCCGAATTCCGCCACCGGGCAGTAATTGGCGATGAAGCGTGCGTCGGAGGTGCCGCCGCCGGTATCCAGCTTCGGGTCGATGCCGGTCGTCGCCACGATGGCATTGCGCAAGATATCGACCATCGGGCCGGGCTGGGTGACGAAGGACTCGCCGGAGACGATGGACCTGACCTCGAACGTATCGGCGTAGCGCGCGACGGTGGCTTTGACCCAGGCGGTCAGCGACGCGCCGCTGTGCTTTTCGCTGAAGCGGATGTTCAGCATTGCCTTGGCCGAGGCCGGAATCAGGTTGGTGGTGGTGTTGCCCACATCGATGCTGGTGATTTGCAGGGACGACGGCTCGAACCATTCGGACCCGGCATCGACCGGGGCGCTGGTCAGCGCGTCGAGTGCGCGTAGCAGCCGGTGGATCGGGTTGTCGGCGCGATGGGGGTAGGCGACGTGGCCCTGGGTGCCGAAGATTTCGATCCACATGTTGACGCTGCCGCGCCGGCCGATTTTGACCATATCGCCGAGGCGCACGGGGCAGGTGGGTTCGCCGACCAGGCAGAAATCGGGGATATGGTTTTCCGCGCGCATCCACTCCAGCACCTTGACAGTGCCATCGACGGCGGGGCCTTCCTCATCGCCGGTAATCAGGAAGGAGATCGAGCCGTTCAGTGGGTTTTCGGCCAGATATTGCGCGACGCCGGCCACGAAGGCGGCAATCGCGCCTTTCATGTCGCAGGCGCCGCGGCCGTACAGCACGCCGTCCCGCACCTCCCCGCCGAAGGGGTTGTCGCGCCAGTTGGACGCGCCCACCGGCACCACATCGGTGTGGCCGGCGAAACAGAGATGGCGCCCGCCGGTTCCCAGGCGAGCGTAGAGATTCTCGATCTCCCCAAAGCGCAGATGGGTGCAAGCGAAGCCCAGGCTTTCCAGCGCCTGGGCCAGCACCGCCTGCGCTCCGCCATCGGCCGGTGTGACCGAGTTGCAGCGGATCATCGCCTGCGCGAGCGGGAGGGGATCGAGGAGGTCGGTGGGGATCATCGGAAGGTCTGTGCCAAGAATCGCAGCGTGAATCAAATGTGGGGCGCCCTTGTGCGAAGGTTGAGGCCTATCCGGGCACAGTGGAGCGTGTTTTGACAACCGAGGCGCGGCCGTCGCTGGCGAGCGTGGCGACGATCCTGGTCGTACTTGGGTCATGGAACAGCAACCGAAGGGCCTGTTCCAGTCCCTCCTTGTCGGACACCGGAACGATCTGGCGCGGTTCGGGTAGATGAGGGGCGACGATCTGGGCGGGAAATTCGTTGCCGATCATGCGGAGCGAAAACAATTGATACCGATAATCCCGCTCCGGCAATTCGATGACGAAATTATAGATAAACAGACTTTCGACGACGCGTGCCTCGATGTCCACATCGAACGCGTTTTTGACCAAACGCTTTAGATCGCTGGCCTGGGTTTGCAGGAATTTTTTGAAATCGAAACCGCGATCCGTCGTTAGCGTCGATGGCCACAGACTTGCCTGCTTATGTTTGGGCATCGGTCGCGTCTCCAAGTGCGAAAGTGATGGGCAGATGATCGGACCAGTTCGGTGCGGGTTTGCCACTCGGGGCGATCAGTGGGCGTCCGCCTATCGAGGTTACCACGCGGAGCGACGCAGGCAAGAAATTGGGGATCGCCGGGGCACGCAACAACACCTGATCGAGGCAGTACCAGTTACCGCCACGCATATCGTCCGTCCAATAGTACGTCCCGGGTGGGCCATGTGCGTCGCCGAGAAGATTCCACGTGGGGTTATAAAAGCGGTCGAAAGTTTCGCCTCGCCAGCGTCGCGGTGGTTCCGCCGCGACGATGGTCGCGGATGCGGATGCCCCCAAACCTTTGGGGTGCAGCATCGTCTCATCGTACGGGTGCAGGTTGAAGTCGCCGACGACGATCGTACGTCCGGCCGACAGCGACGATTTTTCCATTTTGCGAATAACGGAGGCGAATTCGCTCGTTTCCGCGATTTCGTCGATAACAGAGCGCCCCACCTTGGATCGGAGGTGCACGAAAACCATCAAGGTGGGTAAGGGTGCCTGGATTTCGACCTTGAATGCCTCACACCGGTCGCGTGAGTCGGCGGGTTCGATCTTGTCTTCGCGCAGCGTGGTCCAGACATGGATGGACTTGCCAAGCGGGGTGATATGCCGCGCGTTCGGGGCCACCTGCTGCAAGACACGGGTCAAATCCAGGTGAGCGTCGCCAGTTTCCGCAAGCGCGAGAATGTCGCACCCTGTCTCTTGCACTAGCAAAGCGATGTCCGCTGCCAGTCGCTCATTCTTGCCGATGTTCCAGAACGTCACGACCGTTGGGCGGTCGTGACCTGGTTCCGGCGCCGACAGGCTCAATCGCGCAACAACTCGTTGATCGACGTCTTCGCTCGGGTTTGCGCATCGACGATCTTCACGATCACGGCGCAATAGAGCGACGGACCTGGGGAGCCGTCCGGCAACGCCTTGCCCGGCAGGGAACCGGGCACCACCACCGAATAGGCCGGCACCCGGCCCATGTGGATCTGCCCGGTGGCGCGATCGATAATCTTGGTGGATGCGCCGATGAACACGCCCATCGACAGCACCGCGCCCTGCTCGACGATGACGCCTTCCGCCACTTCCGACCGCGCACCGATGAAGCAATCGTCCTCGATGATGACGGGGTTCGCTTGCAGCGGTTCCAGCACGCCGCCGATCCCGACGCCGCCCGACAGATGGCAGTTCGCGCCGATCTGCGCGCAACTGCCGACGGTGGCCCAGGTATCGACCATCGTGTTGGCGCCAACACGAGCACCGAGGTTGATGAAGCTGGGCATCAGCACGGCGCCGGGGGCGATGAAGGCGGATTTGCGCACGACGGCGCCCGGCACGGCGCGCACGCCCGCTTGCTTGAACCGGTTCTGCCCCCAGCCGGCGAATTTCATCGGCACCTTGTCCCAGACCGGCGCGCCGCCCGATCCGTCCATCGGCGCCGAATCGGTCAGGCGGAAGGACATCAGCACGGCCTTTTTCAGCCACTGATTGACCACCCAACCGCCCGACGTCTTCTCGGCCACTCGCACGGAACCGTTGTCCAGCGCTTCCAGCGCCGCTTCCACCGCGTCGCGCGCCGCGCCTTTGGTGGACGAGGTCAACGTGTCCCGCTGTTCCCACAAATCCTCGATCGGGCGCTGAAGGCCTTGGTCGGTCATGTTCGTTGAGTCCCTTGCTGATCGCGGCGGAAAGTGGGCGGGGGACGGCGTTGTGTCAACGCTCGTAAGGCGCGATGCGCCGCTTGGCCGGTAAGGCTGGCGAAGCCCGGCTTGTTTCGGTAGGAAGGCGATAGCGGCGGCCGGTGTCCCGCGGAAGCAGGAGCGCGTTCGATGTGCGGCATCGCCGGTTTGATCCTGTCGTCCGGCGCGCCGCCGCCCGACCCCATCGTTCTGTCCACCCTGATCGGCAGCCTGCACCATCGCGGCCCCGACGGGTCCGGCCATGCCGTGGTCGGTCGGGTGGCGCTGGCGCATAACCGGCTGGCGATCATCGACCTCGTGACCGGGGACCAGCCGCTGTTCGCCGGCGCCGCGACGCTGGTGGCCAACGGCGAGATCTACAATTACCGCGAATTGCGCGCCGCCATGCCCGGCATCGCCTTCGCCACCAACAGCGATTGCGAGCCGCCGCTCTATCTATGGCTCAAGGACGGGGCCGACTACGCCCGCCACATGCGCGGCATGTATGCGGTCGCGATCCACGAACGCAACGCCCGCACCGTCACCCTCACGCGCGACGCTTTCGGCATCAAACCGCTTTACACCGCCCAGGTCGCGGGCGGCATGGCGTTCGCCAGCGAGCCTCGGGCGTTGCTCGAATCCGGTCTGGTCGCGCGCAAAATCCGCCCCCGAGCGCGGGAGGAACTGTTGCAGTTGCAGTTCACCACCGGGGCCGAGACGATATTCGAGGGGATCGAGCGCGTCCTGCCGGGGGAAACCCTGACTTGCGCCGATGGCCGTATCGTCGATCGCCGCCGCATCGACGCGATCCCAGAAGGCGGGCCGGAAACCATCGGCGAAGATGCGGCGTTGAAACGATTGGATCGCGCGCTGGAAGAAAGCGTCGATCTGCATCAGCGCAGCGACGTGCCCTACGGCATGTTCCTGTCCGGCGGCATCGACAGCGCCACCATCCTCGCCCTCATGGCTCGGCTCAACAAAGACCCCGTTCTGGCCTTCACTGCCGGGTTCGACACGAAAGGGGCGGCGGACGAACGCGGGCACGCCGCAGCGGTCGCCAAAGCCGTCGGTGCGCATCATGAGTCGATCGAGGTGAACGAGAAAATGGTGTGGGATCACCTGCCGGAGATCGTTGCTTGTATGGACGATCCGGTGGCCGATTATGCCATTATCCCGACCTGGTTCCTGGCCCGGCGGGCGCGCCAGGATGTGAAAGTGGTGCTGAGCGGGGAAGGCGGGGACGAAATCTTCGGCGGCTACGATCGTTACCGCCGCGCCATGCGCCCGTGGTGGATGGGCGGCCAAACCCCCTGGTCCTTCGGCAGTTTCGATAAGGTCGATGTGCTGCGGGAAAAACCGTCGGGCTGGCGCGACGGGATGGCGGCGGCGGAAGCCCGCATTGCCGAAAAAGGCTGGTCCAGACTGGTCGCCGCGCAAGCCTTGGATATCGAGGACTGGCTGCCGCACGATCTGCTGCTGAAACTGGATCGCTGCCTGATGGCGCATGCGATCGAAGGGCGGACCCCGTTCCTCGACAAAGGCGTCGCCGAGGCGGCGTTCCGGCTGCCCGACGGGTTCAAGATGCGGGGCAAAATGGGCAAGTGGATTCTGCGCAAATGGCTGGAGAAAAACCTGCCGGTCGCCCGCCCCTTCGCCCCCAAACAAGGTTTTACCGTTCCAGTCGGGGAATGGATCAAAGGCCGCGGCAGCGAACTGGGCAAGCTGGTGGCGGCGCAACCCGGCATCCAGGAAATCGCCCACCCCGATCGGGTCGAGGCACTGTTCGGCAACATCTACCGCTGGCGGCACGGTTTCGCCTGCTGGAAACTGCTGTTCTATGCGTTATGGCACCGCCGCCACATCCTCGGCCTCGAACCTGTCGGCGACGTTTTCGCAACCCTATCTGCTCGATGAATTATCGAAACGATTAGGGCTGCGCGGTCCGCTGACGTTCCTGCGCCGCCCGCAACAACAGCGGGTGCTGCGGGTGCGTGCCCGACAGCATGCGGGAGGTCTTGGTGTGCTTGTCCACATGTTCGCGGGAAAATAATTCGCCGCCCGGCGGGGTCCAATCGACCGTCGCGATCGACGGTTTCGGCGATCCGATCCAGCGCAATTGTTGCCATATCTTCAGATCGGGGCGGTGCCAGGACAAGTAACCGCCCTTGACCACCCGGCGCGGCTCTTTCAACGCCCCGGTGTAGCTGTAGCGGGCGCCCGGTGTCGTTTCGGTATCGAAGAAATGTGGCGTATAGAAATCCGAGACCGGAATGCCGTCGATCGAATATCCGTGATCGGGGCTCTCGCTGGGGTCGCAGACCTCGACCAGATAATCGAACGTGCCCGGCACGTCGTGGATGCGGCCGTTCGTTACATCGACCGCGCGCCCGGGCATGGTCAGCCGCAAGGTCGGATCGACTAGCATTTCCAGCACCTCGTGGCTGACGACGATCATCCAGCCGTCGCCTTGTTCCATATGCACCTCGGCGAAGGGGTTGCCAGTATCGTCGTTGTGCACGCCTTCCTTTCCCGGCGCCAGATCGGCACCGATATAAACCGGCATGGTGCCCGGCGGAATGCCCGCGTCTGCCGCCAACACCCCGACAGCGGCATCGACATGCGGCCAAAACGGGCGGAGGTGCTGGTTCGCCTGACGTTCGACCGCCGCCGCAACGGCTTTAAGCCGAGCGAGGGGGATGGTGCCGGTTTTGTCTATAAGGGCAATTGTTTGGGCGGGCATTGCCTGTTCCTTTCACCGCACGGCGGATCGGTGCCGTGTCGATTGTAACTACTGCGCGTCCTGCTGGATCATGTCGGATGCTTTTTCGGCAATCATGATCGTCGGTGCGTTGGTGTTACCCGCAATGATCGACGGCATGACCGAGGCATCGACGACCCGCAGCCCGGCGATACCATGCACCCGCAACCGAGGATCGACGGCCGCCATCGGCCCATGCCCCATGCCGCAACTGCCGACCGGATGCAGGTTCGACACGCCGCGATTGCGGATGTCGGCGATCATGTCTTCCTCGGAGCGCACATGCACGCCGGGGGCGGTTTCCTCCACGATCAGTTTCTGTAGCGCATGTTGCCGGACGATCGAGCGCGCCGCCCGCATGCCGGCGATCAGCGCCTGGAAATCGTAGTCGGATTTCAGAAAGTTGAACTGGATCTTCGGCGGCGCCAGCGGGTCGGCACTGTGCAACCGCACGCTGCCGCGACCGTCCGGACGCAGATGCACGGGGCTGATCGAGATACCGGGGAACGGGTGGGAGATAATTCCGTCTTTGTTACGATCAATGGTGCTCCAGCAGGAGATATTCAACTGGATGTCCGGCAGTTCCAGCCGTTTGTCGCTGCGGATCAAGGCGCCGACATACATGCCGTTGCCGGTCATCGGCCCGCTGTTAGTCAACACGTAGCGCGCGCCCGCGATCATCCGATCGACGAAACTGTATTGCAACGAGTTCAACGACAGGTTGCGCGCTATTTTGTAGGTGCAAAAGGTGTTGAAATGATCCTGCAAATTCGATCCGACCCCGGGCAGATCGTGCACGACGTCGATCCCCATCTCCCGCAGGTATGCCGCCGGCCCGACGCCGGACAATTGCAGCAGTTGCGGCGAACCATAGGCACCGCCGGAGACCACAACCTCCCGCCCGGCGCGCGCGCTGCGCAGCCCTTTCGGCGTCAGGAATTCCACCCCCACCGCCCGCTTGCCCTCGAACAATATTCTTGTCGCATGCGCTCGGGTTATCACCGTCAGATTCGGACGTTTCTTGGCCGCATTCAAATACGCGGCCGCCGTGCTCCAACGGCGTTTGTTGCGGGTCGTGGTCTGGTAATAGCCGCAGCCTTCTTGCGTCGCGCCGTTGAAATCGGGGTTGAAAGGAATGCCGGCCTGCTTGCAGGCCTCGATCAGCAATTCGCCGATTTCCCATTTATAGGGCTGATTCGAAACACGCAGAGGCCCGCCCGAACCGTGGAAGTCGTTGGCGCCGTTTTCGTTGTCCTCGGCTTTGCGGAAATACGGCAAAACCGATTCGTAATCCCAGCCTTCGTTGCCCAGTTGGCGCCACTGGTCGTAATCGGCGCCGGTCCCGCGCATGTAGATCATGCCGTTGATGGAACTGGTTCCCCCCAGCACCTTGCCGCGCGGCTGATACATGGTGCGCCCGTTCAGCTCCTTTTCCGGCTCGCTCTCGAATTTCCAGTTCACCCGGCCATCGACGAAGGTCTTGGCGTAACCCATCGGCGTGTGGATCCAGAAGCTTTTGTCCTCCCCCCCGGCTTCGAGCAGCAGCACCGTGTATTTGCCGCTCTCGCTCAGCCGCGCAGCCAGCACGCAGCCGGCCGAACCGGCGCCGGTGACGATGTAGTCGTAAGTCGTTGCGTCCTGAACCATGTGCCATCGTCCCGTCGTTTCCGTTGCCGCACCATCGAACGGACCGCCCCCCGGCACAAGGTGCGCGCTCGTCGCATTTTCCTCCGTTGGATATTCCTGGCCGCAATTTTCCGGTATCCTGCCGCAATGCAGCACGAACTCAACTACCCCTTTCCGAAATATCCCACCTTGGGGGAGGCGCTGGACGTCGCACCCGGGGTCAAGTGGATCCGGCTCAAGCTGCCGTTTCAGCTCAATCACATCAACATCTACCTGATCGAGGACGTCGGCGGCTGGCTGGTGCTCGACACCGGTCTCGACACCGACGATTGCCGCGCGGGGTGGGAGGCAGTGCTGGCCGGCCCGCTGCAAGGCATGCGCCTGAGCCGTATGGTCGTCACCCATTTCCATCCCGATCATGTCGGACTGGCCAACTGGTTGCACGAACGTTTCGGCCTGGCGCTGAGCATGCCGCGCACCGAATATCTGTTCAGCGTCACCGCCCGGCTGGGGACCGGCGACATGAGCGGGGAGGCACATCGCAGCTTCTACCGCACCCACGGCCTGTCGCGCGAACATACCGACGCCGTGCTCGGGCGCGGCCATCATTACTTGTCCCTGACGACCGGCGTGCCATCGAGCTACGATCGCATCGCCGATGGCACCGTGCTGCCGATCGGCGGGCGCGACTTCGCGGTTGCCACCGCCGGGGGCCACGCGTTGGAGCAAGCCATGCTGTCCAACCCCGCCGATCGCCTGTTCTTCGCGGCCGATCAGGTGATCGCTCGTATTTCGCCCAATGTCGGCGTCCACCCGGTCGAGCCCGAGGAAAATCCCCTGGCTGCCTACCTCGCCTCGCTCCGCCACTTGCGCGCCACCTTGGCCGACGACGTCCTGGTGCTGCCCGGCCACGGCCTGCCGTTCTACGGTTTGCATACACGGGTCGAGGAACTGCTTACGCACCACGAGCAACGCTGCGGCGCGATCGCCGACGCCTGCCGCGCCAAGCCGCTTTCCGTTGCGGAACTGGTGCCCTGCCTGTTCGACCGCGCGCTGGACGCGCACCAGACCGGTTTCGCCTTCGGGGAGGTCCTGGCCCACGTCAATTACATGCGCGGCCGTGGCGAACTGGCGCTGTCGGACGATGCCGGCGGGGTGAAGCGCTGGCGTTGAGTAACGCGCCGCCCGCGTGTTCGATACAAAGTATACCAGAGCGTCGTTTGATTCGCTGTATCGGTCATAAAACCAACCGATATTGCGGTAAAACAATTTATCTGCGTCTCCGAAAGAATCCCCCAGAATCTGTCGCCAGATTCTGGGGTAATCCTACGGTGATTTAGAAAAACCACCTTGCCGTGGCTTTCCTACCGATTTCCCATTGTTACTCTGGTCGGTCTGTTCCACCCTGTCAAGCGCTCATTCCAAGGGGAAACGGCTTATGCGTATTTTCGGCATCGATGGCGGCATTGCCACGATCGGCTGGGCCGTTCTCGAACTCGATGACGACAGCGGTTCGATTGTTGCCGCTGGGACACGAACATTCGATGCGCCCGAAACCGACAAGGAGCGTCAGCCGACCAACGCCGTTCGACGCGAACATCGTGGTCAGCGGCACGTCATTCACCGCCGTAGCCAGCGCATGGCCGCATTTCGCAGTCTGTTCCATGGCCTTGGGTTACTACCGGACAACGACCGCAAGGCCTTGGCGCCGATCGCCGGTACGGCCAACGACCCCTGGCAGTTGCGCGCCGATGGGCTCGATCGTGTTCTGACAGGGCGAGAATTGGCCGTCGCCCTCGGGCATATCGCCCGCCATCGTGGCTTCCGTTCCAATGCGAAACGGGAAGCGGCAACCAATGCCGCCGATGAGACATCGAAGATGAAGAGGGGCATCGCCACCACCCAGGAACGGCTGGCGGGATACAGTTCGATCGGCCAGTTGTTCGCCAATCACCCCGAATACCGGGAACGCAAGCACAATCGCGGCTTGAATTTCGACCGATCCATTCAGCGAAGCGACCACGAACACGAAGTCCGCACCCTGTTCGCCGCCCAGCGCCGGCTAGGCAACTCTGTCGCGACCGAAGATCTAGAAGCCTCGTACTCCGATATTGCGTTCTTCCAGCGACCGTTGCAGGACAGCGAGCATATGGTCGCTACCTGTGGCTTCGAACCCACCGAAAACTGCGCAGCTCGGCGGTCTTATGCGTTCGAGATGTTCCGCTTCCTCTCCCGCCTCGCCACCCTTCGATTGACTGCGCGAGGGCGACAGGACTGGCCGCTTACCGCCGAGCAGATCGGACGGGCGGTGGTCGATTTCGGGGCGCAGAAGAAATTGACCTGGCGCTGGCTGCGTAAAACACTCGACCTGGATGCAGCGGTTCGCTTCGTGGGTGTGACCGAAGCCGACGAGGGCAAAAACGATTTCGTCGCCCGAGCCGGCAACGCTGCCGAAGGCACCGCCACGTTGCGCAGTCTAGTGGGGGAGGCCGGCTGGCGGGTATTGATGCACAACCCGGTTATGCGCGATCGTATTGCCGAGGTTCTTTCGTTCCGTGAGGACCCGGCGCGGATTCGCCTGGGCTTAGTGGAAGCAGGCGTCGAATCGCCGATCCTGGAAGTACTGATGGAGGGCGTCGAAGCCGGGGCATTCAGCCAATTCGTCAAATCCGGCCATATCTCGGCCAAAGCGGCCCGGAATTTGCTGCCAGCACTGAGCCGAGGGCTCGTCTATTCGGAAGCCTGTAAGGACGTTGGATACGACCACGCCGCAAGGCGGGAGGTCGAACTCCAGGATGTCCGCAACCCGGTCGCCCGCAAAGCGGTGACCGAGATGTTGAAACAGGTTCGTGCGATGATCCACGTTTATGGTCTGCCGGACTACATTCATGTCGAACTGGCGCGCGACATTGGCAAAGGTGTCGAAGAGCGGGATAAAATCTCCAAAGGTATCGAGGATCGCAACAAGCAACTCGATAAGGTGCGGCTGGAATTCAACGATCTGTTCGGACACCCGCCGAACCGGGACGACCTTCTGCGTTACGAACTTTGGAAAGAACAGCAGGGTCGCTGCCTTTACTCCGACGACCCGATCCCGCCCGGTGCTCTTATGGCGGCCGACAACAAGGTGCAGGTGGATCACATCCTCCCCTGGAGCCGTTTCGGTGACGACAGTTTCTGGAACAAGACGCTTTGCACGACCCGGGCCAATCAGGCCAAGAAGGGCCGCACCCCGTTCGAATGGTTCGAAGCCGACGGCCTGGACTGGTCCGCTTTCGCCGCCAGGGTGGAAGGCTGCAAAGAAATGCGCGGCCGCAAGAAAGGCGCATTCTACCTGCGTAAAAACGCGAAGGAAGTGGAAGACACCTTCCGCAGCCGAAACCTGAACGACACAAGATATGCCACGCGATTGTTACTGGACCTGCTCGCGCGCCTCTACCCGAGCGATGGTCGCCGCCATGTGTTGGCTCGACCCGGTCAGTTGACGGCGAAACTGCGCCGCGCGTGGGGGTTGGACGATCTGAAGAAGGACAAAGACGGCAAACGACTGGACGACGACCGGCATCACGCGCTGGACGCCATCGTGGTCGCCGCCACCAGCGAATCCTGGTTGCAAAAACTAACGATGGCCGCGCAGGAGGCGGAGCGCCAAGGCCTTGCAAGGGGCTGGGATTTCGACTTCGTGCCCCCGCCCGCGCATGGTTTCCGCGACGCTGTCCGCGAGGTCGTCAACAGCGTCTTCGTATCCCGTGCCGAGCGCCGGCGCGCTAGGGGGGAGGCGCATGCCGCGACAATCAAGCAAGTGCGAGAGGTCGATGGCAAGGCCGTTGTGTTCGAGCGGAAAGCGATCGAGAAACTGACGCTCGCGGACTTGGAACTGATTCCCGTGCCATCTCCCTACGGGCGGATCGCCGATCCCGCAAAATTGCGGGATGAATTGGTCGCGGAATTACGACGTTGGATCGAGGCCGGGAAGCCGAAGGGCGACCTGCCAAAGTCGCCCAAGGGCGACACGATCCGGAAGGTGCGGGTGGCAAGCAAATCGAAAGTGGCGGTATGTGTGCGCGGCGGAACAGCGGATCGCGGCGATATGGTGCGAGTCGATGTGTTCGCGAAGGCGAACAAGCGCGGGAAGCGGGAGTTTTATTTGGTGCCGATCTATCCCCATCAGGTGGCGGATCGAGAGAAATGGCCGGCGCCGCCCGATCGGGCGGCTGTCGCGCACAAATCGGAATCAGAATGGACACGGATCGATTCCAGCTTCGATTTTCATTTCAGTCTTTATACTAATAGCCTGATAGAGGTCGTAACGAGTAAGGGTGAAATAATCGCGGGTTATTACAGAGGTTTCGATATCTCTGGCGGCGGCATCACCATATCGTCTCACGAAAGCTCCCGGCTAACCGTTGGGAGGCCCGGTTCGAAAACATTGCTCGAATTTTCGAAATTCTACGTCGATCGCCTCGGGAATAGGGCGCCGATTACTGGCGAGATTCGTACATGGCATGGCGCGGTGTGCACATAACTCAGGCTTGTCGACTGTCCCTTGTGGACGGTCAGATCGCGGTCGCCCGCGACGATGGGGACCTGCGGCTGCCAATCGAGGATATCGCCTGGATGGTGATCGACACCCCGCAGGTTTCGCTGACGGCTGCGCTGATCTCCGCCTGTATGGAGGCCGGTATGGTCGTCGTTCTGACCGATCGAACCCATACCCCGAGCGGCATGATCCTGCCGTTCCATCGCCATCACCGTCAGGCAGAGGTTGCCTCGATTCAGGTCGCGG